>NZ_DATJJK010000167.1:0-17481 GCF_035492295.1 Acidisoma sp. | reverse complement strand
GATTGCTCTCGTCCCACGTGCGCGTATCTCAAACCGTCATCCCCGCGCAAAGGCTTTGCCTTTGTCGCTGGAGGTGCGAGCGGAGCGAGCCTCGAAGGATGCACGGCCCGGCTGGTGGCCGTCGATCCTTCGAGACGCGCGTTCCGCGCTCCTCAGGATGACGGGACTGTTGCAAAGCGGTTATGCTAAGCGAAGCGACGCACCCACCTCATTCCAAAGTCATAGGCCATGCGGCAGTTCGCGGCTTGAACTCACCCGCATTCTGGGCACAATGACGCGAGCCCGCCGCTTCGCACGTTTTGCCAAGCCGAACAAATAGATAGGGAAGAAACACGTGGGACAGATTGTTAAAACCACGGCTGCAATCGCGGCCCTGCTGCTGAGCATGCCGGCCTTTGCCGGCTGGGAGCCGAGCAAGCCGGTCGAAATCGTGGTCGCGGCCGGTGCCGGCGGCGCGTCAGACCAGATGGCGCGCATGATGCAGGCGGCGATCCAGAAGAACAATCTGATGAAGCAGCCGATGGTGGTGTCGCTGAAGGGCGGCGCGTCGGGTGCGGAAGCGCTGATGTACATGAAGTCCAGCGAGGGTGATCCCAACAAGGTGCTGATCGCCTATTCGCTGATCTACATGCTGCCGCTGTCGGCCAAGATTCCGTTCAACTGGCGCGACCTCACCCCGGTGTCGGTGATCGCACTCGACCAGTTCGTGCTGTGGGACAACGCCTCCGGTCCGAAGACCGTGAAGGAGTTCATCGCTGCCGCGAAGGCGGCGAGCGCGCCGTTCAAGATGGGCGGCACGGGCTCCAAGCGCGAGGATCACGTTCTGACCGTCTTCATGGAGCAGAAGACCGGCGCAAAGTTCTCCTACCTGCCGTACAAGTCCGGCGGCGAGGCCGCGACCCAGCTGGTCGGCGGCCACACCGAGTCCAACGTCAACAATCCCAGCGAGAACCTCGAAGTCTGGCGCGCCGGACAGGTTCGCGCGCTCTGCGTGTTCGACAAGGAGCGCATCTCCTACAAGACCAAGGTCACCGACACGCAATCCTGGAACGACATCCCGACCTGCAAGGAGGAGGGGCTCGACGTGCAGTATCTGATGCTGCGCGCGATGTTCCTGCCGGGCAAGGTCACGCAGGAGCAGCAGGCGTTCTATGTCGACCTGTTTCAGAAGGTGACGCAGACGGCTGAATACAAGGACTACATGGAGAAGCAGGCGCTGAAGCCGATCTTCCTCACCGGCAAGGACATGGTCGAGTTCCTCGAGGATGACGACAAGCAGAATGCCTCGCTGATGAATGCGGCAGGGTTCGTCGCAAAATAGCGGATTCGCCGTCATTCCGGGGCGATGCGAAGCAGCGAACCCGGAATCTCGAGATTCCGGGTTCACCCTTCGGGTGCCTGGGCCGGCTGCTTTCCTGTTAGCTTGGAATTGCCTTGCAAGTGACAGCCGCGCAGTGATTACTGCGCCGCAGTATGGCCGAACGTCCGGCGAGCCCGATCGGGCTGGGTCACCCCTCCGTCGCCGTTGCGGGACCGTGAGGAGCGATCATGACCAAAGCCGTGTTGGGGATCATCGGTGGATCCGGCATCTACGATCTGCCGGGGCTGGAAAATGTTCGCGAGGAGGCGATCACCAGCCCCTGGGGCGAGCCGTCCGCGCCGCTCCGACGCGGCGAGATGGCGGGACTCCCGATCGTGTTCCTGCCGCGCCACGGCCATGGACACGCGCTGTCGCCGTCCGACATCAACTATCGCGCCAATGTCGATGTGCTGAAGCGGGCGGGGGTCACGGACCTCGTCGCGCTGTCCGCGTGCGGTTCGTTCAAGGAAGAGCTGCCGCCGGGCACTTTTGTATTGGTCGACCAGTTCGTCGATCGCACCCACAAGCGCGAGAGCTCGTTCTTCGGCAAGGGCTGCGTCGCGCATGTCTCGATGGCGCATCCGGTGTCGCCGTTGCTCGCCAAGCATCTCGCTGCCGCTTCCGAGGCCGAGCGCATCGCGTTCGCGCGTGGCGGCACCTATCTCTGCATGGAGGGGCCGCAATTCTCCTCGCTCGCCGAAAGCCTGACCTACAAGGCGCAGGGCTACTCGGTGATCGGCATGACCAACATGCCGGAAGCCAAGCTCGCCCGCGAGGCGGAGATTTGTTACGCCTCAGTCGCCATGGTGACCGACTATGATTGCTGGCACGAGGACCATGACGCGGTAACTGTGGATGCCGTCATCAAGGTGCTGCTCGGCAATGCCGACAAGGCGCGCAACCTGGTGAAGGCGGTGCTGCCGAAAATCGGCAGCGCGCGGGGCCCTTGCCCCGCGGGCTGCGACCGCGCCCTGGAATATGCGCTGATCACCGCCCCGGAGGCGCGTGACCCGGCCATGTTGGCGAAACTGCAAGCAGTCGCCGGCCGCGTGCTCTAAAAAGGCAAGTAAGGAAAGGAAACGCTACTTTTTGTGAACAAAAAGTAGCAAAAAAACTTTGTTATTTTGGGCCGTGCTGGTTTCAACGCCGCCGGCCCAGCGTCGATAAAAGTTTTTGCGGCGCTTTTTTCAAAAAGCGCCCGCTTTCTTCTCTCTAACACCCTCATGCTCTAGGGTCAGGCCATGATTTTCCAAGGCGCCCTCGGGGCATTTCTGCTGGCCTTTCCGGCGCTGTTCTCCATCGTCAACCCGCTGGGCGGTTCCATCATCTTTCACGAGGTGACGGCGCTGCAGGAACATGAGCGGCGCATTGCCCTGGCGAAGCGGGTCGCGATCTATTCCGCTCTGGTCATGCTTGTGGCGCTTTGGGCCGGCACCTATATTCTGAGCTTCTTCGGCATATCGCTGAATGCGCTGCGTATCGCCGGCGGCATCGTCGTCGGCACCCGCGCCTATGAAATGCTCTCCGCGCCGGACAGCAATTCGGCCCGCAAGCAGGAAGAGGCGAAGCCGGTCAGCGAGGCCGCCACCGAAGATCTGGCCGGGTACGCGTTCTTCCCGCTGACCCTGCCCTTCACCACCGGGCCCGGGACGATCGCGGTCGCGGTCTCGCTCGGCACCGAGCGGCCGGGAACGTTCGCCGCCACGGCCGCCTTCTATACCGGGGTTAGCCTGGCGGCGCTGGCGATGGCCATGATCATCTGGGCCTCCTACAGCACGGCAGAACATCTGGCCGCTGTGCTCGGCAAATCCGGCCGGAGTGTCGTTTCGCGCATCGCCGCGTTCCTGCTCCTGGGCATCGGCGTGCAGATCGCCTTGTCGGGGATCATTCCGGTCCTGCACAGTACGCTGGCCAGATAGACGGAATCCACGCGGCTAAAAATAATAAGCAGGCTTATTATATGTTCCGCTATGGGACAAGACTTCGACTGTGATCTCTTTCTGCTCCTCCACGACGTCGCGCGGCTGATTCGCGTCGAGGCCGATAAGCGCGCGCGCACTCAGGGCATGACCCGGGCGCAATGGGTGCTGCTGCTGCGGCTCTCCTACCGCCCCGGCCTTAGCCAGAAGGAGGCCGCCGACCTGTTGGAGGTGGAGCCGATCACGGTGGCCCGGCTGGTGGACCGGCTGGTCGCGCTCGGCATGGTCGAACGCCGGGCGGACATGCAGGACCGGCGGATCTGGCGGCTGCATCTGCGGCCCGCCGCCACTGCCATGCTGGATGAGATCAGCCGGCAGCGCGCCGCCGTGGCCGATTTTGTCGGGGCCGGACTGTCCGCCGAAACCCGCGCCACCATGGTGCAAGGGCTGCAGCGCATGAAGGCCAATCTGCTGCTTGCCCCCGAGCAAAACGCACCGCGGGAACAACCCGCGGAAACAATGAAGGAGACGGGGTAATGTCGCAAACGAACACGGTCGCCCGGGACCAACCGGCCGCGCGGCCCGGTGCCGCGGCACCGGGCGAAACCTCGCAGCGACAGGCCAGGCGCACCAGCCTCCTGCGTCCCATCCTGATGCTTGGCGGAACCTTGGCCCTGGCCTTGGGCGTGCTGCTGTTCTGGCTGCAGGGCGGCCAATATGTCTCCTCCGACGACAGCTATGTCGAAGCGGCGAAAGTTTCGCTCTCCACCGACGTGTCCGGGCTGGTCGGCAAAGTCTACGTCCATGACAACCAGCATGTGCAGGCCGGCGAGACATTGTTCAGCCTCGACCCGGCCAATTTCGGCATTGCGGTGGCCAATGCCCGGGCCCAGCTTGCCCAGGCGGTGCTGGACATCAACGCCGCCAAGCGCGGCTATGCCGAGGCGCTGGCGCAGATCGCCGCGCAGCACGCCCAGCTCGCGGAGGACCAGACCAATCTGCAACGCTACGCCGCGGTGGTGGGCAATGGCGGCGTGACGCGCGCCACCTACGATAACGCCCGCTACACCGTGCAGGCATCCCAGGCCCAGCTCGCGCAGCTCGAAGCCGCCGCCGGATTGCAGCTTGCCAAGCTGAGCGGCGATGCGGACACCCCGGTCGAGCAGATGCCGGAATACCGGACCGCGCTCGCCGCGCTGAACAGCGCCCTGGTGGCGCAGCGGCACAGCGTCGTCCACGCCCCCTTCTCGGGCTATGTCACGAATGTCGACCAGTTGCAGCCGGGCATGTACCTCTCCGCCGGCACCGCCGCCTTCGGGCTGGTCTCCGATGACCATATCTGGGTCACTGCCCAGCCCAAGGAGGACGAGCTCACCTGGGTGCGCCTCGGCCAGCCGGTGTCGATCAGCGACGACACCTATCCGGGCCAGACCTGGCGCGGCGTGGTGGAGAGCCTGAGCCCGGCCAGCGGTTCGGAATTCTCTCTCCTGCCGGCGCAAAACTCCTCCGGCAACTGGGTGAAGGTGGTGCAGCGCATCCCTGTCCGGATCAAAGTCCTGCGCAAGGAGGGCGACCCACCGTTGCGCGCGGGCATGAGCGTGATCGCCGACATCGACACCGGGCACAAGCGCTCCTGGCGGGACTTATTCTAATAAACAAGCGCGCCTGGGGAGATCTGTTCTAATAGGGCTCCATGGAGCCCCAGTCCTCCTCTGATCGAGTGCCGCATCGGTTGATCATCACCCTCTGCACAGTGGGTGCGACGCTCATGCAGGCGCTGGATCAGACGATCGCCAATGTGGCGCTGCCCTATATGCAGGGCAGTCTGTCGGCGACCTATGACGAGATCACCTGGGTTCTGACCTCCTACATCACCGCTGCCGCCATCATGACCGCTCCGGTCGGCTGGCTCGCCGCCCGGTTTGGCCGCAAATACCTTTTCATCACCTGCCTAATTGGGTTCACGATCACCTCCATGATGTGCGGAGCGGCACAGTCGCTCTCGCAGATGGTCATCTTCCGATTGCTGCAGGGTGTGTTCGGCGCGGCGCTGGTGCCGCTGTCGCAATCGACGATGATGGACATCTACCCCGCGGAGCAGCGCGGGAAAGCGATGGCGATCTGGGGCATCGGCGTGATGGTGGGGCCAATCCTCGGCCCAACCCTCGGCGGCTACCTGACGGAGATGTACAACTGGCGCTTCGTCTTCTACATTAACCTGCCGTTTGGCATTCTGGCGACGTTGGGCCTGCTGTTCTTCATGCCCCGGTCGTTCGGCAATTTCAGCCTGAAGTTCGATTGGATCGGCTTCGCGGTGCTGTCGCTGGGCATCGGCGGCCTGCAGATGATGCTCGATCGCGGCCAGAACCAGGACTGGTTCACCTCGCGGGAGATCATTACGGAGGCGGTGCTGGGCGGTCTCGGGGTCTACCTCTTCATCATCCACATGCTGACGGCAAAGAAGCCGTTCATCCCGCCGCTGCTGTTCCTCGACAGGAATTTCGCCGCCGGGCTGTCGCTGATGTTCACCACCGGAACGGTGCTGGTATCGAGCTCGTCGCTGATGGCGCCGTGGCTGCAGAACCTGGCGAACTATCCGGTGGAGGCCGCCGGTCTGATCATGGCGCCGCGGGGCATCGGCACGATGGCGGCGATGATGCTCAGTGGGCGGCTGTCCAACAAGTTGGATCCCCGCTGGCTGATGGCGGCCGGAATCTTCGCGTTGTCCTGGTCAATGCACGAGATGACGAGTTGGACTCCCGACATCGCGCAATGGCGGATCATCATGGTTATCATGGTGCAAGGCTGCGGTCTGGGCCTTGTGTTCCTGCCGTTGCAGGTCCTGGCCTTCGCCACCCTGCCATCCCAATATCGGACGGACGGCGCGTCGCTGTTCAGCCTGTTCCGCAACATCGGGGCGGCGATCGGCGTTTCGGTGACCTCGTCGCTTCTGGCGCACAACACGCAGGTGCTGCATGAGCAGATCGGCTCATACGTCAACCCGTTCAATCGAGCGCTTCAGACCGGCGGGGCGGTCGCCCAGCACTGGAACCCGGCGACGGTGCATGGCGCGTCCGTTCTCGACCAGATGGTCAATCAGCAGGCCCAGATCATCGCTTATATCAACGACTATCGCCTGATGGTGTTCACCACCCTGTCGTCGCTGGCCTTGCTGGTGTTCATGCGGCGGCCGAGATACGACGCGAAGGCGCCTGCACCCGATGCCGCCCACGCGGCGCTCGACTGACCGTCAGGTCTGCGTCGCCGGCAGCCTCATCCAATCCGGCACGCGCGGTGTGAGCTTGGCGTCACCACAGGTCAGCCGGCTTTCCATCGCGTCCAGGCGCAACGTGGCCAGGCCGAGACCGTCCCTGGCCGAGCGCATGGTACCGACTTCGATTCCGTCGCGCAGGATCGGGCTGCCAGGCTCCGGCAGAGGACCTTCGATGGTAACCGGCACGAGGCGGCGCTTGATCAGGCCGCGGTATTTGGTGCGGGCGGTCAGTTCCTGGCCCATGTAGCAGCCCTTCGACCAGGATACGCCGTTGAGTTCGTCGAACCCGGCCTCCAGCAGGACGCTGCGATCCGTTTCCATGTCCTTGGACCCGTCGGGCAGTCCGGCGGACAAACGATAACGGTCCCATTGTTCCGGCGTCGCGGTCGTCGGTTCTGGGGAGCCTGTTACCTTGCGCCAGGCAAAGTCCGGCAACCTGGGGTCCGGGACAAATCCCTGGTCTGCCGCCGGCTTGCCGCCCCAGGCGACCTGCACCGTCATCTCCGGCTCCGGTTGCAGGGTCACCCGCAAGCGTAGACGATAGCGAGACAGCCGTTTCGCCAGATCTTCCATTTGCTGGCGCTCGCAATCCACCAGCAGGCGGGAGCCGTCATCAATGATGAAGAAATCCGCCAGCCATTTCCCCTGGGGCGTCAGGAACGCGGCCCAGATGGGGTGGCCTGGGCGCACGGCCGCCACATCGTTGGACACAAGTCCTTGCAGAAAGGCCACGCGGTCATCGCCCTCTATGGCGATGACGCCGCGATCCGGTAGGGACGTGATCGAGATCATGCCGAATAGTTGGCCTTCACCCGGTTGGGCGCAATAGGCGTTAGGCGTCCGCGGATGCCCCGGTCATCCTCAGGGCGCGTTCGATCGCCGTCCGGCGCTGCTTCTTCATGCTCGCCAGTGTCCCGCGTTCCAGGAAGGCGGCGCGCGAGCGGTTATAGCCGGCACGCCGGAGCGCCTGGTCACGGATCACGCTGCCGATTGCCGCATACCACGCATCCGCTCGGTTCGGCACGAGGCAGCCGGCTGGACCGTCCGCGATCGACCCTCGATAGGCCGGAACATCGGAGGCGAGGACGTAGAGCCCCAGCGCGGCATAATTCAGCACCTTGAAGTCCGAGGCGTATCGGTTCGCGGGGGCATCCACCATCGGCGCCAGCCCGATATGCCAGGCCGGCCTGTGTTCGGTGAGCCAATGAATAAAGGCCGGATGCGAGCGGACGGATTGCCGCGACATCGGCGGACGCCGGATCAGGCCCCCCAGCGAAGGGTTGCCGTTCATGCCGATCACGTCGATGACGAGCCTGGCCGCGTATTCCGCCTGCAGCCGGTTCAGGGCCGGCTCGATGAGTTCGTAATCCCGGCCGTGGCGGATGCTGCCCATGCACAGCACTCGCACGGGATCGGGCCAGAACGGGGCGCGGGGCGGGTTGGCGTCCCACAGCCGTTCATCGAGGCGGGTGTCCAGAACCTCGGTGTCGGATCGGATACCGGCCACGCGATTTGCCAGGCGGCGGTTGGCGATCCAGACAGCATCGGCTTCGCGCAGCATGTGGCGCACGACGTCGGCATCGCGCTCATGCCGGTGCGCTTCCGGATCGCCGCGCGTGACATGGACAAGGTCCTCGTCGAGGTCGTAGGCCAGCGCCGCGCCGATGTCTCGCGCGTGGCGGATGAGCCGGTCGGCGGATTCGCGGTTTGAGAAGGCCAGCCGATGGGTGACGATCAGGTCGCCGGAGAACCGCGTGATGGTTTCGGGGTCGGCCAGGACGATTTCGTGGTCATGCCCGGCCGCGTGGTCCAGTGGCAGCAGCAGACGCTGGAAGGCGCCTACGGTGGGTTGATCCTTGTCCTGGCGCTCCGGCACTATGACGATTTTCCGCCGCACGGACCGCACGCGCGCCGTGGGGCGGAGATAGGACGTTTCGTAGAAATCCGTCGGAACAAGTGCACGGCGTGGAGCAATGCGGTTATTGGGAGAGGCATACCGACCTCTCAACGTCATGGCGGGCGAAGGCCCACCATCCATGCCTTTATCGCCATCGGTACCGCGAGGCGTGGACGGCGGGCCTTCGCCCACCATGACGGTTGGAGACGTCGAGGTAACATAAGGGGCCGTTCTCTCGCTTCCGGCGCTGAGCGGCCTTGGCGCGGCAGGTGCTTTCGACGGAGCCCGCAGGGCCTCCCGCACCTGCTCGAACACCTGAAGCCAGTCCTCGGTCGTGGCGCGATGATCGACCAGCCAGGTGTTCGGGCGTCCGGCCAGGCGTTCCGGAAAAGACCCAAGGTCGGTGGCGACGATCGGCACGCCGGTTTGGATGGCCGTGCTCAGGGTATAGCTGAACGTCTCCGGGCAGGTGGACGGCAGCCAGATCACGTGTGGCTTGGCCTGCTTCAGCAGGCGCGGCAGATCGGCATCGGCATAGCGGCCGGTCTGGCGGATAAGCGGCAACGCGTCAGCAGGGAAATGCGGCTCCACATGCCCGATCAGGTGGATCGACAGCGCGGCCCCGGCGGCTTCGGCGACCGACGCCACGACATGCGCACCCTTGTGGTCCGCCAGCACACCCAGCAGGACAACGCGCAAGGCTTGGCCTGCGAGTTTGGGCAGGTTCACGCGCCAGGTCGGTTCCAACTGCGTTTCATGTGGAACCACCACCGCCTTGCCGTCCAGACCGTACCGGCCAAGCCGAGCGGCAACGTCCGCGCTGGGACAGATGACGCGGTCGGCTTCGGTGAACTGCCACGCCCGTTCGCCGCGCCAGGAAATGATGTCGCGCGCAGCGTTCGGGTTATTCTCGGCGATGCAAGCCGAGCAGACGCCGGGACCTGGTTCGTTGCAATAGATACCGTCAGGCCATTTCAGGAAGGTCAATTGCGGGCACACTGCGTAATAGTCGTGCACCGTAACGTCGAAAGGCACATCCAGGCGGTGGATCAGCCGCCTTATGTCCATATCGACATCCAGCAGGTGATGGATATGCGCTCGGCTGATATTCATAGAGCGCAGCACATTCACCAGATCGTCGATCCGCCCAGGCGCCAGCACCAGGGATGGCCGCGCCTGGCGGCCTTCGCAGTAGAGGGTCATGACCCGATCGCCGCCTTCCAGCGACAGGATATCCGCCACCCCACGATAGCGCTCGATCAGGTTGTCGATATGCCGCCGAACACCGCCGCGCATGTGGTGCGAGATCATCAGGATCACCGGACGCCGCGCGCTTCGGACCAGCGCGGCGTGCAGCGAAAACAGGAACGGCTCGCAGTTTTCCAGTGATGCTTTGACCCGTGTGGTGAAGTCGGGATAGCGCAAGAGGATCGCCTTCGACTCACCGGCCGGCCGCACGTCAGATGATTGTGGAACGAAACAATCCAGCGCGAGCCGGTTGCGCCAGCCACGCTGGCTGGCCCGCTGGCAGAAATCGGTCAGGGTGGTTTCATCCGGGAAGGAACCTGCGTCCAAGCCCCCCACGGCGCCCAGTGCCGCCAGCTTGAAATACACGCAGGCCCCAGTCGTCCCCGGTATGTCCACCGTCCGCCCGGCATTCGCCTCCCGGCAGATCGCATCGGCCCGTTCGGGGGGCATGTCGTCGGGCAGATCCGTGAGATGCGCGCGCGCCGCACCGGCAAATCCGACCTGCTGGCTCATCGCGCAGACGCTGGCGATATCGGCATCGGCATGGGCGTGACCGGCGAGGCGCACCAGCCATCCTGGCGGCACGGTCCGCGCACCATTCAGCAGGACGACGTCGTGGCCCTCGGCGTCCTGCATCCCGCGATTGGCGGAGGCGGCGAAACCCAGGCCGCGGCGGTTACGGATCAGGTGGATCTGCCCGTCCGCGGCCAGCTGGTCGAGCCAGGTGGTCATGGCGGCGTCGGTCGAGGCGTCATCGACAACGATCAGGCGCGCCATCGGCAGTTGGCGGTCCGTCATGACCGATGTCAGGCAGGAACTCACCCGCTCGAAATCGTTGCGCACCGGCACGACCACATCAGCGAATATGCCCTGGGGTAGCGTGGGGCAGGCGGCGTGGGACGGCAGATAATCCCCGATATTCAGGGTTTTTTCCGTCGGGTAACCAGCGGCGAAGCCGACCCGGAGGTGATAGATTAGCGGGTTGCCGGCGGCTTCCGGATGCTGGCTCACATACCAGGCAGCATCGAAATTCGGATGCGGCCGGCGCAGCGATTGGGCGCCAAGCTCCATGTAGTGCTTCAGCGGATGGTAGCCGCTGGCCGACACGTCCGGATGGTTTTCCAGATACCAAGCGCCGTCGAAGAAGCGGTTGGGATCACGCTGCTCCGTCAGGCCAAAGCGGATAAAGTGCAGCAACGGATCGAGGTCCGCCGCCGCAATATCGGGATAGCGCGCTACATACCACGCTCGATCGAACAACTGCTCGAACATCGGCAGCAGAACAGCTTCTTCATCTTTGGGAAGTGCGGCCATGGCGGACGGGCTTTATGCGGCCGAGACGGTGATGGGTGCACCGGCGTGCAAGAGCTTGCACAGCGCGTCTCGCCTGATATGGGCGGACTTCAGCAGGCTGGCCTGATCGGCGAACGCGCAGCGGGCCGCCGCCATCATCCGTCCGCGAGTCATGGCGTCGCGCACAAGGCTGTCCAGCGCCGCATACCAGGCTTCGGGCGTGTTCGGCACCAGCCGCCCGGCCGGCCCGTCGGCGATGCTGCCGCGATAGACGTCGGTATCAGATGCAACGATAGCAAGCCCGAGGGCCGCATAGTCCATGGCCTTGATCGACGACTTGCAGGCGTTGAACGGCGTCTCCAACAGCGGGGCGAGGCCGATATGCCAGGGCGGCTCGATGGAGGTCAGCCAGTGCACGAAGCTTGGATACGACCCCGCCGCGTGGCGCGGCGGCCCGATCCGCAACAGCCCCTTCGGCAGGTCCGATCGGCTCGTCATGCCCAGGATCTCGACGACGACGCGTTCGTCGTATTCCACCTTCAGCCGTTTCAGCGCGGGAAGGATCAGATCGAAGTCGTGCTCATGCGACGTCGTTCCCATAGCCAGGATGCGCACCGGCGATTCGCGTGATGGCGAGGTGGCAGACCGAGCGGCCCAGATCCGCTCATCCAGCCGGTTTTCGATCAGCTCGGCGTCGGGACGCAGTGTCTTGAGACTGCGCGCGAGCGCTGGGGTCGAGACCCAGATCGTGTCGGCCAGCATCACCATGTCACGGACGACCTTGGCGAGTGGCAGAAGCTCCCGCGCGTCGGGGTGGTCCTTTGGCACGTTGAGCAGATCGTCGTCGAGGTCATAGACCAGTTTGGCGCCGATCTTCCGAGCGTGGTCGGTCAAACGCTTCGCGCTGGCGCTGTCGGGTATGGCATAGCGCTGGGTCAGGATGATATCGGCCGGCTGGTCCAGGACCGTTTCGCTATCCGCCAACGCTACATCGAAATCACCGGTGATGGCGGGATGGGAGAACGGCTGGATCAGGCGGATGTAGCCGCAGGGCGTCGGCGCGCCGATATCGAAACGTTCCGGCATGATCACCAGGCGTGGTCTGGCTCCCCGCCGCACGGGTTTGCGTGCCGGGCGAAGGTACCGGTCGGCATAGAAGTCCTCGACCGGCGGGCGACGTACCGGGCGGGGGCGCGAAGCCCGCAGCGCGGTCGCGATCGTTTCGAAAAGGTCTACCCAGCCTTGCGGCGTGATGGCGACATCTGCCAGCCAGGTCAGCGGTCTGCCGTTCAGCCGTTCAGGAAACGAACCAAGACGTGGGGCCGCAATCGCGACGCCGGCGTCGATCGCCGCGGTCAAGGTGTAGCTGTAGGTCTCCGGCCAGCTCATCGGGAACCAGATGACGTGCGGGTCGATGGCCTTGATCAGGTCCGGCAAGTCGGCGTCGACATATTCGCCGGTGACCTTCAGGCGGCGTCTCGCCTCCGCCGGGAAATTGCCGTCGATATGGCCGATCAGGTGAAGATCGATGGTGCGTCCCCCGGCGAGGACTGCCAGGGCGGCGACTGCCGGAGCGCCTTTGTGCGGCACCAGCGTGCCCAGGATGGCGACCCGCAGACGCTCGCCCTTGACCAGCCTGGGTGGTGTGATGCGCCAGTTGCCGCCGGCAGCCGGCTCATGCGGAGCAATGATGGCGCGCTCCGCCAGGCCGTATCGTTGCAAACGAGCCAGGACATCCGCGCTGGGGCACAGCACCCGGTCGGCATCACGAAAGATCCAGGAATGCTCCATGCGCCAGGTGACGATGTCACGCGCGCCGTGCGAGGCGCAGTGGGCAATGCAGGTGTTGCAGCCGGCGATGTCGGGCTCGCCGCAGTAAAGACTGTGCCGCCACGGCAGCAGGTTGATCTGCGGGCAGAGCGGGAAATAGTCGTGGATCGTTACGTCGAATGGGACACCCAGACGATGGACAAGCCGCTGGATATCAAGGTCGATCCCCAGCAGGTGATGGATGTGCATGCGCGACACAGCCATCGAGCGCAGCAGGCGCACGAGGTCATCCAGCCCCTCGGCCGGAACATCCAATGTCGGGTGGCCGGGCAGGGAGGGCACGGACAGCGTGCCGCCACGGTCGGTTCCTTCCAGTAGCAGCAGATGCGCCTCCTTCCCCAAGCGCTCGGTCAGCAGTTCGATGTGGCGCCGGACGCCGCCGCCCAGGCTGTGCGTCACCATCAGTATGACGGGACGCTTCGAGACGCGGAACAGTTCGGCGGTGAGGGCGAAACGAAACGGGTTGACTTCACCCCGACCGACATGGCGCGCGATGGTTCGGGTGTAGTCGGGGAAGCGCCGCAGGATCGTCTCGGTCGCGCGCTTCATCAGCGCCTCGGCTTTTGCCCCGAAGCTGACCGATCCTTCATGGTAGACGAACGTGTCGCAGGCGAGACGGTGGCTCCAGCCCAGTTGCGCCGCACGCAGGCAGAAATCGTTCTCCTCGCCGTAACCGAGGCCAAAGCGTTCGGCATCGAAGAGGCCGGTGGCGTCGAGCGCGGCCCGCCGTATATACATGCAATAGCCGACCGTCGTCGGCACATCGACGAAGCGGCCCGCGTTGGCGGCGTGGCACGCCGCATCCATCGTTTCGACAGGCAGGCCGAACGCGATCGGTCCACCGTCGTTGTGCGGATAACTGCAAATCGTTGCGTTGTTGGAAAACGGCGAGACCGATGCGATCTTCGGGGCCGCATAGGCGTGGTTCGCCAGCCGTTCCAGCCATCCGGGCGGCACCAAGGTATCGCTGTTCAGCAGCACCACGTCGTTGCGGCCGGCTTCTGCCATGCCGGCATTGACGGAGCGGACGAAACCAAGATTGCGTGCGTTGCGGACGAGATGGATCGACTTTTTGGCGGCAAGCCTGAGCAGCCATTTGACCAGGGCCGGCTCCGGCGAACGGTCTTCCACGACAATGATACGGCCAAGCGGCCCGGCCGTATTGGCGAGCACAGAGTCGATGCAGCGCCGCGTTTCCGCAAGGCCACGATAGACCGGGATCACGACATCCACGTGTGGCCGCGGGATATGCTTCCCCCGCGTGCGTTTCGCAGGACCAGGCGCCGCCGGCAGGTAATCGGCGATGTCGATCGGCTGCTCTGTCAGGTAGCCTCGGCTCAGGCCGGTCTGGATATGGTAGAGTAACGGATTGGCCGCCGCTTCCGGATGCTGCTCCACATACCACGCCGCATCGAAGCGCGGGTGCGGATTGCGCAGTTCGGCCGCACCGGACAGCAGGTAGTGGATCAGAGGATTGGCGCGGCTGGCGCCGACATCCGGGTAATGCTCGATATACCAGGCGCCACGGAAAAACGGGTTGGGTTCCCGCCATTCCTCGACCCCGTGGCCCAGGAAGTGCGCCAGCGGTGTCAGCTTCGCCGCGATCACGTCCGGATAGCGTTGCGCATACCACTCGGCGTCGAAAATGGCGGTCAGCAGTGGGATCAGATCTGTTCCGCCGGAGGCCGCAGAACGCGGTTCCGTTGCCATTCAGGATCGGTACGGTCGACGTGCCAATTGATGGATGCCCCGTATGGCATCACCCGTACACGCAGCCATTTTGGCTGAAATTCTCATGAAGGTCTCAAGCGTGGGTTGTAAACCCTATACGCTCACCCGCTACCTCGCAGCAAGCAGCATTGCAGCCGCGCCACCCGCCAAAAGCAGCAGCGGATTGATCTCTGTAAAGCTGAACAGCACCGTGCTGACGGCTGTCACCACCCATGCCTTCCAGTCGTGCTCGGTCTGGCGCATCAGCGCGAGCCCGCTGGCAAAGGTCAGCCCGACAGCGACCGGCGCCAGCGCACGCTCCACCATCTGCCGCCATGCCGAGGCCGCTGCGCGATGCCAGAAGCGGGCGATGACGTGCACCGCAATGGAGGACGGTGCGAACATCGCCACGAAGGATACCATCGCGCCCGCCAGCCCGGCCGCCTTCAGCCCGATCATGACGACGATCAACGATCCTGGCCCCGGCTGGGCGCGGGAGATCGCGAACATGTCGAGGAACTCTTTGGCCGTAACCCAGTGATACTGATCGACTGAGGCCCGCTGCATGTCGGGCAGCACGCCGGACCCACCGCCGAAGGCAAGCAGCGAGAGGCCGCCGAACAGCAGCGCCAGCCGCGTCAGCGTCTGGATCATCGTGCCCGCACGATCCAGGTCAGCAACAAGCTGATGGGCATCATCACCATCAGCACATGCACCAGCGAATAGCCCAGCAAACCGATCAAAACGGTGATAACCGTCATGACCCCGATCGGCACGACACCTCGAATGTTGTGCCGGCCCAATCGCACGCCGGTGCCCAGGCTCAGGCCGATCGCCACGGCCCCCATGCCCTCCAGCGCGGCCCCGACCCACACCCCGCTCGGTTGCCCCTGGCTGTGCAGGTAGAGATAGCCGGTGACCAGCACGATCAGCACCGGAGGCATGGTCAGGCCGAGGAAGCAGGCCAGAGCACCGCCGACCCCGCGCATCTGCGTGCCGATGAAGACGGCAAGGTTGACGTTGGTCGCTCCCGGAATGAGCTGGGACAGGGCGTAGCCGGACAGGAACTGCTTGTCGTCCATCCAGCGGCGCTTCTGCACGATCTCCTGCCGCGTCCAGGCGGCCAGCCCGCCGCCGAAGGCCGCAAGCCCGATCTTCGCGAAACTGCCGAACAAAGCGGAAAGCCCCGGCTGCCGGGTTGATTGATTCTCCATGCGGCTATTCAATCCTGTCTGGAGCGGGGTGTCCAAGCGCCGCGGTGGCGACAGTGGGAGGATGGCACATGGATTATCGATCCCTTGGACGTAGCGGCCTGCGGGTCTCGCCCCTGTGTCTCGGCACCATGATGTTCGGCGGCCCGACCGACGAGCCGACCGCGGTTCGGATTGTCGACCGTGCTCGGGATCAAGGGGTGAACTTCATCGATACGGCCGACGGCTACACCGGCGGGAAGTCGGAGGAAGTGACCGGCCGCACGATCCGGGAGCATCGAAGCTGGTGGGTCCTGGCGACGAAATGCGCCAACCCGACCGGGGCCGGGCCAAACGCGCGCGGTGTATCGCGGCGGCATGTGCAGCACGCGGTGGAAGGGAGCCTGCGCCGGCTGGGGGTGAGCGAAATCGACATCCTCTATCTGCACAAGGAAGACCATGCAACTCCGCTGTCGGAAACGGTGCATGCTTTGGCTGACCTGATCCGCGCAGGCAAGATCCGCTACTTCGGGGTGTCGAATTATCGAAGCTGGCGGGTGGCGGAGATCTGCCACCTGTGCGACGAGGCCGGCATTGACCGTCCGATCGTCAGCCAACCCCTGTACAACGCGCTGAACCGGGAGGTAGAGACGGAGCATCTGCCGGCCTGCGGGTTCTATGGGTTGGGGGTGGTGCCCTACAGCCCACTCGCGCGTGGGGTGCTGACCGGGAAATACCGCAGCGATGAGCCGCCGGCGGCCGATACTCGGGCAGGGCGGAAGGATCGGCGCATGCTGGAATCCGAGTGGCGCCCCGAAAGCCTGCTCATCGCGCGCCAGATTGCGGACCATGCACGGGCGAAGGGCATGACGCCAGGTCAGTTCGCATTTGCTTGGGTGCTGAATAACCGGTTCGTCACGGCCGCGATCGGCGGCCCACGGACGGAGGAACAGTGGGAGGATTACGTCAGCGCGCTGTCTTTTCGGCTGGACGCGGGGGACGAGGCGTTCATCAACGAACTGGTGTCGCCCGGTCATCCCTCGACGCCTGGCTACAATGATCCGTCCTATCCGATCGAGGGACGCATTCCGCGCTGAAAGAGCGAGTAATCCCATAGGCTGTCATCGGGATGTCGCTTGACCCTTATGGCGAGCGGTCGCCACGTTTGCCGCGTCCGTTTGGAAGGCAGACGATGGCCCATCACCACTATGACATGCACCTGCGCCACCCCGATGGCAGCGCACGGGGAACGAAGCGGCACGTCTCGGCAACGGTCGTGAGGGTGTTTCCAGGCGATCGCATTTCCACCGATGGGGCCGAACACCAGCATATCTGGATCGACGACCTCCGAGCGCTGGACGACGGTTCCGACTACACGGCTGACGTCTTCGTCGCTATCCGGATCACCAATGGCGGTATCGGCGAAGACATCCCGTTTCAGGTGGACACACAGGTCGAATTGCAGGGCATGTTCATTCCGGCTTTGGAAGCCGATCCAGGTCCGGACAATCCGCATCTTGCCGTGATGCATTTCGTGCACGCCCCGGTGGGCTTCATACGATACGAAGACAAAACGTACGACCGCGGCTGATGCGGGCTGGTTCTGCTTGGTGGAAGACTCGTCCGAGGCAGTGATATTCCTGTCATGGCTCGGCTCGACCGGGCCATCTTCCCCTGGTGAGCCGACGGGTGAAACGAGTCTCCACGGCCTGGGATGGCCCGGTCAAGCCGCATGCGCGCTAACTTAAGGCGCGCACTCC
>NZ_DATJJK010000166.1:0-8182 GCF_035492295.1 Acidisoma sp. | reverse complement strand
AAGGTTGCGGGCGCCACCCAGGCGGGATCTTTCCAGTATGCGCGCTATGAGCCGCTTGGGCTCTCCGTGCATATCATGCCCTTCAACTTTCCTATCCTGCTGATGTGCTGGACGGTGGCGGCCTCGCTCGCGGCCGGCAATTGCTGCGTCATCAAGCCCGCAATCCCGACCACGCTTTCGACCCTGATTTTTATGGAGGTTTTCGCCGATCTGCCGGAAGGGCTGATCGCCTGCCTGCCTGGGGACGCCGCCCTGGGTGAGGCGCTGATCGCCTCGCCCAAGACCCATGCCGTCGCCTTCACAGGTTCGGTCGCGGCCGGGCGCGCGGTCGCGATGGCCGCTGCCGCCCAGATGAAGCCGGCGGTGATCGAGGCCGGCGGATCGGACCCGATGATCATTTCCGCCCATGCGCCGCTGGACGTGGCGGCGGCGGGTGCCGTGACCGGCGCCTTTCACCTCTCCGGCCAGGTCTGCACCTCCACCGAACGGATTTATGTGGTGGACAGCGTGCATGACGAATTTGTCGCAGCCTTCGCCGCCGAGACGCGCCGCTTGCGCATCGGCCCCGGGCTTGGCCGTTCGGAAATCGGGCCACTGGTTTCGGAAGCCGCCCGCGCGCGCGTGATCCGCCTGGTGGAGGACGCAAGGGACCGAGGCGCGACCGTGGTGACCGGTGGGCGCATTCCGCCCGAGCACCCCATCGGCTGGTTCTACGAGCCGACGATTCTGACCGGCTGCACGCCGGAGATGGCGTTGTTCCATGAAGAATGTTTCGGGCCGGTCGCCGCCATCTGCCGGGTCGCTGATTTCGAGGAAGCGATCGCGCAGGCCAATGCCAGCCCCTTCGGCCTCGGCGCCTCGATCTTCACCACCTCGCTTGAAGAGGCGATGGAGGCGGCCGAGCGGCTGGAGGCCGGGATGGTCTGGGTCAACAACCCGATGATCGACAATGATGCCCTGCCCTTCGGCGGCTGGAAGCAATCCGGAATCGGACGGGAATTGTCACGCCTCGGCCTCGATACGTTCCGCCGTTCGAAGATGGTGGTGATCGATCATAAACCGGTGCGCCAGGGCTGGTGGTACCCCTACCCTGACGACTGGTTTTATGACGCGGGCGGCCGCAAGCACGTCTGATCCTCCAAGGATTTCAGACCGGCAGGCGGATCGAGGCGCGCAAGCCTCCGAGCGGGCTTTCCATGAGCACGATCTCCCCACCGTGGGCACGGATGATGTCCCGCGCGATGGAGAGGCCGAGCCCGTGGCCGCCGGCGGCGCCGCCGCTCTCGAAAGGGCGGAAGACACTCTCCAGCCGCCCGGCCGGAATGCCCGGCCCGTCATCATCCACCGTCACCTCCACCATATGGGCTGAGAGATGGCCAATGCCGACCACGACATGCGGCGCGTGCCGCTGCGCATTGTCGACCAGGTTGGTGATGGCGCGGCGCATCGCGTCAGCCCGCAGAGGGAGCACGAGGTCGGAGGCGCCATGCAGCGTGACGCGCGCGCCCGAACGCCGCGCGGCCGCCACGATCTCCTCAAGCGTCGCAGAGAGATTGGTGAGCGTGGTCTTTTCTTCTCCCTCCCCCCGCGCGAAGGCGAGGTAGCCGCCGATCATCCGCTCCATCTCCTCGAGATCGGCCGTCATGTCGGCGATATCTGGCTCACTCTCGGCCGTCTTCGGCATCATCGCGAGGGTAAGACGAAGACGCGTCAATGGCGTGCGCAGATCATGACTGACGCCGGCCAGCATGTCGGTCCGCTGGGACAGGAAGCGCAGGATACGCTCCTGCATGCGGTTGAAGGCGATCGCCGCCCGCCGCACCTCCCGCGCGCCTTCCGGCTTGATCGGCCCACGATCACGCCCCATGCCGAAGGTTTCGGCGGCCCGCGCCAGTCTGCGGATGCCGCGCACCTGGATGCGCAGGAAGAGGCTCGCCACCACGACGAGCAGGACGGACGTACCGAAGACCCAGGCCGCAAACATGAAGAGCGAGCCGGCCCAGAGGCGTTTGCGCGGAATCTGGATATGCACGACGCCGTTCTGTTGCTGCACGTTGACCAGCACATAATCCGGGTTGGAAACCCAGTCCGTGTTGAACGGCTTTTTCAGATGCTGACGCAACGCGTTGGTCAGATCGTCATCCATCGGTCCCAGGATGTTAATCTCGCGGCGATGGGCGAGCTGAGCGCCGGGGTCGATCGTCATCGTCAGCTGGAACTGCCGCTGCGCCGCCCGCATGATGTACCATTCCCGGGCGGGATCGGGGCTGCTGTCGAGCTGATCGAGGGTGAAGGCGATCTCGCCGGCAATGCTGAAAGCGAAGCGGCGGGAGACGATGCCGAGGTGGCTGCCGTAGAAGACCTGCAGAATCACGGCTTCCAGCAGCAGCACCGGCAGCAGGATGATAAGCAGGCTGCGCGCGAAGAGGCCCCGCGGCAGGAATTTGCGCAGGAAGCGGTCTGGGGCGCTTGCCATGCTCAGCCCTTCCAAGCCGCGGCTGTCATATCCCCGGCTTCAGCACATAGCCGCGGCCGCGCACGGTGTGGAGGAAGCGCGGTTCGCGGCTGTCGCGCTCGATCTTGCGGCGCAGGCGTGTCACCTGCACGTCAATCGCGCGCTCACCGGGCTCTTCCATGCCGAGCGCCTCGGCGATCTCCTCCCGCGAGAGGATCTCGTTGGGCTTCTGGGCGAGCGCCGTGAGCAGAGCGATCTCGCCCCCCGTCAGCCGGATGGGGCCCAGGGCATTGCGCAGCTCGCCCCGGGCCGGATCAAACTCCGCGTCTCCGAGACGGACCGGACCGGCATCCACCGTGGCGGCGCCAGGGGCGACCGCGCCCGCCCGGCGCAATAAGGCGCGCGCGCGCAGCACGAGTTCGTACGGATCGAAGGGTTTGCCCAGATAGTCGTCCGCACCGGCCTCGAAGCCCGCGATACGGTCTTCCGGGGCGCCGCGGGCGGTCAGCAGCAGAACCGGCAATTCCGGATCGCCGCGCCGCCGCAGGTCGTCCACCAATTCAAGCCCGGTCTCGCCGGGCATCGTGACGTCGAGAATCATGAGATCGGGGCGGAGGGAGCGCAGGCTTGCCCGCGCCTCCGCCGCGTCTGCTGCCGCAGTGACACGAAAACCGTGATCGGTGAGGTAGCGGACAAGGAGACGACGCAGCCGCTCGTCGTCATCCACGACGAGGACATGGGCGTTCAGCGTGCCGTCGGGCGCAGCAGGTTGAGAGGCGCTCATGATCGGCTCAGGCAGAACGCGCGCGCAGCTCTCTCGCGGCGGCCTCCATGGCGGAAAGATGGGTCTGGCCGATCTCCTCGGTCAGCGCGCGAAGCACCCGGCGGAAGCCTTCCACGGCGGGGCCGCCCGCCTCGCGATAGGCCCGCAGCAGCAAATCGCGTTGCCGCTCGAACAATTGCCGCTCCAAGGCTACCCCCTTCGCCGTCAGGCTCAACAGGCGCTGCCGCCGGTCGGCCCGGCCGGGCGCCTGGATAACATAACCCTGATCGACCAGCGTCGTCAGCACACGGGAGAGACTCTGCTTCGTGATGCCGAGGATGGACAGCAGGTCGGAGACGCTCATGCCGGGCATCCGTCCGATGAAATGGATGGCACGATGATGGGCGCGGCCCAGCTCCAGCCCCTCCAACACCTCATCCGCCGCATGGGTGAAGTTCCGGTAGGCGAAGAAGAGCATATCCTGCGCGAGACGAAGCTCCTCCTCCCTAAGGAAGAGCAAGCCCGCCCCTGCGTTGGAGGGGGACGGCGCACTGGGGGGCATAGCTGACATACTCCCAGTTTAAGGCAGCTTCATTGACTTAACAAGAAAGACGATCATAACCTGACCCTGTTTTGCGCAACAATATTTCGGAAAATAGTCCCATGGCGCTCGTTCCTTTCGATGACCGTGACGGCATGATCTGGTGGAACGGCCAGCTACGCCCCTGGCGCGACGCGAAGCTCCACGTTCTCAGCCACGGCCTGCACTACGGCAGCGCCGTCTTCGAAGGCGAACGGGCCTATGGGGGCAATATCTTCAAGCTGACCGAGCATTCCGAGCGGCTGAAGAACTCCGCCGCGATCCTGGGCTACGACGTGCCCTACACGGTGGCGGAGATTGACGAGGCCTGCCGCGCCACGCTCGCCGCCAACAATCTGACGGATGCCTATGTCCGCCCCATCGCCTGGCGCGGCTCGGAACAGCTCGCCGTGTCAGCCAAGCTCACCAGCATCAACCTGGCCATCGCCGTTTGGGCTTGGCCGAACCTTTTCGGTGCGGATCGCATGAAGGGCGTGCGGCTCGGCCTCGCCGCGTGGCGCCGCCCGCATCCCGAAACCGCCCCCACCGCGTCGAAGGCGGCCGGCCTCTACATGATCGGCACCATGTCCAAGCATAAGGCCGAAGACCAGGGATTCGACGACGCGCTGATGCTCGATTGGCGTGGCCAGGTGGCGGAAGCGACGGGCGCCAACATCTTCTTCGTGATCGACGGCGCGCTGCATACGCCGAAGCCCGACTGCTTCCTGGATGGCATCACCCGCCGCACCGTCATGGGCATCGCTCGCCGCCACGGCATCAAGGTGGTTGAGCGCGCGATCCTGCCGGAAGAGATGGCCCAGGCGACCGAGGTCTTCCTGGCCGGCACCGCGGCTGAAGTTACGCCGGTGCGCCAGATCGGTGAACTTTCCTTCATTCCCGGACCTGTGACCGAGCGTCTCTTGCGTGACTACGAGGCGCTGGTCCAGATGTCGCCGGAGAAGGTGGCGGCGCTCGCCGCGTAGCCACCATCCGATAACAGGAGCCTTCCGATGAGCGACAGAAAAGAAACAGCATCATCTGAGGGCATCCATCCCTATAGCGGCCCCGCCGGCGGGTGGGGCGCGCTGCGCGCCGTCGCCCGCGCACTGCGCGAACAGATGAACACAGTCTCCGGTGGGAAACTGCTGCTGAAGAACAATCAGCCGGATGGGTTCGACTGCCCGGGCTGCGCTTGGCCCGATCCGAAGCACACCTCCACCTTTGAATTCTGCGAAAACGGCGCCAAGGCCGTCTCCTGGGAAGCGACCAAGAAGCGCGCGACCCCGGAGGTCTTCGCCCAGCACACGGTGACCGAACTCCTGCGGTGGAACGACCATGAGATCGAGAATCTCGGCCGCATCACCCATCCGATGACCTATGACGGGGCCACGGATAAGCTTGTCGAAATCAGCTGGGAGGCGGCCTTTGCCCGGATCGCCGCGCATCTGAATGCGCTGCCCGACCCGAACAAGGCCGAGTTCTATACGTCCGGCCGCGCCTCCAACGAGGCCGCCTTCCTTTTCCAGCTCTTCGTTCGCGCCTACGGCACGAATAACTTCCCTGACTGCTCGAACATGTGCCACGAGGCGACGAGCGTCGGCCTGCCGATCTCCATCGGCATCGGCAAAGGGACCGTCAGCCTGGAAGATTTCGACCATGCGGACGCGATCTTTTCGATCGGCCATAATCCCGGCACCAATCACCCGCGCATGATGCGGACCCTGCGGGAAGCATCCAAGCGTGGGGCACCCATCATCGTGTTCAATCCGCTGAAGGAACGGGCGCTGGAGCGCTTTGCCGACCCACAGGCGCCGGTTGAAATGGCGACGTTCAGCGCCACCCCCATCGCCAGCGCCTATTGCCAAGTGAAGGTTGGCGGGGACGCTGCAGCGCTGAAGGGCGTCATGAAGGCGGTGCTCGCCCTCGATGCGGCGGATCTCGCGGCCGGCGGCACGGGCGTGCTCGACCGCGATTTCATCGCCGAACACACGATAGGGTTCGAGGAGCTGCGCGCCGATCTGGAACTGACGGAGTGGAGTGACATCGAGCGCGTCTCGGGCCTGACCCGCACCGCCCTGGAAGCGGCGGGTCGCGTCTATGCCACTGCCAAGTCCGTCATCGTCTGCTACGGCATGGGCATCACCCAGCATGCCAATGGCACCGAGAACGTGCAGCAAATCGCGAACCTGCTGATGCTGCGCGGCAATTTCGGCCGACCTGGCGCCGGCATCTGCCCGCTGCGTGGCCATTCCAACGTGCAGGGAGACCGCACGGTCGGCATCGACGAAAAGGCGCCCAAAGCCCTGCGCGACGGCATCAAGCGCGTCTTTGGCTTCGATCCGCCCGAAGCCCACGGCCATAACGCCGTCGAGGCGATCGAGGCCATCGCGGAAGGCCGCTCGAAGGTCATGGTCGCCCTTGGCGGCAATCTCGCCGTCGCCATGTCCGACCCTGAGACGACCTTCGCCGCCATGCGCCGTCTCGATCTCGCGGTGCATATCGCGACCAAGCCCAACCGCTCCCACCTGCTGCTGGCGAAAGAGACCCTTCTTCTTCCCTGCCTCGGTCGCACGGAGTTGGATGAGCAGGCGGAAGGCCCGCAATCGGTGACGGTTGAGGACAGCATGTCCATGGTCCATGCCTCCACCGGTCGGCTACCGCCGCCCTCGCCCTTCGTGAAATCAGAACCCGCGATCATCGCCGGCATGGCGAAGGCTGTGCTGGGCGACCGTTACGCCATCGACTGGGACGGGATGGTGGCGAACTATGACCGCATTCGGGACGCCATCGAGGGCGTCTTTCCCGGTTTCCGCGACTACAATGCCCGCATCAAGGAGCCGGGCGGCTTCCGCCTTCCCCTGCCGGCGACCGAGCGGCAGTGGAAGACCGAATCCGGCCGCGCTCAGTTCATGATCTTCCAGGGCGTCACTGAAGATCCGCGCGTTGCGGGCGCGGAGGTGCTGGTGCTCACCACCCTGCGCAGCCATGATCAGTACAATACCACCGTCTATGGGCTGGATGACCGCTATCGCGGCGTTTTCGGCCGTCGGGACGTGATCTTCCTCAACCCGCAGGATATCGCCGCGCGTGGCCTTTCGGCCGGTGATGTGGTCGATGTCGCGGCCGTCCCGCGGGAAGGTGAGGCCGCCCATCCGGGTGCGGTGCTGCGCGGCGTAACTATCGTGGAATACGCCATACCGCCCGGCTCAGCCGGCGCCTATTATCCGGAGGCGAACGTACTCGTGCCGCTTTCCCACTATGACCGACAGAGCGGCACGCCCTCCTACAAATCCGTGCCCGTGCGGATTACCCGGACGATGGCCGTGGCGGCCTGAGGTCGCGGCGCACAAGCCCAAGGCAGGAGAGCGACCGCAACCGTAAGCGCTCAGTGGCGCGAGAGGTTGCGCTCCGGCTTGCTTTCCCCGCCGTGATTCTTACCAAAGGAGAACCCGAACGGCCGAAGCAGATGCTTCTGGCTGCCCCTGCGGGTTGCATAGACCTTGGTGAATTCTGCTCCGAGCAGGAAGATCTGCGCGGAATAGTAGACCCAGAGCAGCAGGACCACGAGCGCGCCGGCGGCGCCGTAGGAGGAGGCGACGCCGCTTCGCCCGATATAGGCGGCGATCGCGGCTTTGCCGATGGTATAGAGCACTGCCGTGAAGAACGAGCCCATCAGAACGTCGCGCCATTTCAGCTGTCGGTCCGGAAGGACCTTGTACACGGCCGCGAACAGCAGGGTCGTGAAGCAAAGAGAGAGCAGGATGTTGATCAGCCGCAGGACGAAGCTCGCTCCCGGCACGGCCTGATTGACCTGATCCCAGGCGGCCGAGATGGCGGCGCTGATGGCAAGGGAGACGAGCAGCAGGAAGCCCAGAGTCACGACCAGGCCGAGGCTTTGCGCGCGCGCACGGATCAGGCGCGACACCGTGGAATGCACCTCCTTCGCATCGGTCTTCCAGATCGAATTAAGGGAGGATTGCAGTTCCCCGAAAACACCGCTCGCGGTGACCAGCAGCATGACAATCGAGATCACGGTCGCGATGATGCCGCTCTTCCTGTTGGCCGCACTCTGAATCATGGATTGCACGAGCCCTGCGGCGTCCCTGCCCACCATTCCCTGCAACTTGGTGAACACAACGCCGCGCGCTGCATCCTCGCCGAAGGCGAAGCCCGCGATCGCAATCACCACCAGCAGAATGGGCGCGAGCGAGAAGATGGTGAAATAGGCAATGGCTGCGCCGCGGCTCAGACAATTATCCTCCATGAAGCCGTTCAAAGTGTCCTTCACCATTTGGACGGCTTCGAAATTCGTGATCTTGTCCATGACTGGCATGGGCGGGTCCTTCCTGCTCACGGATCGCTTCCCTTTCGAGATGATGGCCTC
>NZ_DATJJK010000165.1:0-7969 GCF_035492295.1 Acidisoma sp. | reverse complement strand
GGGCATGTAAATGAAATCGCCGTTTATTTCGACCTGGCGCATGCCATCGTCGAGCAGTCTCAGGCTTTCGGCAAAACGGCCGGTCGCCGCGAGCCCTTCGGCGAGCGAAAGGTTGAATGGCGCGGCCATCAACCCGTAGCCCGCCGCTGGAAGTTCCCGCATGCAGTCCTGCAAGATATCGACTCCGGTTTGCGGGTCGCCCCTGCGAATTGCCAGTACCGCTTTGAGACCGCGCCCGACCACAACATGGGGTCCCATGGAATGAGACCGAGCATTGGAGACATACCAATCGCTGACCTTCTCGACGGTTCGCAGGTCGCCAATCCAAAGAAACAGCAAGAAGGCGCGCGTCAAGAGTATGCTCAGTGTTGCCGGGTCCTCGATGTGTCGGGCATCCTCAAGCAGCGAGTACGCCCGTTCCGCGGCCTGACTCGCATAGCCTCTCAGGTACAGCGTATGGGCCAAGCCCAGGCGGGTCGGGGCAACGATGTCGAAGGCAAAATAGGCTCTGGCCGTGTGCTGGGCATGTGATTGATTCTGTAATGTTGCCTCAAATGCCACGTGGGCACCGCCTAGATCGCCGACGAGATAGAGCGCGTTTGCCAACATGAAATGCGCCGAGGCTGAGGCCGTAGGGTCATCAATGGCCTTGGCGACGGCTGAATTGCGCTGGGCACATTGCAGCGCCATCCGACAATTCCCGTTCCGAAAGTAGAGGATATTCAGCGCCCCGAGTAGCCACATTTGATAATGGATGTCGCCACGTTCCTCGGCGATGGCGAGACTTCTCCCTAGGGCTGCGCGCGTCCCATTGCCGTCCCCGCTCGTGTACATAAGCGAATATCCGAGCCCCGCCTGCAGACGCATTTCCGCGGCCGTTCCGCGCCGCGTATCGTCGAGAGCATGAAGCGCCTGGTTCGACCAGCGAAGACATTCGGGCAGCAGAGACAGTGCCGGGAAAATCGGCACGGCCGCAACAACGAGGTCGACACCGATTCGGGCATCACCCCCCTCGCGAGAGAAGGTCCAATCGAGCGCTGCGCGTAGATTGTCGATTTCCCTGGCATATCTGGGGAGCTCGTCGAGCGCGATGAGCGGACCCGCCATGAGCGGGCCAAACAGATCGCGGAAGAATTCCGCGTGCCGGCGCGCAACCCAGTTGGCTTCTCCGCTCTCTGCCAGCTTGTCGAGCGCATAGGCCCGAATTGTCTCGAGCAGCCGCCAGCGGCCTGACGGTTCCGATGCATCCAGCGATACGAGCGACTTGGCAGTCAGGCTTGCGATCCCTTCGGCAACCCTGGCGGCCGTCGCGTTGGCATCGCCCATAACGGCGGTCGCAGCTTCAAGCGAGAACCCACCTGCGCAAATTGCTAATCGGAGCAGCAGATGCCGTTCCGGCTCCTGCAATAGTTCATAACTCCAGTCCAGCACGGCCCGAAGGGTTCGGTGCCGCGGCAGAGCGGTTCGGCGGCCGGCTGTCAGGAGGCTAAACCGATCATGGAGGAGGTCGGCCGTCCGCTGAAGTCCCAGCGCCGCGGCGCGGCCTGCCGCAAACTCGATGGCAAGCGGGATGCCGTCGAGGCGCCGGCAGATTGTCGCAATGAACGGAAGGTTTTCCGGCTGCGCCAGCAAACCGGCATTGAGAGCCATCAGCCGGATGTTGAACAGCCGAACAGCGCTATATTGATTGACGACATCATTGTTTTCCTCGCGCGGAGGCGGCACGTCAAGCGGGGGCACCCGATAGGCATATTCCCCCTCGATCCTCAGGATTTCGCGGCTCGTCGCAAGCACCGACGCATTCGGACATACGCGGACGATCGCGTCCGCAAGCCTGGCTGCGGCATCAATCAGGTGCTCGCAGTTGTCGAGTATAAGCAGGAGTCTCTGTCGGCCGAGGGCCCGCGCTACAGCCTCGGCAGAAATCTCGCTGCCCCCGACTTTCAGCCCAACGACGCTCGAGACGGCTGCCGGCACGAGAGCGGGGTCCGATAGCGAGGCCAGTTCAACAAGCCAGCAGTCGCCCTCAAACATCGGAAAGATGCCGCGCGCGACCTCTAGCGCCAGCACGCTCTTCCCGATCCCCCCCGGCCCGATCAGCGTGACAACACGATAGGCCGACAGGGTCTCCATCAAATGCCGCCGTGCCGCGCTTCGGCCAATCAGCGCCGAGCCCGCGATCGGCACATTGGTTCGAAAGTGCCGCTTCGGCGAATGTGCCGCGAGGCCGACCTCAGGTCCTTGCTCGGCGACCTCTAGGATCTCCCAACGCCCGAGCAGACGGTAGCCCCGGCCGGACACCGTCTTCAGTAAGTCGCGGTCCCCGCCGAGCGCCTTCCGAATAGCAGATATATGAAACTGGAGCGTGTTTTCCTCAACAACCGCGCCCGGCCATACCCGCTCCATCAGGCGGTACTTGCTGACGAGCTCGCCACCGGACCGAGCCAGAACCTCAAGGATCTCGAATGCGCGGCTTCCCAGCGGTACGGCGACGCCACGGGCCCGCAACTCACGCCGGATGAGATCGATCTCCCATCCAGTCGACGCAAAGACGGCTCGTGGGCCTTGCTCTGTCACGTCGGCGGCTCTCGCAGTTCGGCCAATCCTCAGAACTTCTCAGCATAGGCTCAGGGAATTCAGACCCGAAATGAACTTAAACGCTGGTCGTAGGCGGGAGCAACGGCTGCCGCAGGAGACACGGATGCCTGACAAGAGCGCCCGGCCAATGACAGACGATAGGAGGTGACACATGCGACGCACGCTTCTTCTCTCAGCAATTCTTCTCGGAGTCACGGTCATGACACAAATCACACAAGCCGCTACACCGGATCCGGCCACCGATCCTCGGATCGACCCACAGGTCCGCTCGTTTCTTGCCAAGATCAACAAAGATCCAAGCCCGTTCTGGGAGCTTCCCCAGCCGAAGCCGCAGGAGATCCTGACCGGCCTTCAGAATATGACCCCCGTGGACATGTCGGGGGTAAAGACGACTGAGCAGACCATCACCCAGGATGGTCAAATCGTGAAGATCTACATCATGAAGCCCGAGCAGATGACCGGTAAGCCCGGTGTGCTGCTGTTCATTCACGGCGGGGTCTGGATCGTCGGGAACTTCCAAAACCATCAGCGGCTTCTGCGTGACCTGGTCGTCGGCTCGGGCCAGATCGGCGTGTTCGTCGAGTATACCTCTCTGCCAGAAGCCCGCTTCCCCACACAGCTCGATCAATCCTACGCCGTGCTGAAATGGGTGGCGGCCCACGCTGAAGAATTCGGCGCGGACGGCAGCCGGATCGCGGTAGCTGGCAACTCCGTCGGCGGCAACATGACCGCAGCGCTGACGCTCATGGCCAAGGATCGCGGCGGCCCGAGGATCAGCTATCAGGTCCTGATGATCCCGGCGACCGACGCCAGCGTGGATACCGCGTCCTACCATGACTATGGAACGGGGCGGTTCCTGGCCCGCGCCTTCATGAAGTATGGCTGGGATCTGTACGCACCCGATGCCGCGACGCGCAACAACCCCTATGTCTCGCCGCTGCGCGCCAGCCTGCAGGAGCTAAGCGGACTTCCACCAGCCTTGGTCGTCACTTCGGAGAACGATCCGCTGCGCGACGAAGGCGAGGCTTACGCCCGTAAGCTCAAGGAGGCCGGGGTTTCAGTGATCGCCACCCGCTACAACGGGATGATCCACGACTTTGTCCTCCTGAACGGCATCCTGAACGATCCCGAGCCGCAGGCCGCGATCCGCCAGGTGTCGGCCGAGATTAAGGCCCATCTGGCGCCTGGATCCTGATGTCTGAGGCCGGAGGCGGCGATGCGGTCGCCGCCTCCTCCCGATCGATGTTCGAATGGATCGGTCTGGAGGCGGCACGATGAAAGCCTACGCGTTCCCGAGCCGTGCCGACCAGGCGCGCCACATCGGCACTCGCAGTATGCCCGATTGGTGGATGAAAGGGCGACAGAGGTCGGGTTACGGCGCGAGGACGACGGTTTGCACTCGCTCAGGCGGACAAAGGCGCCATCGTCGACAAGGCGATCGCCCGACCCAAGCAAGGCCGCCGCTCAACCGCCTCGCGCCGCTCCGGAAGCGGGCGAAAAGGTCCGGGCGATGATCCGTCCGGTGTCCGCGATGACCTTGTTACGCCCCGCAAGCGGTTCGGCTGACCCCGTGTAGTAGACAACTGCAACGATCGGCGCGGCTTCTGGCGGCCAGATGATCCCAATATCGTTACGGGACCCTCGCTCTCCTGATCCCGACTTGTCACCGATATGCCAGCCGTCCGGCAGGCCGGCATACAGCAGATCACCGGTGACCTTGCTGGCGAGCAGCCACTTCTCGAGCCGCCTGCGCGAGGTATCGCTCAACTGGTTCCCGAGCAGCAGGACGTTGAGGTCGCGGGCCATCGCGGCCGGGGTCGTGGTGTCGCGCGGATCGCCGGGAATGGCCGTGTTCAGCGTTGGCTCCGTACGGTCGAGACGGGAGATCGTATCGCCGATCGAGCGGGCATAGCGGGTCCAGCCGGGTGGGCCGCCGATCAGCCCGAGCAGCAGGTTGGCGGCCGTGTTGTCACTCCATTCGATCGCGGCTTCGCACAGCGCTTGCACGGTCATGAAGCCGGCTCCGACATTCTTGCGCGCGATCGGCGCATATTCGAGAAGATCGGCACGGCCAAACGGAACACGTCGGTCGAGCGCCATCTGTCCCTGGTCCGTCATGGTCAGTATGGCGGCGGCGGTCAGAAGCTTATGCGTGCTGCACATCGGGAAGCGTTCGTCGGCACGGTAGTCGATCCGGCGGCCCGACCCGCTATCAAGCGCAACGACCCCGAGCCGCCCGCCGTTCCGCACCTCGAGCGTGGCGAGAGCGTCGCGGGCGCGGTCTGACGCATGGTCCGGGACTGACGGCTGTGGCGCGGGTGCGGTCTGGGCATAGGCGGCGAACAACGCGCCGGAGAGCGTAGTACCGATGGCAGCAGTCGTGACCGAGCGGCGGGTAAGCACAGGTGTCATATGAGATCCTCTACCGTCAAAACGCATCGGCGAGGGGCATCATCACTGCGCCCGTGCCGACGTAACCCCCTGAAAATGCCTAGGGATGATGCTCATGACAAACGATGATCTTTCGTGTTAGGCCATAGAAAAATTTGGCCTTGGCATGGATATCGCTCAGCTTCCCCTCAACGCCCTGCGCGCCTTCGAGGCTGCCGCCCGGCACCAGAGCTTCACGCTGGCTGGCCTCGAACTGCGCGTCACCCAGGCCGCGGTCAGTCACCAGGTGAAATCGTTAGAAGACGTTCTCGGTGTCCTCCTCTTTCGCCGCCTGCCGCGCGGCTTGGCGCTGACGGAAGAAGGGGAGGCGCTTCAGCCGGTCCTGACGGACGCGTTGCGCCGCATCGCCACCACGCTTGGCCGGTTTGAGGGGGGACAATTGCGGGAGGTCCTGACCCTTGGCGCCGTGGGCACCTTCGTCACTGGCTGGCTGCTCTCGCGATTGCCGGAATTTCGCGCCTGCCATCCATTCGTCGATCTGCGGCTGCTGACCAACAACAATCGCGTCGACCTGGCGGGTGAAGGGCTCGACTACGCCATCCGCTTCGGCGATGGCGCGTGGCACGGCACGGAGGCGATGCGCCTGTTCGACGCACCCCTTACACCGCTCTGCGCGCCGTCCGTCGCGGAGCGGCTGACTCGGCCCACGGATCTCGACGGTGAGACCTTGATCCGCTCCTATCGCGCCGATGAGTGGACGCGCTGGTTCGCCGCTGCCGGCATGCCCCCGCGCGTCAGCCGTGGCTTCGTCTTCGACTCCTCCCTGGCCATGGCGGAGGCCGCCGAGCAGGGGGTGGGCGTCGCCCTGCTGCCGGTGCGGATGTTTGAACGGGAGTTGCGTCAGGAACGGTTGATCCAGCCCTTCCCGATTGAGGTGACACTCGGGGGCTACTGGCTCACCCGGTTGAAATCGCGAACGGAGACCCGGGCAATGGGCGCCTTGCGCGAATGGTTGCGCAGCATTCCAGACTATCCCGGGACAATCAGTGGAGAGGACCGCCGGGAGCGAAGAAATCCTGGTCAGGCTGACGCGGCGTTGTCGCACCGTCGTGCGTTCTGAGACCCAGAAAGGGCGTATTTCCGCTAGAAATTAGGTTCCGGAATGTGTGCATCACCGTGGGGCACCGCCCCCGGCCTTAACATCGCCTGGAACTGGCCAGTGATCGATCGCCAGGCGGTGGTCGGTTCACGCTTTGCGTTAAGAACTCCCATGCGCTGCATCATGCGCCGCTCTCCCACCCTATGGTTCAGGCCCCACCATCCGGCCTGATGCGCGCGGCGGCGGCGCGCAGGAGCGCGATGACCTCTTCGGCATTTGGGGAATGCGTATTGTCCAACCGCTCAAGATAGGGACAGGTCAGGGCGGCGATCACGCTGCCATTCGGTCCAGAAACCGGCACCGAAAGGTTGGAAACACCCACCGTTTGCTGGCTTTGCATGATCTCCCAGCCCTGCGCCTTCACCCGCGCCAGCCGCTCTTCAAGATCGGGCGGTATCGTTTCATGTGGCATGAGCTGATGTTCGGCCGTCATCGTGGCCCGTTCGCGCGGCGAGGCGAAGGCGAGCAGAACATGGCCCGAGCCGGTATTGAACAGCCCTATCGCCGAGCCGACGCGGATCGAAAAGCCCCAATAGCCCGGCGCGTCCACCTGCGCGATGACCGCGACATTGCCACGATCGTAGATGGCGAGGTGACAAGCCTGCTGAGCGCAGCGAGAAAATTCGCGCAACTCTGGCATAGCGAGCGGCACGAGGCGGCGTATCGGCGCATGCTGATGCACGAGGGTGAAGAGCTTCAGGGACAATTCGTAGCGGTCGCTGCTGGTGCGCCGCACGTATTGGCGGCGGGTCAGACGGTCCAGCATACGGTAGATCTCGTTGGGCGTCCGATCGAGCGCCTTGGCAATTTCAGCCTGAGACAGGCCTTCCTCGGTTGCGGCCAACACCTCGAGGATATCGAGCCCCTTATCCAGAGCTGGCGCGCGATACCGCGCAGCCCCATCCTTCGCAACCACGTCCATTCCTCAGCCTCTTTCATACGGACGTTGACCAACTCACGCGGCCATGCTTACCTGAAAATATAACCTTCATATATAAGAAGGCCAATGCCGCTGAGCGGGAATGGGCGAGACCAAACGCCGAAGGAGCGGCTGAGGCTCACGTAAAACAAGGTGCGCAAAAGTACCGAACGAGGGAGGTCTTTGCCATGAAGCAAAGCAGCGGTTTCCGCCATGCAGTTTTGAAGAAGCGCCTTGTGGCAGGCTGTGCGAGCCTTTTCTTGAGCCTCGCCTTCTGCGCAGGGGCGGGCGCCTCGACAGTCGACAAGATGCCACCGTCCAAAATCAAGATCGCGCTCATCCCTGGCGGCCCGAACGTGTATTTCGCGCCCTGGGCGGCGGCGGCCAAGGCGGAATCGAAAGCGCTCGGCGTTACCATCAGCTATGTCGTTCCTCCGACACCGACCTTCGATCCATCTGTGGAGATGAGCACGATCGAATCGCTCGTCGCGAAAGGTTATAACGGGTTCGCGATATTTCCCGATGGCGAGGCGTCGATTGTTCCGCTCTACAATCGTCTTAAAGCGCGCGGCATACCGGTGATCGATCTTGCCGGATGCACGACCGACCCGACGCCCGCCGCCCTCTGCTTTGCGACCAACGTTGATGCCTCTGCGAAATATGAAACCGAAGTCCTCACGAAAGCGATGGGCGGCAAGGGCAATATCGCCTTCCTCACCGGCTTGCTGACGGATGCCAATACGGCCCTCCGCGAAGACGGGGTGAAGGCCGGGGTTGCGGAGACGAATGGCCAGGTCAAACTCGTGCAAGTCGTTTCCAATATCGATAGCCCAAGCGCCGCGCCGCCGGCGGTGGAAAGCCTGCTCGCCTCCAAGGGGAGCGACCTCAACGGCATGCTTTCG
>NZ_DATJJK010000164.1:0-4553 GCF_035492295.1 Acidisoma sp. | reverse complement strand
GGAAGATGGGAGACATAGCGCTGGAAATACCATTGTGTGCGCTCCCGCTCGCTGGGCGCGGGAAGAGCGGCGACCCGGCAGACGCGCGGATTGAGCCGCTGCGTGATGCGCTTGATGGCGCCGCCCTTGCCGGCGGCGTCTCGTCCTTCGAACAGGACCACGACCTTCAGCTTCCTGTTCTGCACCCAGTCCTGCAGCTTCACGAGCTCGCCCTGCAGGCGGAAGAGTTCGGCGAAATAGAAGCGCCGGTCGATCCCCTCGCGGCCGCCCTCGGAGGAGGCATCGCCGTCCACCAGGCGGGAGAGCCGGTCGTCATCCATCTCCATCTCGAGTTCCTCATCGAAACTGTCGAGGAATTCGTCCCGCACGTTGTCGAGGAGCGCCTTGTGGTCCACCGATTCGGTCATGCTCAAACCCTGCCCTTGTCTCCGACCCACCGAGACTAGGCAAAGCCAGCGAGGCTTGCCAATGACGATACGGCTGCAAAGCGAAACGGCCACCCGCCCTGAGGGGCGAATGGCCGTTCGAGAGTCACGCGCAGAAGAAAGGCTCAGTTCTTGGTCTTGTCGACCAGGCGGTTCTTGGTGATCCAGGGCATCATGCCGCGCAGCTTCTCGCCCACTTCCTCGATCTGGTGCTCGGCCAGACGGCGGCGGGTCGCCTTGAAGCTCGACTGGTTGACCTTGTTCTCCAGCATCCAGTCGCGTGCAAAGCGGCCGGACTGGATATCAGCCAGCACCCGCTTCATCTCGGCCTTGGTCTCGCTCGTGATGATGCGCGGGCCTGTGACGTATTCGCCGTATTCGGCCGTGTTGCTGATCGAGTAGTTCATGTTGGCGATGCCGCCCTCATAGATGAGGTCGACGATCAGCTTCACTTCGTGCAGGCACTCGAAATAGGCCATCTCGGGGGCGTAGCCGGCTTCCACCAGCGTTTCGAAACCGGCCTTGATGAGCTCGACCAGGCCACCGCAGAGCACGGCCTGCTCGCCGAACAGATCGGTCTCGCACTCTTCCTTGAAGGTCGTCTCGATGATGCCCGCGCGGCCACCACCGACGGCGGAGGCGTAGGAGAGGGCGATGTCCATGGCATTGCCGGACTTGTCCTGCGCCACGGCCACGAGGCAGGGCACGCCGCCGCCTTTCTGGTATTCGCCGCGCACGGTATGGCCGGGCCCCTTCGGCGCGATCATGAAGACGTCGATATCGTCGCGCGGGTCGAGCAGGTTGAAGTGGACGTTCAGCCCATGCGCGAAGGCGAGCGCCGCGCCGGGCTTCATGTTGGCATGCAGCTTTTCGCGATAGAGGTCGCCCTGGCCTTCGTCCGGGGTCAGTACCATCACGACATCGGCCCATTTCGCGGCGTCCGCCGGGTCCATCACCTTGAAGCCGGCGGCTTCGGCCTTGGGCGCACCGGCCGAGCCGGAGCGGAGGCCGATCGCCATCTCGCGCACGCCGCTGTCCTTGAGGTTAAGCGCATGGGCATGGCCCTGGCTGCCGAAGCCGATGATCGCGACCTTCTTGCCCTTGATCAGGTTCACGTCGGCGTCGCGATCGTAATAGACTCGCATCTTCACTCGTCTCCCGTTGAAAACAGTCGCGTCCCGGCCCGTTCGGACCGGGGCATCAGATGATGGTCTTGGTGCCGCGGGCGATGGCCGCGACCCCGCTGCGCGAAATCTCGGCCAGGCCGAGCGGGCGCATCAGGTCCAAAAAGGCGTCGATCTTCTCGGTCGCGCCCGTCAGCTCGAACACGAAACTCTCGATCGTCGTGTCCACGATCTTGGCGCGGAAGGCATCCGCGATGCGCAGCGCCTCGACCCGCGCCTCGCCCCGGCCCGCCACTTTGATGAGGGCGAGTTCGCGGGCGACATGCGGCCCCTCGGCGCTGAGATCGGCCACTTTATGGATCGGCACCAGCCGGCCCAGCTGCGCCTTGATCTGTTCGATGACCAGATCGGTGCCCCAGGTCACGACGGTGATGCGGCTGCGGGACCGATCCTCGTCCACCGGGGCCACCGTCAGGCTGTCGATATTGTAGCCGCGACCCGAGAAAAGGCCGATGACGCGGGCAAGCACGCCCGCCTCGTTGTCCACCAGCACCGCAATCGTGGCGCTGCGCTCTCCGTTCGTATCGCTCATTACACAAGCACCATGCCGGCATTGGTCACTTCGGCGCTGTCCCGGTTCTTGTCCGGTCCCAGCAGCATCTCGTTATGGGCAGCGCCCGAGGGAATCATGGGATAAACGTTCTCGCCCTGGTCCACGGCGATATCGGCGATCACCGGGCGGTCGCACTTGATCATTTCAAGGATGACCGGGTCGAGCTCCTCTACCGTCGTCGCCCGCATGCCCACGCCATGGAAGCTTTCGGCGAGCTTGACGAAATCGGGCAGCGCCTCGCTGTAGCTTTCGGAATAGCGGCTGCCGTGCATCAGCTCCTGCCACTGCCGCACCATTCCCATGTACTGGTTGTTGAGGATGAAGATTTTCACCGGCAGGCGGTACTGCGCCAGCGTCCCCATCTCCTGAATGTTCATCAGAATGGAGGCTTCGCCCGCGATGTCGATCACCAGGGCATCCGGATGCGCCACCTGCACGCCCATCGCCGCCGGCAGGCCATAGCCCATCGTGCCCAGGCCACCGCTGGTCATCCAATGGTTCGGCGTGTCAAAGCGGAAATGCTGGGCCGCCCACATCTGATGCTGCCCGACCTCCGTGCTGATGAAGGTCTCTCGCCCCAGTTCCCGCGTGATCTCATACAGCCGGCGCACCGCGTGCTGCGGCTTGATGATCGCGCCCTTCTGCATCGGCTGGGTGAAGCGCAGGCAATCCACCGCGCGCCAATCCTCGATCTGCCGCCACCAGGCCGACAGCGCATCCATGTCAGGCTCGATCGGATCCTGCGTCCAGGCTTCCATCAGCGCGGCCAGCGTACGGCCGGCATCGCCGACCACCGCCACATCCACCCTCACGTTCTTGTTGATGCTGGAAGGATCGATGTCCGCGTGGATCTTCTTGCTGTCCGGGCTGAACGCGTTCAGCCGGCCGGTCACCCGGTCATCGAATCGCGCGCCCAGGTTGAGCAGCACGTCGCAGTCATGCACCGCGAGGTTCGCCTCATAGGTGCCGTGCATGCCAAGCATGCCCAGGAACTGCCTGTCGTTCGCGGGATAAGCGCCCAGGCCCATCAGCGTGCTGGTGCAGGGCAGGCCCGTGGCGCGGACGAACTCCACCAACAGGCGGGACGCCTCCGGCCCAGAATTGATGACGCCGCCGCCGGTATAGACCATCGGCCGCTTCGCTGCCTTCAGCAGCGCGATCGCCTCGGCAATGCGCGCGGGATCGGGCTCGGTCACCGGGCGATAGCTGCGGTGGCCGTTGCGCACCGCCTCCTGATACGGCGCCTTGGTGATCAGGACATCCTTCGGCAGATCGATCACCACCGGGCCGGGCCGGCCCGAACGCGCGACATAGAACGCCTCGTGCACCACGCGGGCGAGATCCTCGCTGCGCTTGACGAGATAGTTGTGCTTGGTCGCCGGCCGGGTGATCCCGGTGGTGTCGGCTTCCTGGAACGCGTCATTGCCGATCAGATGGGTCGCGACCTGCCCGGTGAGGCAGACGACGGGAATGCTGTCCATCAGCGCGTCCACCAGTCCGGTGACGGCATTGGTGGCGCCGGGCCCGGAGGTGACCAGCACGCAGCCGACCTTGCCGGTGCTGCGGGCATAGCCCTCGGCCGCATGCACGGCCGCCTGCTCGTGGCGAACCAGGATGTGGCGGATCGCGTTCTGCTGGAAGATCGCGTCGTAGATCGGCAGCACCGCCCCGCCCGGATAGCCGAAAATCACCTCTACACCCTGGTCCTTGAGCGCGCGGAGAAGCACCTCGGCGCCCGGCTTCAGTTCGGTGTCAGGGGCAGTCGGCTGGGGGGTTGTGTGTGTCGTGCTCATGATGCGCGCACACCTATTCTTACCAGCCGGGCGCGTCAACCCGGGTTCTGAATAAATGCGAAGATTTCATCCAATTCTCTTTCCGAAAATTGCTTAAGGCCCGCAATTCGCGCATGGATCGTATGCGTCCGCCCCGGCGGAGCAAGAATCCGATGCCGGAACCACGTCGCCTGCCGCTTGGTGTACTGGCCGGTGACCTGCTCGGCGCGTGCGGCGGCCTCGGCGAGGGAGATCTCCCCGCGCAGATGGGCGGACAATTCGGGCACGCCATGCGCTCGCATGGCCGGCAGCGCGGGGTCCAGATCGAGGGCCAGCAGCGCGCGCACCTCGTCGAGTGCGCCGGCTTCCAGCATGGCGGCGAAGCGGCCCGCGATGGCGTCGCGCAGCGCCTCGCGCCGCGGCTCCAGCAGGATGGCACGGAAGCGCCAGGGCGCCGGCCGGGCCCCGTCGCGCTGCCAGGCGGCCAGGCCGCGGCCGGTGCCGCGCCATACCTCCCACGCGCGGGCCACGCGCTGGCTGTCCGACGGCCGCAGCCGCGCCGCGGTCGCCTGGTCCACCTTGGCGAGCGCGTCATGCAGGCCACGCGGCCCGTGCTCGG
>NZ_DATJJK010000163.1:0-21825 GCF_035492295.1 Acidisoma sp. | reverse complement strand
CGCCTGCCGCGCTCGATGCCTGGCTGAAAGACCCCTCCGGTCTGGTTCCGGGGACCAAGATGCATTTCATGGGCCTCGACACAGCGCGCGATCGCGCCGACGTCATCGCCTATCTCGCGCAGTTCAATGCCAAGGGGCGGCAACGCTAATACTCTCGGGCCTGGGCCGCCTGCTCGGTGCCGCGCGCTCTGATGGGCTGGCGCCCCCAATGGCTCGAGGTTAGGCTCCGGAGATTGGCCGGGCGGCCTTACCGGTCCTGGCCCGCTTTCGAGCCGCAGGGACCACCGATCATGAGCCAGCCCCCTATCAGACCCAATCGACTCAGCGCCATCACGGCGGCAGGCGGGGCGGCCGTCAATGGCTGGCTCGCCATTCCGAGCGTGCTCTCAGCCGAAGTCATGGCGCATGCCGGCTGGGACAGCCTAACAGTCGACATGCAGAACGGCATGATCGACTACGACGCTCTGGGACCCATGCTTGCCGCGATCTCCACGACCGAGACGGTGCCGGTGGTGCGGGCACCCTGGCTCGAACCCGGCATTCTCGGCAAGATCCTCGATGCCGGGGCCTATGGCGTGATCTGCCCGATGATCGAGACGGCGGCCGATGTGGAAGCCTTCGTCTCGGCCACCGCCTATCCGCCGCTCGGCCGGCGCAGTTTCGGCCCGATCCGCGCCAGCCTCTATGGTGGCTCCGGCTACTTCAGCCAAGCCAATGAAACGATCCTGCGCTTCGCCATGATCGAGACCGCGGGGGCGCTGGCCAATCTCGATGCGATCCTGGCAGTCCCCGGGCTCGACGCGGTCTATGTCGGCCCCTCGGATCTGTCGCTGGCGCTCGGGCGGCCGCCGACCTTCGACCAGGAGGATCCGAAGGTTCTCGAGGCCATTCTGGAAATCGGGCGCAAGACTCGGGCGGCCGGCAAGATCGCCGGCATCCACAACGGTTATCCGCCCTATGCCCGCCGAATGATCGCGGCCGGCTATAATTTCGTGACCGTCGGCACGGATACGATGTTCCTGGCCGGCGGCGCGCGGGCCATGCTGGCCGAGATGCGCGAAGGACAGAAAACAGCCGCGGCGGATGAGGCACCCGGCCGCGGCTATTGATCGGCGCCCGAAGCGGCGATCAACTGGCCTTGGGGTCGAGCCGGTAGCCGCCCGCCTCTGTGATGAGCAGCTGTGAGTTGCTCGGATCGGGCTCGATCTTCTGTCGCAGACGATAGATATGCGTCTCCAGCGTATGCGTTGTCACCGCCGCGTTGTAGCCCCAGACCTCGTTGAGCAGAACCTGCCGCGCGACCGGCTTGGCACCGGCGCGATAGAGGAATTTCAGGATAGCCGCTTCCTTCTCGGTCAGTCGGATGCGGCGGTTCTTCACCGGTTCGTGCAGCAACTTGGTGGCGGGCCGAAAGACATAGGGCCCGATATTGAAGACGGCGTCCTCGCTGTTTTCGAACATGCGGAGTTGGGCACGGAGCCGCGCCATCAGCTCGGAGAGGCGGAAGGGCTTCGAGACATAGTCGTTGGCTCCAGAATCAAGCCCGCGCACCACGTCCGTCTCTTCGGCTGACCCCGTCAGCATGATGATCGGCATCTTGAAGCCACGCGCTCGCAGCTGCGTGCAGAAGTCGCGCCCGTCGCCGTCCGGCAGGCTCACATCGAGGATGATAGCGTCGAAACGAATCCCCCCCTCGTTGAGCACGCTGTCCGCCTCGGACACGGTTCCCGCCTCAGACGCGCGGAATTCGCCATCAACGACGAGCTGCTCCGCCAAGGTCGAGCGCAGCGCCAGATCGTCGTCTACGATCAGAATGGCCCGTTCATCTCCGTTCGGCTTCTCTACCACCTTCGCCCTCTCATCATGAACCAACACATCTGCCATCGACTGCTCCATTCGCTCCGATCCGACGCCTGTATCTTCGGGCGTCCGACCCGTCTTCACGGCCTATACTGGCCGGCCCGATCCAACCGCTCCTCATGTCAAGCCCGATATAGGGCCGCTCACGAAGTTTACTATACTTTCTTTTTACTATTTTCTTGACGACACGCTTAAAAATTACGCGAACAGCTTCGCCGGCGTCCTTGCGGAACTCGCAACCAAGGGGATCCGGAGATCCCAGCCCTGGGTCAGGACTGGTCGTTACGCTGCGTGAACCTCTAGTCCCGTCAGTCCCTTCGCCAGAATCTCCAGCAGATGATCGAGATCCAAAGCAATGCAACCCGCCGTCGGCTGCCGATCCGGCGTACTCACATGCAGGAAAATAGCCGACCCGCGCCCCGACACGGGCGGATCGTCGTTCCAGCCCAGAACACCGACGACATCATAGACGCGGTCGCTGCGCCACAGTTCCTCGTGTCGGCCACCATAGGGCAGGCGCACCATGCGGTTGTAGGCGATGTCCGACAGATCGTCGCACCAGCCGTCCTGGGGCGCAATCGGCTCAAGCGGCACGGACGCGCGTGGCGGCGCCAACCTGTCCGCGCGGTAGAGTACGCGCCGCAGCGGCAGGATACCTACCGGCGTAGCACCATCTCCCTCTTCCTTGTCGGTCCGTATCCCACCGCGGCCGAAGCAGGCGCGATAGCGTTCTCCAGCAAGGCGCAAAATACCGTCAGGCGTCATGATCGCGTGAACCATGGTGATGGTCCTAGGACCAGAATGTGGCAGGCTTAAGCGCATCGTCGCGCAGAGAAATGAAATTCTTCTAAGGTTTTGATTAGGTCCCGCTCGCCGTGACTTTCACGCCTCATCGGTTTTCCGCTGGACAGAACGCCGTTGCGCTTGGCTATCGTCTTAACCCGGAACCTTAACGCGTTGAGGGCCTATGGATCGCCTCGAAGCCAATAGTGACACGATCCGCTCCGGCGGGTGGGTTCTGAACCGTGTCACCGTTCATGGTCCGGGTTCCGATGCCATCCTGACGGAGGGACCCGCCGCGGAGTCGATGCCCTCCGGTTCCCATCGCGGCATCCTCGCCGCCGTCGCCCATAACGCCGACACGACCGCCGAAGTCGCGACGCTTGGCGAGCGCCCCTCCCTGGTGGCGCTGCGCGGCCTCGTCGAAGGCTATTACGGTGCCCGTCCAACCCTCGGCCAAAGCCAAGCCCTGCTTCAGGCGCTCAACGCCATCAACCGCTGGATGTTCGCCTCGCGCGGGATGGATGCGACCCGCCCTGGGCTCGCCGCCTCGCTCTCCGCCCTCGTCTTCGCCGGGCGAATCGCCGCCATTCTGCAGATCGGCGGCGGCATGATCCTGCGCATCCGCGCCGGCGAGGTCACCCATCTGACGGCCCCGCAATTCATCCGCCTCGCCGGACAGTCGCTGCAGCTGCGCCGCGCCCTCGGCACCGACGACCGCGTGCTGCTCGACTACCAGGAGGAGCCGGTGCTGGCGGACGACCGTTATATCCTGCTCAGCGAGACGCGCAGCCCCGGCGCGCTGGACGGCACGATCGACGGGCGGGCGCTGACCGAACTCTGCCGTTCCTATGAGATGGCCGGAGCGCTCGCCGAGCGTCTGGCGACGCTGCAGCCGCGTGGCTCCCTTGGCGAAGGCAGCGACCCGCCGCCCTGCCGCTCGGTCATCGTGATCGACGTGACAAGCTTGCCCGAACCCACGGTGGCCGCCACCGAGGCCACGCTGTCCGACCTGCCGCTCGGCCCCGTGCCGCAAGACGGCGAGACACTGGACGGCTATCTGGTCGGCCGCACCCTGCATCGCGGCGCCTATACGCTTCTGAAACAGGCCGTAGACACGCGCACCAAGGAGGCGGTGGTGCTGAAATTCCCCCTCCCCGCGATGCTCAGCGACCGCATCTTCCAGGCCGGCTTCGCGCGCGAAAGCTGGATCGGCACCGCGATCCACAGCCCCGTGGTCGGCCGCGTCATTCCGGCCGAACCCGGCCGCCGCTCTTGCCTTTATATCGTGATGCCGCATTACCGGGGCGAGACGCTGGAGAACCGCATTGCGCGCGAGCCACGCTTCGCGCTGCAGGATATCGTCTCGATCGGGCTGCAGCTCTGCCGCGCGGTCGAGGATCTGCGCGCCGTACAGGTATTGCACCGGGATCTCAAGCCCGAGAACGTCATGCTGTTGAACGGCGGCGGCCTGCGCCTTCTTGACCTCGGCCTCGCCTATCTCGCCGGGGTCGATGCCGATACGGCGCATGGCCTGGCCGGCACCATCCGCTACATGGCACCGGAACTGCTGCGTGGCGCGGCGGCGCCGGACGACCGTAGTGAGGTCTACGCTCTCGGGGTCATCCTTTACCGGCTGGCCGCCTATGGCCGTTTTCCGCGCCCGGGCACGGATATCGTCTATGCGCTCGGCCGCCAGCGCCCCGACCTGCCGCCCCGCCTGCTCCAGGCCATCGCCGCAGCGCTCGACAGCGATCCCGCGAAGCGGCCGGCGCATGCGGCCCTCTTCTCCCGCGAGCTTTCCGCCGCCCTGCAGGAGAAGGCAGGCGGACGCCTTGCCGGCCGGCGCCTCGCGCTGGGACGCTTGTTCAGCCCGCTCGCCTTCTGGCGCGGGCTCGCGATCCTGCTCGCCCTTGCCCTGGCCGCCTCCATTGCCCTGCATTAGCCACATGGGCGGGCGATGCTTCCAGAACGGGAATGACGGCGCCGGACGCAAGATGCTAAGGCCCCCCGCACAGGCATGACCAACGAGCCGAGAGAGAACGCTTTGCCCGATTCCGCGCCCTCCCTACCCCTATCCGACCAGCCGGTTTCCCCCGCGCGGCGCCGCGACCGGATGGCAATACTCCTCGATCGCCACGGCCCGCTTTGCCGCCAGTTCCTGCAGTTCGGCGTGGTCGGCACGGTCGGTTTCCTGGTCGACAACGCCTTCGTCTACACGGCGCATTTCGTCTTCGGCCTCGGCCTGATCCTGGCCGGCCTGCTGTCCTTCTTCGTCGCTGCCACGGGCAACTGGTTCCTCAACCGGATCTGGACCTTCCGGGGGGCCAGCACCGGCCGGCTTCATCACGAATGGCTGCGCTATCTCGGTACCAACGCGATCGGCTTCGTGCTCAACCGCGGCGTCTATATCGCGCTCATCGCGACGACCGCGATCTGCGTCGTCCATCCCGTGCTGGCGCTGGCGGCGGGTTCCGTCGCCGGACTCGGCGTGAATTTCGTCATGTCGCGCCGGGTGGTGTTCCGGTGACGGGCGATCCATGCTGATGGACATGCCAACGGCCACGACGTCGGAGGTCGCACCCTCGGCCGCCACTGCGCCGCAGATCGCGGTGCTCGTTCCCTGCCGCGACGAGGCCCTGACGATCGGCACCGTCATCCGTGCCTTCCAGAGCGCGCTGCCCGCCGCGCGCATCCATGTCTATGACAATGCATCGACCGACGGCACGGCCGCGATCGCCGCCGAGGCCGGCGCCCTCGTGCGGCAGGAGATGCGCCCCGGCAAGGGCCATGTCGTGCGCCGCATGTTCGCCGAGATCGAGGCCGAAGCCTATGTCCTGGTCGATGGCGACGGCACTTACGACGCGGCCGACGCCCCGGAGATGGTGCGCCTTCTGCTTGAGGACGGGCTCGACATGGTGACTGGCGTCCGGGTGGACAGTTCGCCAGCCAGTTACCGGCCCGGCCATCGCTTCGGCAACCGGGTGCTGACGGCCATCGTGCGCTCCGTCTTCGGCGACCGCATCAGCGACATGCTTTCCGGCTACCGCGTCTTCAGCCGCCGCTTCGTGAAATCTTTCCCCGCCCTCTCGACCGGCTTCGAGACCGAGACCGAGTTTACGGTGCATGCGCTGGAACTCGGCCTGCCGCTCGGAGAAGTTCGCACCCGCTACAGCGAGCGGCCGGAGGGATCGGCCTCCAAGCTCCGCACCTGGCGGGACGGTGTCCGCATTCTGCACACCATCGTCAATCTGGTGCGCGAGGAAAGGCCGCTGATGTTCTTTTCGGCCTGCGGCGCGGCCGCCATCCTGATCGGTGTCGCCCTCGCCGTGCCGGTGGTCGCCCAATACATGGCGAACGGCCTTGTTCCGCGCCTGCCCACGGCGATCCTCGCCGCATGTCTGGAGCTTCTGGGCTTCCTCTCGCTCTTCTCCGGCCTCATCCTCGATTCGGTGGCGCGCGGCCGCAAGGAGGCGAAGCGGATCGCTTATCTCGCGGTTTCCCGGACCCTGCCCTCTGCATGACCCGCATCCTGGCCGGCAGCCTTCCCGAGGCTGGCGGCTATGATGCCGATATCGTCATCCTGAGCCTCGGCCGCGCCGCGGAGACCGTGGAGGCGATCCGGTCCGCGCTCGCACAGACCGGCCTCACGCGACATGTCATCGTCTTCGACCAAGGGTCGGATTCCACGACGCTCGCGCAGCTCGCCACGGTCATCGAGGGCCGGGGCGATGCGCTGCTGGCCACAATGGGAGAGAATCTCGGAGTCGCGGCGGGCCGCAACCGTGCGGCGGCACTCGGCCACGGGCGCATCATCCTGGCGCTCGACAATGACGCGACCTTCGCCGACGAGACGGTGGCGCTTCGTGCCCTGGACCTGATGGCAGGGGAACCGGCCCTCGCCGTGCTCGGCTTCCGCATCATGAACGCCGATGGCAGCAACGATGATCAAGCCTCCTGGGGTTATCCGGACGCCCTTCGTCCTCAGGCGGGCGGCCGCTTTCCGGCGGCGACGTTCGTGGGCGCCGGCCACGCCATTCGGCGGAGCGCCTGGGACGGGCTCGGCGGCTACGACGCGGCGCTTTTCTTCACCTGGGAGGAATTCGATTTCGCGCTACGCGCGATCGATGCCGGCTGGCAAATCCTTCATGCGGGCGATCTGGCGGTGCATCACAAGCTCGCGACCGCTGGCCGCGTCACCTGGGCGGAGACCCGGTGGTTTCTCTTCGTCCGCAACCGGCTCTATATCGCGCGTAAATGGCAGACACCCTTCCCTGCCCTTCTTCTTCGGGCAGCCGCCTATGGATTGAAGAGTGTGCACATCGGCCTTGCAACCCAGGGTTTTGCCGGGATTGGTGCCGGGCTTCGCTTGCCTCTGCCCAGCCCGCCGCGCCCCTTGCACGTCGCAGCGCGGGACTATCTGCGTATAAGCGACCATGTTTGGCGCGGCGGCCCGTTCGCACGCCTGCGACGGGAGGTGTGGGCGGCGCTGCCATCTTCCCGCCGGAAGTCTGCCCGAAATAGCGCTGTTACAAAGTCACCCTAAGGCGAGGCCCAATGGCCCCGCCCTGGGGCCACGTCCGTCGACGACAGGGGATTATGTGATCCGTCGCCTTCTATGCCGTCTCGCGTTGGGGCCGTTCGGCATCCTGCCCCTGCTTCCCCTTGCCGGCTGCGATGTGGGCCCCGACTATCATAAGCCCGCAACCGCCGTGCCCGCAGCCTTCACCTCACCCGGCGCCACGACCGGCAGCGGCCGGAACGGTGAGGGTCCGGCGCCGATCTGGCCCACCAGCAACTGGTGGGAAGGTTTCGGCTCATCCGACCTGAACCGGCTGGAGCGGGAGGCGATCGCCCACAACTATTCGGTGCAAAGCGCCATCGCCGCAGTCGAAGCAGCCGACGCTGCCGTGCGCGTAGCCGGAGGCGCGCTGCTGCCGACCGTGAGCGGATCGCCCGGCGCCAGCTGGAGCCAGGTAAACACCAGCGGCAGCACCGGCGCCGTGGTCAATTCCAACAATACGATCACGGAAAGCGGGCACGGCGTCGTCGATACGCGCACCTACAGCGCCACGCTCTCGGCCTCCTACGAGATCGACTTCTGGGGCAAGAATCGCGCGACCTTCAACGCGGCGGAGGCGAGCGCGATGTCCGCCCGCTATGCCGCTGAGGTGACGGCGCTGACCATCATTGCCGACGTCGCCAATACCTATTTTTCGGCCCTCGCGTATCAGGACGAGCTGGCCGTCGCGCGCCGCAACCTTGCGGCCGCCGAGGAACTGCTGAAGGTCGAACAAGGGCGGCTTGCCGCAGGCTATTCCTCGGTTCTCGACGTCGCCCAGCAGGCCGCCCTGGTCGCCGGACAGCGCGCGACGATCCCGAACCTCGTTTCGCTGGAACGGCAGGAGGTCATCGCCCTCGGCATTCTGGTCGGCCGTCCGCCGGAGGAGATCACGATCAACCCGGGCTCGCTCGTGACCACGACGATCCCGCCCGCGGTGCCGGGGCTGCCGGTGGATATGCTGCGCCGCCGACCGGACGTCGCCGAAGCCGAAGCAAATCTCATCGCGGCCGTCGCGACCACCCGCGCAGCACGCGCCGAGCTTTTTCCCTCGCTCACCCTCTCCGGCTCGATCGGGTGGGAGAATGGCGCCATCGCCGGCTTGCTGACCCCGCAGTCACTCGTCATCGACGCGGCAGCAAGCGCGGTGCAGACGCTGTTCGACAACGGCGCACTCTCAGGCCAGGTGGCCGAGGACCGGGCATTCGCCAAGGAGCAGGCCGCCACCTATCAGGAGACGGTGCTGCAGGCCTATACCGATGTCGAGACCGCCCTGACCCAGTTGCACTACGCGACGGCGCAGCAGCAGCTGCAGGAGACGGCGGTGCAGCAGGCCGAGCTCGCGACCCGGGTGGCTCGCGCCCAGCTCGACGCCGGCACCACCGACATCACGACCCTGATCACCTCGCAGGAGACCCAGCTGACGGACGAGAACACGCTGGTAAGCGTGCGCCTCGCCCGTATCGAGGCAGCCGTCGCCCTCTCGCAGGCGCTTGGCGGCGGCTGGGAGCAGACCACCCCCGCGACGGCTCATCCCGTGCCCGCCATCAACCCTTCCATCATTCCATGAGCCCGCCGATGACGGACGACCAAACCCCGCGCCCTGCCCGCCGCGTCTCCCGGCGCCGCATGCTCTTCGCCGGCGCCGGCCTCGGCCTGGCACTCGCGATCGTGCTCGTTCTCGTGCTCGGTCCGGCCGACGCGCAATCGGCGCGCCGCCGTGGCAAGGCCGGTCCGGGCGAGGAGACACCGGTGACGGTCGTCACGGTCACCAAGCAGGACGTGCCCGTCGTGCTGACCGGCCTCGGCACGGTCCAGGCGTCCAACACCGTCACCATCAGCCCGATGGTCTCGGGCCCCATCGTCGCCATTAACTTCACCGAGGGACAGGAAGTGACGAAGGGCGAGGTGCTGGCCGAGATCGACCCGCGCACCTACCAGGCGACGCTGGACCAGGACCGCGGCAAGCTGGCGCAGGACGAGGCGACCCTGGCCGGCGCGCTGCGCGATCTCACCCGCTACCGCCAGCTCTCCGGCTCCTCCTACATCTCGAAGCAGACCGCCGAGGACGAGGAGGCGACGGTCGCCGAGACGCGGGCGTTGATCGAGCAGGACAAGGCGGCGATTGCCCTGGCCCAGACCAATCTCGACTACTGCACGATCAAGGCCCCGGTGGACGGACGGCTCGGCGTGCGCAATGTCGATATCGGCAATATCGTCCAGTCGGGCAGCAGCACCGGCATCGTAACGCTCACGACGATCAAGCCCATCGGCGTCGTCTTCACCCTGCCGCAGCAGGACCTGCCGACGATCATCGATGCCGCGCACAAGGGCCCGCTGCCCGTCACTGTTGACCCCGAGGGCGATATTTCCGGCCCGCAGGAGAGCGCCACGCTGGACGTGATCGACAACCAGGTCGACAGCACGACCGGCACGGTCAAGCTCAAGGCCTATTTCCCGAATACGGACGAGCATCTGTGGCCGGGCGGCTTCGTGACCGCCCATCTGACGGTGAAGGTTCTGAAGGACGTGCTGACGGTGCCGCCGGCCACGGTGCAGACCGGCCCGAACCAGAGCTTCGTCTATGTCGTGCAGAAGAACGGCACGGTGAAGCAGACCGAGGTCACGGTGGGTGAGCAGAACGACAAGCGCGCCGTTATTCAAAGCGGCGTCGCGGCCGGCGACCAGGTCGTGTTGCAGGGCGCCTCCCGCCTCAGCGACGGCGCTAAGATCAAGATCATGCCGGCGGATGCCGCCGGCCAGCAGACGGATGCCACGACCCACCAGCGCAAAGCGGCGAAGACCCAGTGAACGTCTCCGCGCCGTTCATATCGCGGCCGATCGCGACGGCACTTCTGGCCGTCGCCGTGCTGCTTTCGGGCCTGCTTGGCTATATGGAGCTGCCGGTCTCCTCCCTGCCCGAGGTCGAGTTCCCGACCATTGAGGTGACGACCCAGTTGCCCGGCGCCGGACCCGACACGATCTCGAAACTCATCACAGCGCCGCTCGAACGGCAGCTGGGTGAAATCCAGGGCGTGGTCGGCATGACCTCGACGAGCTCCCAAGGGCTCAGTCAGATCATCATGCAGTTCTCGCTCGACCGGAACATCGACGATGCGGCGCAGGACGTGCAGGCGGCGATCAATGCTTCGGGCGGCACGCTGCCGACCTCGCTGCCCTATCCGCCGACCTATGCCAAGGTGAACCCGGCCGATACGCCGATCGTGACGCTGGCACTGACGTCCCAATCGGTGCCGCTCTATACCCTCGCCGACGACGCGGTGACGCTGCTGCAGCCGAAGCTCAGCCAGATCGGCGGCATCGGCCAGGTGACGGTGCTGGGCGGCATGCGCCAAGCCTATCGCATCCAGGCCGACCCCGCGCGGCTCGCGGCCTACCAGCTGTCGCTGGAAGACATCCGCAACGCGGTAATAGACGGCAACCAGAACGGATCGAAGGGCGGCTTCGACGGACCCGCCCAGGCGGTGACCGTCGGCGCCAACGACCAGCTGGAGACGGCGCAAGATTATTCCAATCTCGTCGTCACCTATCGCAATGGCGCCCCGGTGCGGGTGCGCGACGTGGCGCAGGTCGTGACCTCGATGGAGAACAACCAGACCGACGTCCGCTTCAACGGCACGCCGGCGGTGGTCATTTCCATTCAGCGGCAACCCGGCGCCAACATCGTGGCGACCGCCAATCTTGTGAAACAGGCACTCCCGCAGCTTGAAGCTTCGCTGCCCGGCAGTGTGAAGATTGCCCTTGTCAGCGACCGCACGACGACAATCCGCGCCTCCGTCCGGGATGTGCAGTTCACGCTCCTGCTCTCCGTGCTGCTCGTCGTCCTCGTGATTTATCTTTTCCTGGGCTCGGTGCGCGCCACCATCATTCCGGGCGTCGCTTTGCCGCTGTCGCTCATCGGCACCTTCGGGATCATGTATTTTCTCGGCTACGGGCTCGACAATCTGTCTCTGATGGCGCTGACCGTCGCGACCGGCTTCGTGGTCGACGATGCGATCGTCATGATCGAGAACGTGGTCCGTTTCATCGAGGACGGGCACAGCCCGCTGGATGCCGCCTATCGCGGCGCGCGCCAGATCGGCTTCACCATCATCTCGCTGACGATCTCGCTCATCGCGGTCTTCATTCCGCTGCTGTTTATGACTGGCGTAGTCGGCAAGCTGTTCCACGAATTCGCGGTCACGCTCTCGGTCGCGGTCATCGTCTCGGCGGTGATCTCGCTGACGCTCACACCGATGATGTGCGGCCGCATCCTCAAGTCCGCCTCGGAAGAGAAGCCTGCCTGGCCGGCCCGCATGGCGGAGGCGGGCTTCGCGCGCCTTCTCGGCTTCTATCGCATGACCCTGCGCTGGGTGTTGAGACGCCAGGCGTTGATGCTGCTGATCTCGGTCGCAACGCTGGTCGGCACGATTCTGCTCTATATCGTCGTACCCAAAGGCTTCCTGCCAAGCCAGGATACGGGCTCGGTAATTGCTATCACGCAGGCCTCCCAGACCATTTCAATCCCGGCCATGGTGGCGCTGCAGAACAAGGCGGCGGCGGCTTTCCGCCACGTCCCCGGGGTCACCAACGTCGTTTCCGACGTCGGCACCGGCACCACCAACACGACGCCCAATTCCGGCCAGATCACCGTGAGCCTCGCCCCCATCGGCAGCAGGCCGGGGGTGCAGACGATTATCGCCGACCTGCGACAGGCCGCCTCCGATATCGCGGGGCTGACCATCTACTATCAAGCGGTGCAGGACATTCAGCTCGGCACCAGCATCACCAGCAACGCCTATCAGTATCGACTGACCGATACCGACCAGGACGAGCTGAATGCCTTTGTGCCCAAGCTCGTGAAGAAGCTCGAGACCCTGCCCGAGCTCGCCCATGTCAACAGCAACCAGCAGAACGAGGGTGCGGCGGTCTCGATCAACGTTGACCGCGCCCAGGCATCCCGGCTGGGGGTGCCGATGCAGACGGTGGAGAACATCCTGGACGACGCTTTCGCCCAGCGGCAGATCTCGACCATCTTCGGCCAGACCAACCAGTATCGGGTAATCCTGGAAGTCGCCCCGCAATTCGCGACCAGCCCGACGTTGCTCAACATGCTCTATTTCCCGGGTAATGAGACAAGCAGCAGCGGCAGTTCGAGTGCCACGACCAACAGCGCCAACAGTTCGACCTCCTCGTCTTCCTCCACCTCCGTCTCCTCGGGCAGTTCCAATACCCAGACGGCAACGACAAGTGCCTCTACCGGCACCTCGACCTCGACCTCGGCCCAGGTGCCGCTCGGCGCCTTCGCGACCGTCAAGCGCAGCGTGACCCCGCTCTCCATCATGCATGACGAGCAGTTCCCGGCGGCGACCATCGGCTTCGACCTCGCCCCCGGCGTCTCCCTCGGCCGTGCGGTGCAGGTAATTGCCAGAGCCGAGCAGGAACTCGGCGTGCCCTCGACCATCTCCGGCAGCTATCAGGGCGATGCGGCGGAGTTTCAAACGTCGCTGGCCTCCGAACCCTGGCTGATCCTGGCGGCGGTCGTGGTGATCTACATCGTGCTTGGCGTGCTCTACGAAAGCACGATCCACCCGATCACCATCCTCTCGACCTTGCCCTCTGCGGGCATCGGCGCGCTGCTCGCGCTGATGGTGACCGGCAACGATCTCTCTGTCGTGGCGCTGGTCGGCGTCGTGCTGCTCATGGGCATCGTCAAGAAAAACGCGATCATGATGATCGACTTCGCGATCGAGGCGCAGCTGCACGGACGCAAGACCGCCGCTGAGGCGATTGAAGAAGCCTGCCTGTTGCGCTTCCGCCCGATCATGATGACGACGATGGCGGCGCTGCTGGGCGCGCTGCCGCTCATCATCGAGGGCGGTGCCGGGGCCGAGCTGCGCCAACCACTCGGCATTACCATCGTCGGCGGTTTGCTGCTCAGCCAGCTCCTCACGCTCTACACGACACCGGTGATCTATCTGGCGCTCGAGCGTCTGCGGCCCGCCCCGCGCGGGCGCACGGCCCAACGCGCGGCGGGCTGACCGCACCTTGGCCGTCTCCTTCTCCCGCCCCTTCATCCGCCGGCCGATCGGCACCATGCTGCTCGCGATCGGACTGCTGATCGCGGGCGCTGTCGCCTATCGTTTTCTGCCCGTCGCCTCGATCCCGAACGTCGATCTGCCGGCGGTCGTGGTCTTTGCAAACCGGCCAGGTGCGAGCCCCGAGACCATGGCGAATTCGATCGCGGCTCCCCTCGAACGCCATCTCGGCCAGATACCGGGGCTCAACGAACTCACCTCGGTCAATTCCACGGGTTCGACGAATATCATCTGCATCTTCGACGTGAACCGGAACATCGATGCGGCGGCGGCGGACGTACAGGAAGCGATCAACGCCTCTGAGGCGGACCTGCCGTCCGACCTGCCCTCAGCACCCTACTACCGGAAATTCAATCCGTCCGACGCACCGGTGATGACGATTGCGCTGACATCGGACACGCTCTCCATCGGCCAGATCTACGATGCCGTGGACACCATCCTGGCGCAACGCCTGGCGCAGGCAGATGGTGTCGCGAATGTTACGGAAAGCGGCGCCGACAAGCCCGCCGTGCGCGTGCAACTTAATCCCACGCTCGTCGCCAATGCCGGCCTTTCGGCCGAAAGCATCAGCCAGACCATCGGCAATGCCAATGTCGTGCAGCCCATCGGCACCATCGAAGGGCCGAAACACGCCTACAACATTCTCGTCAACGGTCAGCTGATGACCGCCAAGGCATACGGCAATCTCGTCATCGCCAAGACGAACGACGGGGTCATGCGGCTGCACGATCTGGGTAATGTCATCGACAGCGTGGCGACGCTGAGACTCGCCGCCTGGGACGGGCAGAAGCCCGCCATCCTGCTCGACATTACGAAGCAGCCCGGCGCCAACGTCATCAACACCGTCGACGGGGTGAAGAAAATCCTGCCGGACATCATGAAGCTGATGCCGTCCGGCATCCACTTCACGATCCTGACGGATCGCACAACGACGATCCGCGCGAGTGTGGCGGACGTGCAGGTGACGCTGCTCCTCACGGTGATGCTCGTGCTCGCTGTCGTCATCGTCTTTCTGCAGCGCACGGTGCTGACGATCGCGGCCGGCGTGACCATCCCGCTGTCGATCGCCGGGACGCTTGCCGGCATGTGGTTCGAAGGCTTCACGATCGACAATTTCTCGCTGCTCGCCATCACCATCTCGGTGGGCTTCGTGGTGGACGATGCGATCGTGATGATCGAGAATATTCATTCCCATGTAGAGCGCGGCATGGCGCCCATGCGGGCCGCGTTGCGGGGCGCTGGGCAGATCGGCTTCACGGTGCTCTCGATCACCCTGTCGCTCATCGCCGTCTTTTCGCCCATGGTGCTGATGCCCGGCATCATGGGCAAACTGTTCCACGAATTCGCAATGACCCTGGTGATGGCCGTCAGCGTCTCGGCCGTCGTCTCCCTCACCGTGACGCCGATGATCTGCGCCTGGTTCATGCGGCCGCAGGATCCGGCCAAGCGCCGCCGGGTCCACATGCGCATCGCGCGGCGTCTCAGTCTCGGCTTCGATCGCAGCTTCAACACCGTGCTGCGCATCTACGGTCGCAGCCTGGACTGGGTCCTGCGCCACCGTATCCTGATGAACCTGGTGACGCTCGCGACCGTCATCTTCACGATCTGGCTCTACGTCATCGTGCCCAAGGGATTCCTGCCGACCGAGGATACCGGCCTGCTGCTGGGCCAGACCATGGCCGCACCCTCGATCTCCTTCAAGGCGATGGAGACGCTGCAGCGGCGGGTCGTGGCCGTACTGATGAAGGATCCGGCGGTCGCCGAAGTAGGCTCGCGCATCGGCGTCGCGAACGGCTTCTCCTCCCTCAACCGCGGCAATCTTTACATCTCCCTCAAGCCGGTCTCGGAGCGGAAGCTCAATTCCGAACAGGTGATCGCGCGGTTGCGCGCGCCCCTCGCCAAGATTGCCGGCATCCAAACCTTCCTGATGCCACAGCAGGATCTGCGCACCGGTGGGAGGCAGAGTGCGAGCGACTACGATTTCGTCCTCAGCGGCAGCAATCTGGCGGAGCTGCAGACCTGGGCGCTGAAACTCGAAGCTAAGCTTAAGACCATCCCGCAGCTCACCGATATTTCGAGCGACCAGGACCGAGCGAGCCCGGAGGTGGATGTCGTTGTCGATCGCGCCAAGGCCTCTCGCATGCAGATTTCCATGCAGGACGTGGACGAGGCGCTCAATAACGCCATCGCCCAGCGCCAGATCTCAACCATCTACGAGCAGCGCAACCAGTACAAAGTGGTAATCGAAGCCCTGCCCGGCCTGCAGCTCGACCCCTCTCAGCTCGACCGCATCTATGTCGGCAGCAGCAAGGGCGAACAGGTGCCGCTATCGGCCATCGTTCATTTCGAAAAGACGACCGCCCCCGTGACGGTTCGCCACCAGGGCCAATTCCCGGAGGCGACGGTGAGCTTCAGCCTTAAGCCCGGCACGTCGATCAGCCAGGGTTCGGCTCTTGTGCAGCAGGCAACCGCGCAGATCTTCATCCCGGCGGACATCCACACGGAGTTCGCCGGCAATGCGAAGCTCTTCAAGCAATCGGCCGATGCCGAACCGATGCTGCTGCTGGTCGCCATCCTCTCGATCTACATCGTCCTCGGCGTGCTCTACGAAAGCCTAACCCAGCCGATCACCATCCTCTCCACCCTGCCTTCGGCGGGCGTGGGTGCGCTCCTGGCGCTGCTCGCGACCGGCACGCAGCTTTCCATCATCGCGCTCATCGGCATCTTCCTGCTGATGGGCATCGTGAAGAAGAACGCCATCATGCTGGTCGATTTCGCGCTGGAGGCGGAACGGACGCGCGGCCTGGCGCCGGTGGCGGCAATCAAGGCGGCGAGCCTCGCGCGCTTCCGTCCGATCATCATGACGACGCTCGCCGCCATATTGGGGGCGGTGCCGCTCGCCTTCTCCTTCGGCATTGGTTACGAGTATCGGAGGCCGCTCGGCATTGCCATCATCGGCGGGCTGCTCGTCTCGCAGCTCCTCACTCTCTATACGACGCCGGTCCTCTACGTCGCCCTACAGCGGCGCTGGCACTGGGGACGGAAGGCGAAGCTCGCCGCGCAGGGCTGAGCCCGATCTGTAATGCTGCAGCGCAACATACTTGCGTTTCGGGGCGTCATCACGAGGGCAGAGACCTGTCATATCGCAGCACGATATCTGCTTCCTTGCCCGCAGGCCGCACTCTGCCTATTTATTGCCACAGAGTGACACGTCCGGACGATCCTGGCCGGACATGACTGAGCCACGGGCGGCCTGGCCGCCTACGGCGGCGCGAGGAGACGGGCCATGGATGCCACAGTCAATCCATATAACAGCGACGAGGGTACGGCCGCCCCGCGCTCCCGTATGAGCGGGCTTCTGCGCGCGACCCAGGTGCTGGACCGGTTGGTGGTGGAGGGCAAGGCGACGTCTGCCTATGACCTCGCCAAAGCGATCGGCGCGCCGGTCTCTACGATCTATGGCGTTGTGGACGCGCTGGTACAGGCGGGCCTTCTGGAGCGCGACGACGCTGGTGCCGTCTGGTTCGGCAGCCGCATGTATCACTACGGCATCGCCTATGGCCGCAATGTCGACCTGCTGCGCGAAGCGCGGACCGAAATGCGCAAACTGGCCGAGGAACTGGGCGAGACCGTCCAGCTCTGTGCCCGCCATGGCGGCGTCGTCGTCATTCAGGACATGGCCGAAGCTTCCCGCAACCTGCGCGTTTCGAGCCGTATCGGCGCCCAGGTGCCGTTGAACTGGAGCGTTTCGGGCCGCTTCTTCATGGCCCATCTGCCCCAGCACGAGCAGATCGAACTGTTTCGGCAATATGCAGTGCCCTCGGCCACCGGCCGGGCGCCGATGGATCCGCGCCAGTTCGTGGCGCTGTCGGACGAGGCCCGTCGGCTCGGCTACGCGACCCAGCTTTCGGGCGCGGATGAAGGCATAGCCTGCGTCGCCGCGCCGATCATGAATGCTTCCGGCATCTGCGAGATGACCATGAGCATTATCATGCCGGAACTGCGCGTGCGGGAATCTCTCGACAGCTTCGCCGATGCCGCCCGGGCAGCCTGCGCCCGGGTAGAATCCCGCGTCGGCTGGCGCCCCTTCGGGCCACTCGGCCTGCCGGCTAAGCGGCCGGAGCCCGCTTCCACCGAGACGGTGCCTGCGATGGCCAGCTACGAGGTCGTGGGTTGAGCCGACGGCGACGGGCGTAGAGGAGCCCTGCCCGATCCCCGCTTGCGGAGCGGCGCAATCCTTCCTATAAGCCGGCTCCCCGCGGAGAGGTGCCAGAGTGGCCGATCGGGGCGGTCTCGAAAACCGTTGTGCGTGCAAGCGTACCGTGGGTTCGAATCCCACCCTCTCCGCCAGTGTGCCCAGCAGATTATTGATTGAGGCCGGTTTTTTCCGTCAGGACGGACCCTCGTATCCGTTCGGTGAGGCGCGCCGCCTGATGCCCAGAACTTAGGCTGCCAGGCAATTCAATCTCGCCAGTCAGGTTCCTCTCGGTCCAGCACTGATTTCCAGTACTTGAAGTGTCGTTCAGCCATGCCGCGATAGGGATGCCACCCTTCGGCCGTATTGCGGGCCACAGCGTCACTCAGCACCGCAAGAGGCTTCCCGGAGGACAATGCGATGAGCAGTGTCTGCGCCGCCCTTTCAAAGAAGTAGAGGTCTTCGAAGGCATCGGCGACGGTTTCGCCGGTGACGGTGACACCGTGATTGCCCATGAGCAGCACCGAATGGCCGTGCAACGCACGGACGAGGTGCGCGCCCTCCTCTGCCGTGTCGGAGATGCCGCCGAACTCGAGATCGTAGGCCACGCGTCCGAAGAAGCGCGCGGTGTTGTTGTCGATCGGCAGCAGGGTCGGATCCTGTAGGCAAGCGAGCGCGGTGGCATAGGGCGGATGGCAGTGCAGGATCACCCTGGCGCTGGGCATAGCACGATGCAGTGTGCCGTGAACCGCCCAGGCGGAGGGATCGGGCGCACAAGCCCCTGACATTACCCCGTCATCCTCGGCATCGAGGTAAAGAAGGTCGCTGGCTTTGATGGTGGCAAAGTGTTGCCAACGCGGATTGAGCAAGAAATGCTGCCCGTGGGGTGAGACCGCGGCACTGAAATGGTTGCCAACGGATTCGCTCCACCCGAAGCGATGGCAGAGCCGGAAAGCTGCTGCCAGATCTCGGCGCAGAGCAGTTTCCGCGTGCTCGCCGCCAAGGGGCCAGGGGTCGACGCCGCTCATGCCTTGAATCTCCCCTCAGTCACCAGCGCGCGATATGTTGAGCGCATTTCGGCCCGATCGGTGTAGCAGCCACGCAGGTAACGATCCCCGCTCGTCGCGGAATAGGCAGCCCGTCCGTGCACGACGCGGTGATTGTCGAAGACGATGCACTCCCCTGCCCTCAGCGTGAAACGCATAATGTATTTGTCATCCTGCAAGAGCCTGCCGAAGCGGCAAAAGGCCGGGTAGTAATCATCCAGCAGAGTCTGCGGGATGTCGATCATGTCGAGCATGTGCTGGCTGATCGTAAGGCCAGAAACCTCGCCACGCTGATCGAGTTCGATCACCCGCTGATAGGAGCGCATGTCGTAGGTGTCGTGCTCACAAAAAAAAGGCACCGCGATTTCGCTGAGCAGACGGAAGCCGTCAGGGTCGAGGTCGCGAAAATCATTCGCTGCCGCGATGCCGTCGCCAAACAGGTTGCGCCCGCCTTCGACGGTATTTGCGCGCATGTGAAGCAACTGCATGCCCGGAGCATGTTCCTCGGCCGGTGTATCGGTATGCAGTTCGAGCGACGCCGCCGTGTAGGCAGAGTTTGTTGGGTTGATGTGAGTCTTCACGTCGAAATAGGTGCCGAAGAAGGTTGGTCGGATATGGCCCATGAGTTGGGCCAGCTGAGTCAGCGCCGCGTCACTATTCGGCATGCCGGTGACAACACTCACCCCCTCGACGATAAGCACTTCGAGCCATTCCCTGACCTTCGCCGTGTCAGACAAGAGTTCACTCTGCGTGAAGCGAGCTACATCGGGATAGTGGTCCCCATACCAAGGACGACGCGGCAGATCAGCTGGATCCGGACGACGCTTGCCATCGGCATAGGCCGCCAGCACGCTCAGCGGCATCCGCGTTTGATGATCTTCTCCCGCCCATTCAATCGTCAGCGTATCGCCTTCGATTCGCGCGACGCGTGCCCGGGGAGCTGCGTCGAGATGAAAGATGTCGAAGCTGCGCTCCCTCGTCTCTGGGTTGAAAGAACTCGGGCAGTTATCGCGAAGCCAGTAATAGTTGAAGTAGCACTGTCCCTGGGGAAGCGGTACCTCGATCCCCTTTTCGCGAAGAGTGACGGATTGGGCCATGGAACGCATCACGCTCATCACTCTCTCCTTTCTTGGGAGGCGCCACGGCAATGAAAATCCATCTCGCGTTCCGGCAAAACTGCGGTAAAAGTGTCTACATGTTAAGTAGAAGATTAACATGGACCGTCTGCCATCATTACGCCTCCTGACGGTCTTCGACGCGGTGCAACGCCTCGGTTCGATGAAGCGTGCGGCTGCGGAGTTGAATGTGACCCGCCCGGCAATGACCCAGGCGATCCGGGCGCTCGAGGCGGAAATCGGCGTGCCGCTGATGGATCGCAGCCGCAAGCCCGCGGTGCCGACGGAGGCCGGAGAGCGGCTTGCGCGGGCAACGCGCCAAGGTCTGGCTTTTATTGCGGACGCCTTGGAAGACATCCGCTTTGCAGCCGGGGTAGGGCCGCGACAGCTCACTGTTTCCTGCACGCTTGGCTTTGCGACTCATTGGCTGATGCCGCGGCTATCGCAATTCTACACGCTTGAACCGGAGGTTATGGTCAACATCCAGGCCCCTGCTTCCGAACTTCCAAACTTCGCGATAGGCGTCGACATCGCCCTGCGCTATGGACGAGAAGCCTGGACTGACGGCGAAACAATTCGCCTGTTTCCCGAAGATGCCTGCCCTGTCGGACGGCCGCACCTTATTGCGAAGCTCAGCGGCGGCGCCGATTTCCGGAAAGTGCCTCTTATCCATGTCCGCACACCTCCGGCCTATGGATGGGCAGGCTGGCCGGAATACTTTGCCGCGCGAGGTCTCGGACGCCCGAGCGGACCAAAGCAAATCTTCGACAATTATATCCAGGCGGTGCAAGCGGCGGTCGACGGGCGCGGCGTCATGCTGGGTTGGCATTCGATCACCGATCGTCTGGTGGCGGACGGGACGCTGGTGGCGCTCGAGGGCGCTGCCTGTGATTTTGGGACTGCCTATTGGGCAACCTGCGCGCGCGACAGCCTTCGCAAGTCCGCCGCTCGCGCGTTCATGGATTGGATCGCCTCAGTTACCGAACGCGCTGTGGCGTAGTTTGCTAGAACAGTCGTTGGGATTCTCGGCGGCCTCGCACAGCGGTGTGCGTCCTTATGACCTGTACCCCGCCTTGATGTGTCGGCCGCGGCCTGCACCGAGTCCCGCCAGCAGCATCGCCACGCCCAGGCCGACGACCAGGGCCGCAAGCCCCGTCCAGTTGCCCATCGATGCATGTAGCAGGCCCGCCAGAAGCGGGCCGGCCGAGGCCAAAATATAGCCCACACCCTGTGCCATGCCGGACAAGTGCCGTGTCATGTTTGCATCCGGCGCTCTCAGCACGATCAGCATCAGGGCGATGGGAAAAAGCCCGCCCTGGCTGAACCCCAGCAGCACCGACCAGACCCAGACGGAGCCGAGCGGAGCATACAGGCAGCCGAGCAAGCTCACCATGCACAGCAGGCTCAGCGCCGCGACCGCAGGACGCTGATCTTTCCCCAGCGTGGCCAGCGAGGGTGCCACCAGCGACGCGACCGCTTGCGCCACAATGGAGATCGACAGAGCCAGCCCCGCCTCGACCGGCGAAAAACCACGGTCGCGCAAAATGGGAGCGAGCCAGCCGAAAACGATATAGGCGAGGGCCGATTGCAGCCCCATGAACAGCGTCACCTGCCATGCCAGCCGATCGGACCACAGGCCGCGCAGACGATGGTTTGTAACACTGGTCTCCTCGCAAGGAGCCGCCAGTTGCGGCAGCCAGATCAGCGTGGCAATGAGCGCCGGCACAGCCCAGAGGCTCAAAGCAGCCGCCCAGGAGCCAAGCAATCTCTCCAGCGGAACCGTCGCGCCGGCGGCAAGCGCAGCGCCCACGGACATTGCCATGACATAGAGACCGGTGATGAAAGCGACCCGACGAGGGAAGTCGCGTTTCACCAAACTGGGCAGCAGCACGTTGATTACCCCGATGCCGCCGCAGCCAAGGATTTGGCCAGCAAACAGGCCGGCCGCCCCACCCGCACCCCGCAGTGCCGTGCCTGCCACAAGCATGACCAGGGCAGCCAGTACTGCCCGCTCCACCCCCAGGAACCGGCTCATCCGGGGCGCCAGCGGGCTGAACACGCCAAAGCAGAGAGCCGGTAGCATCGTCAGCAAGCTAGCGCCGGTGGCAGAGAGCCCGGCCGCACGCGACGCGTCTGGTAGCACGGGTCCGATACTCGTGACGGGTGTGCG
>NZ_DATJJK010000162.1:0-11197 GCF_035492295.1 Acidisoma sp. | reverse complement strand
CAAGGAGAGTCCCATGACCGCATTTCGCTGCATTGCCATCCCGACCGAGGCCGCGGACCGTTTTCGCCAAACGGGCGAGGACGACAATGGCAACCCCCTCCGCCGCCTCGAGGTGACGGCGCCGAATGTATTTCCCTGCCGCCATTGCCTCAACGCGGGAACCATGGGCGAGATCATGCTGCTGGGGTCCTATCAGATGCCACGCCCGCGGGGCATCTACTGGACGCCCAGCCCGATCTTCGTCCATGAGCGCCCCTGCACCCGCTTCACGACGGAGAATGAGATCGCTCCCATTGTCCGCGTGAATGACCTGATCTCCGTCCGGGCCTATGACGCGGCGGATCAATGCATCTACGACCTGGGGCAGGTCTGTGGGGGCGCCCAGATCGATGCGCCCCTGGAGCGTGCCCTGGCCGATCCGCGCACCTCCTTCGTGAATGTTCACACCGCGCGCCCTGGCTGCTTTCTGTCCCGGGTCGAAGCAGTATTGGAATGAGGGCCGTTCAGGCCCTCCTTCAGTACAGCGTTTCGCGCGTGTGCTCGGGGGCTTCGCGGTCATAGGCCGCGCCATCGAAGCCATCCTGCGTCAGCCGCTGCAGGATGGCGCCCGTGCTCGGCAGCGCCGAGCGCGGCAGGAAGCGCTGCGGATCCCATAGCGCCGAGCGGACAAAGGCCTTGGAGCAGTGGAAATAAACCGTCTCGATCGTCACCAGAATGACCGTCTTGGGCCGCTTGCCCTGGACGATGAAGCGGTCCAGCAACTCGGGTTCGGCGGAGATCACGGCGCGGCCGTTCACGCGCAGCGTCTCGCCCACGCCCGGGATGACGAACAGCAGAGAAATGCGCGGATCGCGGATGATATTGCGCAGATTGTCGGTCCGGTTGTTGCCCGGCCGATCCGGCACGGCGAGGGTGCTGTCGTCCAGGATCTGCACGAAGCCGGGCGCATCTCCTTTCGGCGAGCAATCGAGCCCCTCCGGCCCCACGGTCGCCAGCACGACGAAGGGTGCGGCCTCGATGAGGGCGCGATAATCGGCGTTGAGCCTTGGAATTTCCTTGGCGATCGACCGCGGATTGGCCGGGCCGTAGAGCGCCTCGAGTTCTTCCATCGTCGTGATCATGCAGCCGACCCTCCCACTTCTTTCGGAGAAACATAGTCCGGATCATGGGCGAAGGGCAGTGCCGTGCCCGCCTTGAGCGCCGCGAGCACGACGGCGAAATCCGTCTTTGCCCGGAAGCCCAGCGCACGTTCGGCGAGGCCCGCGTCATAGACCCGGCCGATGGAGGCCGGCAGCCGCCAGCCGCGCGCCGCGTAAAGCGCGGGCGCCTCGGGGAAATGCCGCGTAATGACCGCTGCCGCGTCCCGCTTCAATTCTTCCGCTTCCTCCCGCCGGAAAGGCGTCGGCGCCGACACGACATAGGTTGCAAAGCCGATGGCGGGCGCGCGTTCCAGTGCCCGAAGGTGCGCCTCCGCCATATCCTCCACCGTGCCGCGGCGGTTGAGAAACTCGTTCGCCTTCATATTCTCGCCTGTGAGATCATGATGCGTGTCATCCTCCTCCGGGAAGAAGCGCGCCGTGCGCAGGACGACGCAGGCCAGCCCATGTTCCAGATGGTGCAGCCGGCAGAGCCCCTCGGCACCAAGCTTGGTCACGCCATAGATGTTGCGGGGGCTGAGCGGCCCCGATTCCTCGTCCAGCCAGACGGCGTGGTCCGCCGTCTCGCGCCGGATCGCGTCCGAAATCATGAGCGAGGTGGTGGAGGTGAAGACGAAACGGTCATGCCCGGCCGCCGTCGCCGCTTCCAGCAGGTTCAGCGTCCCGGTCATGTTCACGTCGATGAAATGCTGCGGCGGATAGCGCGCGATGTCCGGCTTGTGCAGCGCGCCGCCATGAATCACGGCCTCGATGCCCTGTTCCGCGAAAACCCGGTCGATCAGACCGCGATCCGCGACCGAGCCCAGGACATCGGTTTCGAGCCCGGGAGCGATGTCGAGCCCCGTCACCGCGTGGCCCGCGGCACGGAGGCGGGGGCCAAGGAAGCGGCCGAGCCAGCCGGATGAACCTGTCAGAAGAATGCGCATGACCGGTATCTAGCCTTCTCCCCTGCCCTCTGTCTCTCCGGCGGAAAATCGCCTATCCGGAGGTTTCCTGCCATTCATCCGATCGGAACGGTGCCTTGACCGAGACTCCTTTGCCCACCCTCACCGCGCTCATCGTCATGGGCGTCTCCGGCAGCGGAAAGTCCACGATCGCTGGCGACCTCGCGCAGCGGCTCGGCTGGCCGATGATCGAGGGGGACGATCTCCATCCTCCCGCCAATATCGCGAAGATGACCAAAGGCGTTCCGCTCGACGATGCGGACCGCAAGCCCTGGCTGGAAGCGATCGCTGCCCGCATCGACGGCTGGCGGCAAAGCGGTACGCAGGGCGTCGTCACCTGCTCCTCGCTCAAGCGCATCTACCGGGATATCCTGCGCGCCGGGCATAAGGACGTGCGCTTCGTCTATCTCGCCGGCAGCTACGACCTGCTCTTCGACCGCATGCAGCACCGCAAGCGTCACTTCATGCCGGCCTCGCTTCTCCAAAGCCAGTTCGCGACGCTGGAAGTGCCGGGCCCGGACGAGGCCATCGCCGTTTCTATCGACCAGCCGGAGGCCGCGATCACGGACGACGTGCTGAAGGAGCTTCATCTCTCGTGACAGGAGCACTCATGCCAGCCGACCGCGCCCTCATCGTCGTCGACATGCAGAATGACTTCATGCCGGGCGGCGCGCTCGCCGTGCCGGAGGGCGATACGATCGTGGAGACGATCAACCGCCTCGCGCGGCGATTCTCGAACGTGGTGCTGACGCAGGACTGGCATTGCCCGGGCCATGCCTCCTTCGCCTCCAGCCACCCGGGGCGCGAGGTCTATGAGACGTTCGATGCTTTTTACGGGCCGCAGGTGCTTTGGCCGGATCACTGCGTGATGGGCACCCCCGGCGCGGATTTGCATCCCGGTCTCGACATCCCCCATGCCGGTCTCATCCTGCGCAAGGGCTATCACAAGGAGGTGGACAGCTACTCCGCCTTCCTGGAGGCCGACCGGAAGACGCGCACCGGGCTGGACGGCTGGCTTGCCAGCCGTGGCATCACGGATATCGTGGTCTGCGGCGTCGCGACCGATTTCTGTGTCGGCTGGACGGCCTGCGATGCGCGGCATTTCGGCCTCACCGTCTCGGTGGTGGAGGAGGCTTCGCGTGGCATCGATCTCGATGGATCCATGGCGCGCGCCCAACGGAACATGGACATCGCCGGGGTGAATGTCGTAACGATGTCGCAACTAGTCGATTAGGCATTATCAAGATTTGTGCCTTCCGGCAGAACCGGAGTTGCTAAATTGTTCCTAGTCTATCAGACTCCACGCGATGATCGGCCAGGGCCCGAGTCGCGGCCCGCTTCTATGCCCTGAGAGGGACGGATTTATGGAAAAGACCAAGGCTCTGGACGCGGCCCTCGTGCAGATCGAGCGGGCCTTCGGCAAAGGCTCCGTCATGCGGATGGGGTCCAAGTCAACGGACGAGCAGATCGAGGTCATCCCCTCGGGCTCGCTCGGGCTTGACCTTGCGCTGGGCATCGGCGGCGTGCCGCGTGGCCGTATCGTGGAAATCTACGGGCCGGAAAGCTCCGGCAAGACGACGCTGGCGCTCCATATCATTGCCGAGGCCCAGAAGCGCGGCGGCACCTGTGCCTTCATCGATGCCGAACATGCGCTCGATCCCGGCTATGCCCGCAAGCTCGGCGTCGATGTCGACAATCTCCTCATCAGCCAGCCCGATGCGGGCGAGCAGGCGCTGGAAATCGCCGATACCCTGGTCCGTTCCGGCGCGATCGACGTGCTGGTGGTCGATAGCGTCGCCGCCCTCGTGCCGCGTGCCGAACTCGAGGGCGAGATGGGCGACAGCCATGTCGGCCTGCACGCCCGCCTCATGAGCCAGGCCCTGCGCAAGCTCACCGGCTCGGTCTCGAAGTCCAAGACGACCTTCATCTTCCTGAATCAGATCCGGATGAAGATCGGCGTCATGTTCGGCAGCCCGGAAACCACTTCGGGCGGCAATGCGCTGAAATTCTACGCCTCCATCCGTCTCGACATTCGCCGCATCGGCTCGATCAAGGAGAAGGATGAGGTGGTCGGCAACGAGACCCGGGTGAAGGTGGTGAAGAACAAGCTCGCGCCCCCCTTCCGCCAGGTCGAGTTCGACATCATGTATGGCGAAGGCGTCAGCAAGATGGGCGAACTCATCGATCTCGGTGCCAAGGCCGGGATCGTCGAGAAGTCGGGCTCCTGGTACAGCTTCGACAATCAGCGCATCGGCCAGGGGCGGAATAATGCCCGGCAGTTCCTGAACGAGAATCCCGTGATCGCGGATGCCATCGAATTGAAGATTCGCGAACATGCGGGCATCGTGGTGAATGCCATGATGGCCGACCCCACGGGAGACGAGCTTGAGGCTGCCGAATGAGACCGAGCCTGCCGAGACAGACATCGCCGTCGAGACTCTGACGGAGCAGGACCACGCACTGATCGCGGCCGCGCGCGCGGTTCTGAAGGAACATTACCGGCCCTTCTGGCACATGGTCTCGGCTGCGATCCGCAGCCGGGACGGGCGGATCTGGACCGGCATCCATCTCGGTGCGACCGTCGGACGCATGCAGGTCTGCGCCGAGCCTATCGCGCTCGGCCGCGCCATTCTCGAAGGCGACGGCACCATCGAGACGGCAGTGGCAATCCGCCATCCAAAGGCGGAGGAAGAGGATCAGAACCTCGCCATCGTCTCCCCCTGCGGCGCCTGCCGCGAGATGATCCTGGATTACGACCGCGACGCGCAGGTCATCGTCCCAGGGCTGCTCGCTCCCCTCAAAATGCCCATCCGCGCACTGTTGCCGCTGCCCTACCGGCGGTAGGAGCCCGGCTTAACCTCTGGTGAAATCCCCGAAATCACCCGCGCCATGCGGCCTTGGTGCTGGTGAAGCCCAGGTCTTTACGATAGCTGAGACGGATGCGTTATTTCTCGACACGCGGCCAGGCCGAGCCGCGAGATTTCGGCGGCGTTCTCCTCGCGGGGCTTGCGGAAGATGGCGGGCTTTTCATGCCCGAGATCTGGCCAGAGCGCTCTGCGGCCGAATGGCGGAGCCTGCGCGACCTGCCCTATGCCGAACTCGCCGCCCAGGTGATCCACCCCTTCCTGGGCGAGACCATGAGTCTCGAGACGCTGCGCATGCTCTGCGATCGCGCCTATGCCCATTTCGACCATCCGGCCCGGGTGCCGCTGGTCCAGCTCGACCATAACCTTTGGGTGCAGGAGCTGTTCCACGGCCCCACCCTCGCCTTCAAGGACATGGCGCTGCAACTCCTCGGCCAGCTCTTCGAGCATGTCCTGACCGAGCGGGACGAGACAGTCACCATCGTGGGTGCGACCTCCGGCGATACCGGCTCGGCCGCGATCGAGGCCTGCCGCGACCGCAGCCGCATCAAGATCGCGATCCTTCATCCCGAAGGCCGCACCAGCGAGGTGCAGCGCCGGCAGATGACGACGGTCACCGCCTCCAATGTCTTCAATGTCGCGGTGAAGGGCACGTTCGACGACTGCCAGGACATGGTGAAGGGCCTCTTCGCGGACGAGACCTTCCGCGGCGACATGAAGTTGACAGCTGTCAACTCCATCAACTGGGCCCGTATCGCGGCGCAGATTCCCTATTACGTGGCCTCGGCCCTGGCGCTCGGTGCGCCGGACCGCGAGGTCGCCTTCGCCGTGCCCACCGGCAATTTCGGCAATGTCCTGGCAGCCTGGGCGGCGCGGCGCATGGGCCTGCCGATCTCGAAGCTGATCATCGGCTCCAACCGCAACGACATTCTCACCCGCTTCCTGGCGGCGAATGACATGACGGCGCGCGGCGTCGAGCCCAGTCTCTCGCCCAGCATGGATATCCAGGTCAGCTCCAATTTCGAACGCCTGCTTTTCGAACTGGTGGATCGAGACCCCGCGGTCACCGCGCAGCTGATGCGGGAATTCCGCGCGACGGGAAAAATGCCGGTGCCGGATGCCGCCTGGAAACGCGCCACCGCGCTCTTCCAGGGCCTGGCACTGAGCGACGGCGAAACCACCACGGCGATCCGCGACATCCATGCCACCACCGGCTATCTCGCCGACCCCCACACGGCGATCGGCATCGCGGCCGCGCGCCACGCGCATCTGTCCCATCCCGTGCCGGTCGTCGCCATGGCGACTGCGCATCCGGCAAAATTCCCCGATGCCGTGCAGGCAGCGACAGGTATTCGCCCTTCCCTGCCGACCCACCTTGCCCATCTGATGTCGGGCAAAGAACGCTTCACCACCGCACCGAACGACCTTGCCGCCGTCGAAACGCTGATCCGCAGCTTCGTCGGCCGCAACGACCATTCCGAGGGAACTGCCTCATGAGCGACGCCATCCGCGTGGAGACCCTGCCGTCCGGCCTCACCGTTGTCACGGAGGAGATGCCCCGGGTCGAAACCGTCTCCTTCGGCGCCTATGTCGCGGCCGGCACGCGCCACGAACAGGCGACGGAAAACGGCGTCTCCCACTTCCTCGAACACATGGCTTTCAAGGGCACGGAAACCCGTTCGGCCGTCGCCATCGCCGAGGAGATCGAGGCGGTCGGCGGCCATATCAACGCCTACACGGCGCGCGAGCAAACGGCCTACTACGTGAAGCTCCTCAAGGAGGACATCGCACTCGGCGCCGACATCATCGGCGATATCCTGACCCATAGCAGCTTCGACCCCGAGGAGCTGGAGCGCGAGCGCGGCGTCATCCTGCAGGAAATCGGTCAGGCGAACGACACGCCGGACGACATCGTCTTCGACCATTTCCAGGAAGCGGCCTTCCCGAACCAGCCCATGGGCCGTCCGACGCTCGGCACGGAAGGCGTCATCCGCGCCATGCCCCGGCACGCGCTGACCAACTACATGCGCGCCCATTACGGCACGCGAAACGTCGTCGTCGCCGCCACCGGCAAGCTCAAGCATGACGAAGTCGTGCGGCTCGCCGAAACACACTTCGCCGACTTGCCGACCTCCCTGGTGCCGGAGGCCATCGCCTCTGACTACCGCGGCGGCGAGTTCCGCGAGGCGCGGGAGCTCGATCAGGTCCATATCGTGCTGGGCTTCCCCTCGGTCTCCTACACGCATCCGGATTTCTACGCTTCGATGATGCTCTCCACCCTGCTCGGTGGCGGCATGTCCTCGCGGCTGTTCCAGGAAATCCGGGAGAAGCGTGGCCTTGTCTATTCCATCTATGCCTTCACGGCGCCGGCCAGCGACACCGGTCTCTTCGGCATTTATGCCGGGACCGGAGAAAGCGAGGCGGAGGAGCTGATGCCGGTGACGCTGGAGGAGCTCCGCCGCGTCCAGCATGACGTCACCGAGACCGAGCTGCAGCGCGCCCGCGCCCAGGCCAAGGCCAGCATCCTGATGTCGCTGGAGAGTACCGGCAGCCGCTGCGAGCAGCTCGCCCGCCAGCTGCAGGTCTATGGCCGCATCGTGCCGGTGGAGGAAATGGTGGCGCAGATCGAGGCGGTGCGGACCGAGGATGTCTGTCGCGCCGCCGCCCGCATCTTCCGCGAGAGGCCGACCCTTGCCGTGCTCGGCCCGGGCGGCAAAGTGCCTGGCCTGACCACGATCACGGAGACGCTCGCCTCATGACCATCGAGACCGAGAAACTCGCCGACCTGCTGGCCGCCGCGAAGCGCGCCGGCGCGGATGAGGCGGATGCCGTCTATTTCGCCGGCACGTCCCTCTCCGTCAGCCGCCGTCTCGGCCAGATCGAGCATGTCGAGCGATCCGAAGGCCGCGATCTCGGCTTACGGGTTTTCGTCGGTGAGCGCTCGGCCATCGTCTCGGCCCCCGGGCTCGACCCCGCGACCTTCGACGACATCGCGGAACGCGCGATCGCCATGGCGCGGCTGGTGCCGCCCGATCCGCTGAGCGGGCTGTTGGACGTCGTGGCCATTCCGCCGCTCGATCTCGACATGGAGGATCAGGCCGAGCCCGATGCCGCCATGCTTGGGCTGCGGGCGGGCGAGGCCGAGGATGCGGCGCTCGCCGTCCCCGGCATCACCAACAGCGAAGGCGCGGATGCGAGCTACAGCCGCAGCGAGGCGGTGCTCGTCACCAGCCGGGGTTTCGCAGGCAGCTACCGACGCACGGGCTACTCGATTTCGGCGACGGCGCTTGCCGGCAGCGGCACCGGCATGCAGCGCGATTACGATTACACCAGCGCCGTGCACCAGGCCGATCTGGACGACCCGGCGCGGATCGGCCGCAGCGCGGCCGAGCGCGCACTGGCGCGCCTCAACCCCACGCGCCCCAAGACCAGCAAGCTCACGGTCGTCTATGACCCGCGCGTCTCGGCAAGCCTGGTCGGGCATCTGGCGGGGGCCGTGAACGGTGCCGGCATCGCCCGCGGCACGAGCTTTCTCCGCGAGAAGATGGGCGAGCGGATTTTTGCGTCCGGCATCACCATCCGGGACGATCCCCATCGCAGGCGCGGGCTGCGCTCGCGCCCCTTCGACGGCGAAGGCCAGCCGACCGTGCCGCTCGACATCATCGCGGATGGCGTGCTGAAGACCTGGGTTCTGGATAGCCGCAGCGCGAAGCAACTCGGCCTCAAGACCACGGGCAGCGCGTCGCGCGGCACCTCTGGGCCGCCGGGCCCCTCGACCTCCAACCTCTATCTCGCAGCCGGCAGCCTGAGTCCCGAAGACCTGATGGCAGATATTAAGGAAGGCCTTTATGTCACGGAGCTGATCGGCTCCGGCATCAACGGCATCACCGGCGATTACAGCCGAGGTGCTGCCGGCTTCATGATCCGAGATGGCAAGCTCGCCGAGCCGGTGGCCGAAATCACGATCGCGGACAATCTGATCGGCATGTTCGCGCGTCTGGTGCCCGCGAACGACCTTCGATTCTTGCGGGGCACCGACGCGCCGACAATCCGAATCGACGACATGACGCTGGCCGGGGCCTGATAATTCCGCTCTCCATCACCATATCGTGACGGTAACCAGTCCAAGGAGTTCTCGCGCGTCATGCGCCGGTTTCTGATCATCGCGGCCGCCCTCATCCCCCTCATGGGGGCGATCGGCGTCGACCAGGCGCAAGCGCGCCTTGGCGGCGGCCATTCCTTCGGCAGCCGGGGGAGCTTCACCTATCGCCCGCCGCGGGCCACCACCATCGCGCCCGGCGCCGCACCCTTCGAGCGCAGCCAGGTGCCCAGTACGCGCAGCGGTTACGGCGCGACTGGCGGCTCCTTCGCGACGCGCCGACCCTTCATGACTGGCCTGCTCGGCGGCTTCATCGGCGCCGGCATCTTCGGCCTGCTCTTCGGCGGCGGCTTCATGCATATGGGCCTCGGCTTCGGCGGCTTGTTTGGCGTTCTGCTCCAACTCCTGATCGTGTTTTTCGTCGTGCGCTGGCTGATCAGGCGTTTCGCGGGGCAGCGCGGCGGCGCCGTGCAGCCGTCGATCTTCGGCCCCGCCCCCGGCGGGCCAATGGGCCGCGACTTCGGCGGACTCGGCCCCGCGCAGGATGCCGTGGGGCCGAGCGTCGCTCCGCTCCAGCTGACGGCCCAGGACCGGCAGGCCTTCGCGCAATGCCTCACCTATGTCCAGCAGGCCTGGGGCGCCGGAGATCTCCGCGCCATCTCTCAGGCTGTGACGCCCGAACTGATGCGCTATTTCCAGGAGCAGGCGCAGACGCTTGCGCGCCAGGGCTGGCGCAACCGCATTTCGGACGTGGCGGTCGAAGCCATGGAACTCTCCGAGGCCTGGAGCGAGGGCGACACGGATTTCGCGACCGTGGCCATGCGCTTCTCGATGATTGACGTGACCGAGGATAGCTCAGGCCGAGTGGTCGATGGTGACCCCAATGTCCGCGCGTTGGTGAGCGAAATCTGGACCTTCACCCGCCGTCGGGGCAGCCACTGGATTCTGGCGGCAATCCAACAGACCAACTGACGCTGCCCCCAAGACCTTTGGGAGAAAAGCTCGGCGCCCAGATGGCGCCGGGCGCGTCCCTGCCATAAGACTCGGCTTCGTAATCATCACAGCGGAGCCTCTTCATGTCCGGTCTCGGCCTTACGCCCCAGCTTCCCGCCCCGGGTTCGGCACCCAGCCACCGCTGGGGCTGGTTCGTCGCCCTCGGCATCATCCAGATCATCATCGGCATCTTCTGCTGGATCGACGTCGTGGCCGCGAGCCTCGCCGGCGTCCTCATCATCGGCGCGCTGCTGGTGGCGGGTGGCGTCTTCCAGATCGTCCACGCCTTCGCCATGCGCGGTTGGAGCGGGTTTCTCCTCTATGTGCTGATTGGCATTCTCTATGTGGTCGGTGGCTTCCTGCTGATGGCCGAGCCGATCCGCGGCTCGCTCATCATCACCGTGGTCATTGCCGTTCTGCTCATCATCAGCGGTATCGCGCGCCTCATCGTGGCCGCGACACACCGGCACATGCCAGGGCTCTGGCTCGTCGTCCTCAGCGGTATCGTGAGCTTTGCGGTGGGCGTCCTGCTCTACGCAAGCCTGCCCTGGTCAAGCCTCTGGGTGCTTGGCACGCTGATCGCTATCGAGTTGGTTTTCCACGGCATTGCGTGGCTCCAGTTCGGTTTCGCGCTTAGGAAACTGCATCGCCCCGCGTGAAATTAAACTATGTTGTATAGTATATTTAGATATTAACTTCCAAATGGTGGGAATGTTCCTATATTGCCTCAACGATTGAGGTGAAGGAGCATTCCCGCATGAGCACCCTGGAAGGTCTGCCCGCAAGCGGCGCACCACCGGCCAGCGAGGCCGACGTACTCTGGTTCCTGCCGACCCATGGCGACGGCCGCTACCTCGCCTCCGATACCGGGGCGCGGCACGTCACCCTCGGCTATCTCAGCCAGATTGCCCGGGCCGCGGACGAACTCGGCTATTTCGGCGTCCTGCTGCCAACCGGTCGCTCCTGCGAGGATTCCTGGGTCGTCGCTTCCGCCATGGTGCCGCTGACCGAGCGGCTGCGCTTTCTGGTCGCGGTGCGGCCGGGCCTGTCCGAACCCTCGATGACGGCGCGGATGGCCGCGACCCTCGACCGGCTGTCCGGCGGCCGCCTGCTGGTCAATGTCGTCGCCGGCGGCGATCC
>NZ_DATJJK010000161.1:0-24353 GCF_035492295.1 Acidisoma sp. | reverse complement strand
AACGGGACTAGACGTGAACCCCGCTGAATTGAAGCCCGAGGGCGGCCGCGCCGACAATGCCAGCGTCATTCCCTGTCGCCGCCAGCAGAAGCTGGGGCGGCCGGCCGAAGGGTGCCCAGTAGAAACCATCCAGAAAGGGTGTGACACAATCGAGCAATTGGCTGCCGGCATGGGACAAGCCACCGCCGAGGATGACGGCATCGAGGTTCAACATGTTCGACATCATGCCAACCGCTTGCGCAATCCACCGCCCACCTTCCTGAACCACTTGCCGGGCGAGCGCATCTCCGCTCTCTGCACGGGTAAAGAGTTCCTTGGCGTTGGCGACATCCGCCTCCGGCGCCAACGCCTGGTAGCGCCGCACCAAGGATGCCGCGCTGGCCAGAAATTCGAACGTGCCGGGCACGTTGCTCGGCAGATCGGTGCGCGACGGATCGAGGCAGATGGCGCCTATTTCGGGCGGCAAGCCATACGGTCCGTCGATCACGACGCCGTCAATGACGACGGCGCCGCCGATCCCGGTGCCGAGGGTCAGCACGCAATAGCGCCGGAAGGCTCGGCCTGCACCAAAGTCGCGTTCGCCCATGGCGGCGCAAACGCCGTCATTGCCGACCTTCGTGGGAATGGCGAAGCGTTTCGAAAACGCCTCGGCCAGCGAGCCGCCCGCCAGCGGCGGGCAATTTGGCACTGGTTTGACGATGGCGCCTGTTTCAGGATGAGCGTAACCGGGAATGCCAACGCCGATGCCGGCGACCGGAATGCCATTCCCGAGGAGTGCTGCTACTCCATCACCCAGTTCATCGGCGAAGTCCGCAAAGCTCGCATCGGGCCGAAGCGCAATGACGCGACGCGCGGCTATCTCTCCCTGCTCGGAGACGAGGCCCAGTTTGGTCGAGGTGCCCCCGATATCGACGCCGATCGCGTAACGCATCCCCAGACCCTCAAGCCTTGTCACGAATCTTGACGTTGAGCTTCTTGCCAAGAGTAGGATAGATCATTCCGGGATCGGCGATGCCCTTTGCATCGGAGAGATGCAGCGCCATCCACTGGAACGGAAACAGTGCCCAGGTCGTATCCACCCATCCGTTCTTCGTCTTGGGAAAGGTAATTGCAAGGTCAAAGTCGGTTTTTTCTTCCGAAAGATTGACAATCACAACACGCGGGCCAAGGGGCGTCAGCCCTTCTGCCAGATTGGCGGCGACCGCGGCTTCCCGCGCGTCACGCGCAATGACCATCAGCAGGCTGCCGGCATTGGTGCCATAGGCATGGCCATGCAGCGCCTCCTCAATATCGAGGCCGGATGTCGGAATGCCGGTGATCTCGGCAATTTTCAGGGCACCCTCGATGGCGCTGCCGACATGGCCGAACTGGCCGATGACCTGAATATAATCTGGAACGCCGAGCTTCTGAACCAGGGCTCGCGCCGCTGCTTCCGACTGAGTGACCGCGGTATTGATGTCACCCTCCAGACCGGCGAGCTCGAGGGTTGAGCCGCCAAGCTGACCAGCGATGGCGAGCAAGGTCAGGACGCTGCCGGTATAGCCCTTCGTCTTCGGCCCCGCCTTCTCTTCGCCGATCGGCATCATGACGATCTCAGCGCCCGTCTGTTCCATCGGGCTGCCCGGATCCCCAATGACCGCGACCGTCGGCAGGCCGAGACCGACCGCCTGCCGCACCGCCTCCACCGTTGTGGTGCTGCGACCGGACTGGCTGACGGCAAGAACGAGTGCCGGACCGCCATCAGCCCGCGGCGGATAGCGCAGGAAGGCTTCGGGCTCCTTGAAACTCAGGGCCGCGCCGGTCGCCTCCTCGAGAGCCGGGCCTGCGGCGAGCAGCGCATTCATGGACGACCCGGTGCCGAGCAGGACGAGGCGCTCAGGCTTGCGTTGCAGTGCCCCGATCTCGGCCAGGCGAGGGGCGACAAGGCCCGGCAATTGCGCCAGGATGGCAGGCTGTTCTCGGATATAGGCGGCGATTTTCATGGGCAGGGTTCCCCGGCATCGTGTGTGGTCGATCGCATCTTAAATCCATTTAAGTGAATTAAAAAGAGGCCGCGAATGCGGAAGAGTGCGATGCTTCTGGGCACCAACATCGAGCACGCGAAGTCGCTGAACCGGCGCGTGGTCCTGGAGGCTGTCCGCCGCAGCGGGTCGATGACCCGGGCCGACCTTGCGCGGTTGACCGGCCTCACGGCCCAGGCGGTGTCGAATATTTCGCTCGAACTGGTTGAGGCGGGGCTTGTTCTGGAAGGGGCGCGGCGACGCGGCCAGCGCGGGCAGCCGGCCACCGAAATCTCCCTCAATCCGGAGGGAGGCTTTGCAGTTGGCCTCAGCCTTGGGCACCAGGCATTGAGCGGCGTGCTGGTCAATCTGGCCGGAACGGTTCTGGCGACGGAAAGCCACGATGTGGCCAAGCGTGTGCTGCCGCTGGATCGGCTGACGGATGAAATGGAAACCCTCGTCCAAGAGCTTCTGGCGCGTGCGGGCTTGGCGCGCGGCCAATTATGGGGCGTGGGCTGCGGACTGCCCGGGTTGGTCCGCGACGGCGTTTTGTCTGTCGAGACAAGCTCGACGGCGGAGCGCCTCCACTATCCCTTGGCCGAAACGCTCGGCCGGCGCCTCGACCTGCCGGTCTTCGCCGAGAACGACGCGCGCGCTGCCGCGATCGGTGAGCGGCTTTATGGAATAGGGCGCCAAGCGCAGCACTTCTTCTACATCCACTTCGGCTTCGGCATCGGCGGCGGGCCAATCATCGCGGGCGAGCAGTACAGGGGCGGTTCGGGGGGCGCCGGCGAAATCGGGCATATGATTGTCAAGCCTGGCGGCCGGCCCTGCAATTGCGGCAACCGCGGCTGCCTCGAGCAATACGTGTCTCTTTATGCGGCGGCCGAGGCGATCAGCGGGGCGGATCGGTCACCGGAGGATGTGCCGGTCCGGGAACTCGCGCAACGGATGGAACGGAAAGACCCTCTTCTGCTCGGCTGGATTCGTGACGCCGCACCCTATCTTCGGCTCGCAATCCATAACATCGAGATCATGTTTGACCCTGAAACCGTCGTGCTCGGCGGCAGTCTCCCCGAAACTGTGCGGAACGCTTTGATCGCGGAGACGGAGCCGCTTTTGCCCGCGGTCTATCCGGACTCCCGCCCTCGGCTGCCGCGCCTCGTGCGCGCTGAGGCGCAGGATATGCCGGCCCTTGGCGCCGCGGCACTGCCGATCTCGGCGATGCTCCAACCCAGTCGGGACCTCCTGTGGAAGGGGCGTGGTGCGGGCGGGCAGGCGCTCAATCTGGTGCAGACGGTTCTCGGCGCACCGCTCGGTGGGCAGGCCGGCAGCCTGTGAGGCTAGCTGCGCAATCTTTCTGACCACGCCACGGAAGATAGTTGACAATCCCTGCCTGGCCCGTTCAGGTTAATAAAACCAAATGGATTTAATAACGCCGAAAGGCCATTTCCGAACCGAGAGGATCGACCCATGACAAGACGTGCCTGGTTCGCTTGTACCTCAGTGGTGGCTTTGGCCTTGAGCGGGGCCCATGCGGCGTGGGCGGATACGACGCTGCACGCGCTTTTCATGGCACAAGCCGGCTATAGCGAAGGCCAGATCCGGGAAATGACGGCGGCCTACACCGCCATGCATCCGGGTGTGAAGGTGGACCTCGAATTCGTTCCCTATGAGTCCCTGCACGACAAGATCATGCTCTCTAAAGGGTCCTCGAACGGATATGACGTCGTGCTGTTCGACACGATTTGGCCCGCTGAATTCGCGACCAAACATGTACTGGCAGATGTGACCGACCGCATCACCTCCGACATGAAGAGCGGCATCCTTCCGGGCACCTGGACGACCGTCACCTACAAAGACCATTACTACGGCATGCCATGGGGACCCGACAGCAAGTACCTCTTTTACAACAAGGTCATGCTGCAGAAGGCTGGCATCGCCAATCCACCCAAGACGTGGGAAGAGGTCGAGAAGGATGCCGAAATCATCAAGCAGAAAGGCATCGTGGAATACCCGCTTGTCTGGAGTTGGAGCCAGAACGAAGCGATGATCTGCGATTATACCATTCTTCTTTCAGCCTTCGGCGGCAAGTTCATCAATGATGACGGGTCTCCCGCGTTCCAGACCGGCGGCGGCCTGAAGGCCCTCGAATACATGGTCGGCAGCCTGAAGAACGGCACCACCAACCCGCATTCAACGGAATATCTGGAAGAAGATACCCGCCGCGTCTTCTCGGCCGGCAAGGCTGCCTTTACCCTCAACTGGACCTATATGTGGGATATGGCCCAGAACCAGCCCAAGGAGAGCCAGGTCACGGGGCAGGTGGGGGTGGAAGTGGCGCCCGGCGCAGAGGGCATCAGCACGCTCTCCAGCGTCAACGGCGCGATGGGCCTCGGCATTCCGGAAGCAAGCCAACATAAGGACGAAGCCTGGAACTATATCGTCTATCTCACATCCGAAGCGGTCGAGGACAAATATTCGGCCCTCGCCATGCCGGCGTGGAAGGCATCCTATTCCAATGACGTGGTGGTCAAGGGGCGCCAGGAGCTGATGGCAGCCGTGAAGGCGGCGCTCGGGCAGATGTATCCGCGACCGACCGTGCCGAACTACCAGCAATTTTCGGCCGCGTTGCAGCAGAATATCCAACAGGCCCTGCTTGGAAAGGTGACACCGCAAGCCGCCCTCCAGGCCGCCGCAGACAGCATTTCCGGCGATTGATCAGCGAGGCTCGATGCTCAGGGGTCGCTCCTACCTCCTCTTGCTGCCCCTGTGCTTGGGTCTGCTCGCCGTTATCGGCTGGCCGCTTGTTCAGACCATCTGGATCAGCCTCACCAACGCCCAGCTTGGCGATGCCTCGGGAACCTTCCTGGGCCTCGGCAATTTTGCCCATGCCTTGCGATCCCGCGGGTTTCGCCACGCTCTGAGCGTGACGATCACCTTCAGCCTATCGACGGTGATCATCGAAATGCTGCTCGGTCTGCTGGTCGGGCTGCTGCTGGACCTGCCCTTGAAGGGGCGCGGCATTCTGCGGGCGCTCCTCCTCATACCCTGGGCCTTGCCGACCGTCATCAATGCCATGGCCTGGCGTGTGATCTACAATCCGGACTTTGGCGCCCTCAACGCGCTTTTGTCGCAGCTGCATGTCATTCACGCCTATCGCAGTTGGCTTGGCGAGCCCGGTCTCGCTTTGACCGCGATCGCGGCCGCCGATATCTGGAAGACCTTTCCCTTCGTCGCGCTTATCACGCTGGCGGGACTGCAGAACGTTCCGCGCGAGCTCAAGGAGGCCGCAATTATTGATGGGGCAGGGGCCTGGGCGCGCTTCCGCAGTGTCATCCTGCCCGCCATCATGGTGCCCCTTACCATCGCGGCGGTGTTGAGGGTGATCGATACGATCAAGGTCTTCGACATCATTTGGATCATGACGCGCGGCGGCCCCGCCAATGCCACGCGCTCGCTGAGCATCATGGTGTATCAGCAGGCCTTTTCTTACGGCAACGCCGGGTATGGAGCCGCAATTGCGTTGCTCTCCGTCGCCATCAGCGTCGTCCTGATCGGTGCCTATCTGCGCGTCGCGCGCCTTCAGCCCTCGATCGCCTGAGGAAAGCGGCGGTGCGCCTTTCACCTCTTGCCCGTCTGTTCGGCACCTTGGCTATGATCCTGGTTGCTCTGGTCGTGCTGGCTCCGCTGCTATGGCTCGTCATCATGAGCGTCAGCAGCACGCGGGACCTCACCACGCTGCCGCTTCATTGGATTCCGCACCACCTCGACTTCTCCCACTACCGTCGTCTGCTGACGGTGAGAGCCAACAGTGACGGAGCCGTTTTTCTCTCGGCACTGCGCAATACGGTTGAAGTGGCGGCTGGTGCCGTTACCATATGCTTCCTTCTGGCAGTTCCCGCGGCCTGGCTCATTTCGCGTCGCGAAGGGCGCCTGCAGTGGCTTCTTCTGATTGTAGTGGCAACTTACATGCTGCCGCCGCTGCTTTTCGTGGTGCCGCTCTACCACATCCTGTCGCAGATCAATCTTCTCAACAATCCTGGTGCACTGATGATCGCGGACAGCACGATCGTGCTGCCGTTCACGGCATGGCTGCTCAAGGGCGGGATTGACGCCATACCTGCCGAACTGGAGCAGGCCGCGGCCATCGATGGCGCGAACCTCTGGCGCATCTGGCTGTCCATCACTCTGCCGCTTGCCCGCCCCATGATCAGTACCACGATTCTGTTCGGTATTTTGATGGTCTGGGACGAATTCCTCTATGCCATGCTCTTCACGAGCGACCAGAATGCCCAGACGCTGACGGTCGTCATCGCCAATCTTGCGAGCGGCCGGGTTTCGGATTTCGGCCTGCTCGCCGCCGCAGGCATCCTGGCCGCGTTGCCGCCCGTCGTCATCGGGATCTTTCTGCAACGCTCTCTGGTCGCGGGTCTGACCGCAGGCGGCGTCAAAGGCTAGTCCTCAACCGAGCGCGGGGCAGCAGACCGCCCGCGCGGTCCTCTTTGGAGATCCTGCAATGAATGATGTCGACCCAAGCCAGACGATGACGGCGGGTTCCGCGGCGCCGCCGCCCGCCTACCTGCAGGCACTCGCCCCTCTCACTCCGGACGAGATCCGGGCGGTGGTTTCGATTGTCTCCGCCGATAGCGAGCTCGGCCCGGGCGCCCTGTTCGAGACGATCGAATTGCGGGAGCCAAGCCCGGCGGCCTTTCGCGCCCATGTTGCAGGCACACCTTTCCCGCGTCAGGCACGCTGCAATCTCTCTCACCGGGATCGCCCGGGTGTGTGGAGGACGGTGGTCTCCCTGGCTGAGAAGCAGATCGTCTCTCGCCAGCACTTTGCGACCGCGCGCCCGATGGTGCAGGTCGAGCAACTGCTGGATGTGGAGCGTGTCGTGAAGGCCGATCCGCGCTTCGTGGACGCTTGCCGCCGCCGTGGCATCATGGAGATGACTGGTGTCTGCGTTGATGCCTGGACAGGGGGCAATTTCGGCTACCCTGAGGAAACCGGCCGCCTGATAAGCCACACCTTCTCCTGGCTGCGTCTCCGCAAGGACGAGAATTTCTACGCCCATCCCATTGAGGGGCTTAATGTCGTCGTCGATATCAAGACCGGAGAGGTGCTGCGCATTGACGAGCATCCGAACCCGCCGCCGATCCCGATGGCCGAAATCAATTACGATTCGGAGCTTCTGGATGAGGTGCGCGGGCCGTTGAAGCCGCTCAATATTGTGCAGCCCGAGGGCGTGAGTTTCACCATGGCCGGCCATGCCATCGCCTGGGATAAATGGACCCTGGCAATCGGCTTCAACCCACGCGACGGCCTGATTCTGCATGACATCCGCTACGATGATCGGCCCATCCTTCGCCGCGCGGCGCTGGCGGAACTCGTCGTGCCATACGGCTCGCCCGAGCGGGGCCACTACCGTCAGAACATTTTCGATATCGGCGAATACGGGTTCGGCAAATTCACGAATTCGCTCAAGCTCGGCTGCGACTGCCTTGGCACCATCCAATATCTCGACGCCCATCTCAATACGTTGAGCGGCGATGTCTTCACCATCGAGAAGGCGGTTTGCATTCATGAGGAGGATGCAGGCGTTCTATGGAAGCACTGGGATTTCCGTGCTGACCGGACGGTGGTGCGGCGCGGGCGCAAGCTTGTCATCTCCTGCATCTGCACGGTGGGCAACTACGAATACGCCCAATATTGGTACTTCACCCAGGCTGGCGATATTGAGTTCGAGCTGAAGGCAACAGGTATCGTGAACACGAATGCCTGTGAGCCCGGCCGCCCGGGAAAATATGCCAGCGAGTTGGCCCCCGGCCTGAGCGCGCCCATCCACCAGCACATTTTCTGCGCTCGGCTGGATATGGCAGTGGATGGACACGAAAACAGCGTGGTGGAGGTCAATACGACGGCCGAGCCGGTCGGTCCCGGCAATCCTCACGGCAACGCGTTTTATGCCGAGGAGACCGTATTGAAAACAGAACGCGCCGCTGCGCGGCGTAACAACGCCGCATCGCACCGCTTCTGGAAGGTCGTCAACCCGGGCAAGCTCAATCATGTCGGCAGGCCCGTCGGCTATAAGCTGCATGCGCCGGATTGCGTGACGCCGTTCCTTGCCGAAGACGGGCCGTCCGGCATCCGCTCCTCTTTTACGCGCAACCATCTCTGGGTCACGCCGTTTGATGAGGATGAACGATACCCAGCAGGGGAATTCGTTCCAAATTCGGATGGGAAGGACAGCCTCGCCGAAATCGTCAAGCAGGACAGGCCGATCGAGAATACGGATATCGTGGTATGGCACAATTTCGGGCTGCATCACGTTGTGCGACCAGAGGATTTTCCGGTCCAACCTTGCATTTCCTGCGGCTTCACGCTGTCTCCATCGGGATTCTTTCCGATTAACCCGAGCAATGACCTGCCGCAGGAGATCAACCGGGACAGCGTTCTCGCCGAGGCCACATCGGACCAAGGCTGTTGTCACTAGGCGCTGTATCCGGTCACGGCTTAACGGTGGGAAATGCTCAGCACTGCAGGTGGTTTGAGTTTGCCCACCGGATTGTTCTACCACCCTAGGCGATGAGCCAAATCGACACTTGAGCGAGCGTGTTGCCGGGCCAGGTTCTTACCTTCGGCCTTGGCGGTCAGGCGGCCCATCGGCGACCGCTCGGTTCTACGTGAATTCCAGTTCCACGAAGGTATGGCCTCCTCATGAAGGTGGAAATGCCAAGCGGCAACCGGCGGCAGTTGGGGACAGTTGCCGGATAGGGACGCCCCAGGACATCCTCGACCCCCGTTTGTGGAACGTGTTCATGACCCCGCGCCGGCATTTTACACTCTCGTCCTACTCCAGTCAGAGAAGCAGAGATTGCGCAACGATCCGACACCCTTGCGCCTTCACCTGTCACTCTCACCGAGCTGCTGCCAGCCGTCGATTATCGCAACGAGCCGTTCGCCGTACTGAGCTGCAACAAAAGTTCTCCGCCAGTACGGTCGCACTGCATCTCGTTGCGATATGCAATTATGCCAGCTCTGTGTTTAACGCTATGCAATGATGGAGCGCGCGCCTTCTCTTTGGCGCCTGCTTCAAAATCATTGCAATACTTGTGTTACCTCATCCCTTGCGCAGCCGGATTCAAATATGGCGTTTTCTTGACTTTAAGTCGCGCGGGGCCTAGATATCAGAGCGCGATCCTAAGAGGTTACGCTAAGAAGATCCGGCGATCTATAAATCCACAGGTGAAGAAAACCTGATGGAAGCGGGACATATGGGAGAGGTCTCACACATTTGGGTCCTCGTCGTGTATTTTGTGGCCGTCCTTGCTCTTGTATCAGGGATGATCGGGGGATCTTTTCTTCTCGGTCAACGGCACATGGCGCGGTCCACAGTGCAACCGTTCGAAAGCGGGATGCTTCCGGTCGGGGATGCGGGGCTGCGCTTTCCCATCCAATTTTACCTTGTCGCGATGTTCTTTGTGATCTTCGATCTGGAGAGCGTCTTTATCTACACTTGGGCCGCCGCGACACGGCAGGCCGGGTGGAGCGGCTATGCCGCCGTGCTGTCGTTCATCATCATCTTGCTGGCTGCCCTGGTGTATCTGTGGCGTCTCGGCGCGCTCGACTGGGGGCCAAAGCCCCGCGCGCTGCCAGCACGTGATTCGTGGTGAAGGAGCATGGATTGGAGCCTCAGCAGACCTGACTCTCAGGCCAGCCTATCGCAGGGAAGTTTCACCGCTGCGGTCCGGCGCAATCTCGTGCTCGGGCGGCTGCAGGATCTCGTCGCCTGGGGCCAGAAGAATTCGCTCTGGCCATTCAACTTCGGACTCTCTTGCTGCTACGTTGAAATGGCAACCTCATTCACCAGTAAATTCGACATTGCGCGCTTCGGCTCTGAAGTGCTGCGGGCGACTCCGCGTGAGGCCGATGTCATCGTGATTTCCGGCACTGTGTTCGTCAAGATGGCTCCGGTTATCAAGTATCTTTACGATCAGATGCTGGAGCCGCGCTGGGTGATTTCCATGGGATCCTGCGCGAATTCAGGGGGCATGTACGATATCTATAGTGTCGTGCAAGGCGTTGATAGTTTTCTGCCAGTCGATGTTTATGTTCCCGGCTGCCCGCCACGCCCGGACGCGCTTCTGGAAGGTCTGATGCTGCTGCAAAAGGCGGTGGCGAGCGACCGCCGCCCCCTCAGTTGGCTGGTGGGGCCGCAAGGGGTTGAGCGGGCGCCACGGCCAAGCCTGCGCGACGTAAAACGTGAAAGCCGTGCCCGGGCCACGATTCTCGATCCTCCCGACCGAGTTTGAGGGGTGGTGTGCGATGCTGCGAACAGACACGCCGACCGCCACCGAAGCCCCGATCCTGCGGGAGCTCGCGGACCGTTTCCGATCTCGCGACCTCCACCCGCAACCGACGTGCGATGGAATCCCGACGGTCTGGGTCGAGCCGGAGCATCTCCTTGAAACACTGCACTATGTGAAGGCTGAGGCGAAGCGGCCTTATCGCATGCTGTACGATCTGACCGCCATTGATGAGCGCACACGGACGCGTCGTGATCGCCAACCAGCGGCCGATTTCACTGTGGTCTATCACCTTCTTTCTTTCGACCGAAATGAGGATCTGCGGGTCAAGGTGGCGCTAAGCGGGCTTTTGCCAACCCTCCCTAGCATCACTGGGCTATGGCCGAATGCCAACTGGTATGAACGTGAGGTTTGGGACATGTTCGGCGTGAGTTTCGCAGGGCATCCTCATCTCAAGCGCATCCTCACGCCGCCGAATTGGACCGCGCATCCTTTGCGCAAAGACCATTTCGCTCGCGCGACGGAAATGGGCGTCTATGACCTCTCCGAGGAAAAGGAATTCGCAGCGCAAGAAGCCTTGCGGTTCAACCCCGAGGAATGGGGCATGAGCCGCCACAGTGATACCAGCGACTTCATGTTTCTCAATCTGGGGCCGAACCACCCGAGCGTCCACGGCGTATTTCGCCTGGTCTTGCAGCTTGAAGGCGAGGAGATCGTGGGCGTTGTGCCTGAAATCGGATTTCATCACCGCGGCGCCGAGAAGATGGGCGAGCGCCAATCCTGGCACACTTTCATTCCTTATACCGACCGCATTGATTACCTCAGCGGGGTGATGAACAATTTTCCCTATGTCATGGCTGTCGAGAGCCTCGCTGGCATCGCGATCCCGCCGCGTGCTCAGATGATCCGCATCATGCTGGCCGAGTTGTTTCGGATCATCAGCCATTTGGTGTTCTTCGGCACCATGTCACAGGATGTCGGGCAGCTTTCGCCGGTTTTCTATATGTTCACGGACCGCGAGCGCGCCTTCGAGATTGTCGAGGCAATCTGTGGGTTTCGCATGCATCCGGCATGGTTCCGCATCGGCGGGGTGGCGGCCGATCTGCCGCAAGGCTGGGATCGCCTGATCCGCAATTTTTGCGACTACTTGCCGAAGCGGCTCGATGAATACGAGACCCTGGTGATGAAAAACCGGATCTTTAAGGCCCGGACGATCGGCGTTGGTGCCTATACGGTGGACGAAGCAATTGAGTGGGGTGTGACCGGCCCTGGCCTGCGCGCCTGTGGGCTCGACTGGGATTGGCGCAAGAGCCGTCCCTATTCGGGCTATGACCAACTCGAATTCGACGTGCCCACTTGCACCCATGGCGACTGCTATGATCGCGTCGCGGTGCATATCGCGGAAATGCGGCAAAGTCTGCGGATTCTCCGTCAATGCCTGACGGACATGCCCGGAGGACCGTATAAATCCGATCACCGGGCGACGACGCCGCCACGCAAGGAGCGAACGATGCAGGACATCGAGACGCTCATCAACCATTTCGTCAACGTCAGCTGGGGGCCCGTCATTCCACCCGGAGAAGTCTGCACCACAATCGAAGCGAGCAAGGGCATGACCTCGTACTATCTGATCAGCGATGGCGATACAATGTCCTACCGTACGCGTATCCGCACGCCGTCGTTCCCGCATCTGCAAATGATCCCGCTGATCAGCCGCGGTAGTTTTGTCGCCGACCTGATCGCCTTGATCGGCAGTATCGACTTCGTGATGGCCGATGTCGACCGTTGAAGACAGGCCCCGGCTGACGCCTGATGAGCGGTCGGCGATCGTAGCCCTCGCCCACGGCCATGCGCAAAAGCGGGCGGTGTGTATCGAGGCCCTGAAATATGTGCAGAGTCGTTACCGCTGGGTTTGCGATGAGCATTTGCGCGAGGTCGCGGCGCTGCTGGACATGCCGCGGTCTGAGCTTGATGGCGTTGCGACATTCTACAATCTGATCTTCCGGCGCAAAGTCGGCCAGCATGTCATCTTCCTGTGCGACAGCGTCTCCTGCTGGATCATGGGTCGGGAGGCATTGTGCGCGCATCTGGGCAGGAGACTTGGCATTTCTCCAGGCCAAACCACGGCGGATGGTGCCTATACATTGCTGCCGATTGTTTGCTTAGGGCATTGCGACCATGCCCCGGCCATGCTGCTCGACGACGCGTTGCATGGCGATCTCGATGCTGCCCGGCTTGATAAATTACTGGAGATCAGAGAGGGATGATGGAAACGCCACTCACCCAAAATATCCGCGACCGCCAGGCACCACCGGATATCACGGCCTATACGCAGTCCGGAGGATATCGTGCCGTACGCGCGACGTTGGGTAAAGTAGCGCCGCGAGACGTGATCAGCGCCGTCACTGAATCCAAGCTGCGCGGACGGGGAGGGGCCGGCTTTCCAACCGGCGTGAAATGGAGCCTTGTGCCCGACCCGGATGCAGTGCCGCCGCCACGCTATCTGGTGGTCAATGCCGATGAAATGGAGCCAGGCACATTCAAGGACAGGCTGTTGCTAGAAGGCGATCCGCATCAAATGATCGAGGCAGTGATCGTCGCTGCCTATGCGATTCAAGCCGATAGCGCCTTTATCTTTCTGCGAGGCGAATATCATCTGGCGGAGCGGCGTCTGCAGCAGGCTATCACCGAGGCGACCGCCCATGGCTATCTTGGAACGAATATCCTCGGCAGCGGCTATAATCTTTCGGTTCAGGTTCATACCAGCGGAGGCCGGTACATCTGCGGCGAAGAAACGGCGCTGCTGACGGCGCTGGAAGGAAAACGTGCGGTGCCGCGGGCGAAACCTCCCTTTCCGCAACTGAGCGGCCTGTGGGGGCGGCCAACGGTCGTCAACAATGTCGAGACGCTCTGCAATATCCCCCACATCATCAACAATGGGGCGGCCTGGTTCATGGATCTCGGCCGGGGCGGGGATGCCGGCACCAAGCTCTACGGGGCCAGCGGGCATGTGCGCAATCCGGGTGCCTGGGAATTGCCCATGGGCACTCCATTGCGGGAAATCCTCGAGGAACACGCGGGAGGGATGCAGCCGGGGTACGAGTTGCGCGCGGTGCTTCCAGGCGGCGCGTCGACATCGTTCCTCATGGCCGACACGCTCGACGTGCCGATGAATTTTGGCGCAGTGGAAAAACTTGGCAGTCGCCTGGGCACCGGAGCCGTGATCGTCATGGACCAACGGACCTGTCCAGTGGGGATGGTGCGAAATCTTGAGCACTTCTTCGCGCAGGAATCCTGTGGCTGGTGCACGCCGTGCCGCGATGGGTTGCCCTGGATCGAGCGGTTGCTCGCCGGTCTTGAGGATGGGGACGGCGAAAGCGACGATCTCGCGATCCTCGAAGAACATGTGGGCTTACTGGGCCCCGGACGCACGTTTTGCGCTCACGCGCCAGGCGCGATGGCTCCCCTTGCCAGCGGGCTGCGATATTTTCGCGCTGACTTCGAGCGCCATATCCACGACAAACGTTGCCCGTGGAGGTGAGCATGGCCACCATCCTTGTCGACGGCGCAGAATTCATGGTCAACGCCCAGGATAATCTGCTGCACGCATGTCTGGCGCATGGGCTCAATCTGCCATATTTTTGTTGGCATCCGGCTCTCGGCTCGGTCGGTGCTTGTCGGCAATGCGCGATTAAACAATTTGCCAATTCGGACGACAACACCGGGCGGATTGTCATGGCCTGCATGACGCCCGCCACCGATGGCACGCGGATCTCCATCGCCGACCCGGATGCTCTTGCCTTCCGCGCCAGCGTCATCGAGTGGATGATGACGAATCACCCGCATGATTGCCCGGTATGCGAGGAAGGCGGCGAGTGCCATCTGCAGGATATGACGGTGATGACGGGGCATAACTACCGGCGTTATCGCTTCACCAAACGCACCCATCGCAATCAATATCTCGGGCCGTTCATCAAGCATGAGATGAACCGTTGCATCGCCTGTTACCGCTGTGTGCGATTTTATCGGGACTACGCCGGGGGGCACGATCTCGATGTACAGGCGGCGCATAACGATGTGTATTTTGGCCGAGACGAGGAAGGCGTGCTGGAGAGCGAATTTAGCGGCAATCTTGTGGAGGTCTGCCCGACCGGCGTGTTCACGGACAAGACGCTATCCGCTGTCTATAATCGGAAGTGGGATCTGCGCAGCGTGCCCTCGGTTTGTGTCCATTGCGGGGTTGGCTGCAATACGCATGTAAGCGAGCATGGCGGAAAAGTTCGACGGATTCTGAACCGCTTCAATGGCGCGGTAAACGGGTATTTTCTGTGCGATCGTGGGCGGTTCGGCTATGGCTTTGCCAATGGCGAGAACCGGCCGCGCAAGGTTCTCATGCGAAGCGGCATGGAGCCTGTCACAAGAGCGGCAGTGCTCGAAACCATCGCGCGACAATGCGCTGCGGGCAAAAGACTCATCGGCATCGGTTCGCCCAGGGCGACGCTCGAGGCCAATTTTGCGCTGCGTATGCTGGTGGGGCCGGAGGCATTCTACGCCGGAGTGTCTGTGCCGGACGCGCAATGCCTTGATCTCATCGCAGGAACGCTCGTCGCCGGCGCCATCAAGACCCCCTCGCTGAGCGAGATTGAAACCGCGGATGCCGTTCTGGTGCTCGGCGAGGATGTGGCCAATACCGCGCCGCGGTTGGCCTTGGCCTTACGCCAGGCCGTGCGCACGCAGTGCCAGGGTATTGCAGCGCAGATAAAGGTCGCGTCCTGGCAGGATGCGGCGGTCCGCGAGGTGGCGCAGGATGTCCGCAGCCCGCTGTTCATCGCGACCCCGATGGCAACGCGGTTGGATGACGTGGCAGTCGAGACATTCCGTGCCGCGCCCGATGATATTGCACGGCTCGGCTTCGCAGTCCTGAACCAAATCGACGCCCGGGCCCCGGTGGTGGAGGGGCTTGACGAGGAAGCCCAAGGGTTTGCCGGGCGGATTGCCGCGGCGCTGATGGCAGCCGCGCATCCCTTAATCGTTTGCGGTTGCGAGCTCGGCAATGAAGCAACGCTGCGTGCGGCTTTCGCTCTCGCACAGATGCTCGGTGCGCGTGGACTCGGAATCGCGCTGGCGGTACCAGAATGCAACAGCCTGGGACTCGCGCTGATGCAGGGCGGAAGCGTCGCGGACGCCTTGGGTAAGGCAGATGGTGCGGTGGTGATCGCGCTGGAGAACGATCTTTGCCGGCGTGCGGCTCCCCCAGCAATCGATACCCTGTTTGACCGGGCAACGGTGGTCGCGCTCGACCACGTGATCACACCCACGACCATGCGTGCGGATATTGTACTACCCGCCGCCAATTTTGCCGAAGCCGAAGGCACTCTCGTCAGTGCAGAGGGGCGGGCGCAGCGGTTCTTCCCGGCCGTGACCCCGGAGGGTGAGATCCAGCCTAGCTGGGCATGGCTGCGCGACATCGCGCGGGCTTGCGGTCGCGGCCCGGCCCTAGATTGGGAGGGGTTCGACGATGTAACAAGCGCCCTGGCCACCACCTTGCCGGTGTTTGCGGGGGTGCCCGATGTGGCTCCGGGGCACGCCTTTCGTGTCGCGGGAAGTCGCATTCGCAGCGCACCGCATCGCTATAGCGGGCGCACGGCGCTGGATGCGGGACATAACGTGCATGAGCCGAAGCCGCCGGCCATGAATGACACGCCCTTCAGCGCCACGATGGAGGGTTACTATGGGCCGATGCCGGCGGCGCTCGTCCCGTTCTTCTGGGCCCCGGGCTGGAACTCCGGGCAGTCCTTGCACAAGTTTCAGGACGAGACCGGCGCCATGCGCGGTGGCGATCCCGGTGTGCGCCTCCTGGAGTGGTCGCCCGCCAGCGTGATGTCATTTTCGGACGGCTTTCCTGCCGCCTTTGTCCGTGCGCCCGGACGTTGGCTGGTGGTGCCGCATATGGAGAGTTTTGGCAGCGAGGAGCTAAGCGCCCTGGCGCCGGTAATCGCGGAACGTGCCCCGCCACTCGCGCTGTACTTGAATGAGGATGACGCGGAGAGTCTCGGCGTCGTCGAGGGCGATATGGTCGAGGCAGTGTTCTCCGGCGAAACGCATCGCCGGGCGGTTCGGCTGGCACCGGAACTGGCGCCCGGCATTGCGGGCATGAACGGCCCCGGCCTGGCAGGGTGGGCGGCACTCCGCCCCGTAGAGGGCACAGGAGGCGAGCGATGCACGTGATCCTGCCGGGACTGCTCAATGCGATTGGTATTTTGCTGGCTTTGGTTCTCGGAGCGGCGCTGCTGACCTGGATTGAGCGGCGTCTGCTCGGCTTTTGGCAGGACCGGCGGGGACCGAACCGGGTGGGGCCATTCGGCTCGCTTCAGGTTATTGCCGATCTGATCAAGATCCTATTCAAGCAGGACTGGGTTCCACCGTTCTCGGACCGCTTCGTGTTCGTATTGGCCCCCGCGGTGGTGATGGTCGCGGCTCTGATGGCCTTCGCGGTGATTCCCGTAACGCCGGTGATCGGCATCGCCGGGAATTTTAATGTTGGAATTCTATTCTTTCTCGCGATGGCGTCGCTTTCGGTTTACAGCGTCGTGCTCGCAGGGTGGGCCTCCAACAGCAAATACGCGCTACTGGGTGGCATGCGCGCCGCCGCGCAAATGGTCAGTTACGAAGTCTTTATGGGCCTCTCTCTCATCGGCGTTGTGATGCTCGCGGGGTCGTTCAGCATCGGCGCCATCGTGCATGCGCAGCAGGGGCTTTGGTATATCGTGCCGCAGTTCCTTGGCTTCATCGTCTTCATGATTGCCGGGATCGCCGAGACTCATCGCCTCCCCTTCGACCTACCGGAAGGCGAGAACGAACTCGGGGCGGGTTTTCACACAGAATATTCCGGCATGAAATTCGGGATGTTTTTTATCGGGGAATATGTCGGCATCCTGCTCACGGCCTCGATGATCACCGTCCTGTTCTTTGGCGGCTGGCAGGGGCCGTTCTTGCCGCCACTGGCGTGGTTCGTGCTCAAAGCAGGCTTTTTCGTAATGTTTTTCATTTTGTTGCGGGCCGCCTTGCCACGTCCACGTTACGATCAGCTGATGTCCTATGGCTGGAAGTTCATGCTGCCGCTGTCGTTGTTGAATGTCGCCGTTACCGGCGCGCTGATGCTGGCCAACGGGCCAACCGGATAGGATCTACAGGGAGGCGTTCGAGATGCTGAGTTCATTACGCACGCTCTGGTACACATTCCTCCATCTGTTTCATCGCAGCGAGACTGTGCAATATCCTGAACAAATGCCTTACCTGGCGCCACGCTACCGGGGCCGGATCATTCTCTCGCGCGACCCCGACGGGCAGGAGCGCTGTGTCTCCTGTTCGCTCTGCGCCGTTGCTTGCCCGGTCGATTGCATCAGCCTGCAAAAAACCGAGGAGGACGGACGATGGTATCCGGAATATTTCCGGATCAATTTCTCTCGCTGCATCTTCTGCGGATTTTGTGAGGAGGCTTGCCCGACCTACGCGATCCAGCTCACGCCCGATTTCGAGATGGGAGAATATGAACGAGAGAACTTGGTCTACGAAAAGGAGGATTTACTGATCGCCGGCACCGGAAAATATCCGGAATACAGTTTCTATCGCGTCTCGGGCTTGGCGATACCGGGCAAGGACAAAGGCGAGGCGGAACATGAGCGCCCGCCGGTCGATACGCACAGCCTATTGCCCTAGGCAGGAGGATCGCCGGATGAATGCCACATTCTATCTCGCCGCCGTCATTGCTCTGCTGTCCACCCTCTGTGTCATCTCACGGGCAAATGGCGTGCATGCTCTGTTGTATCTGATCGTCTCGCTTCTAGCCGTGGCGTTGGTATTTTACACGCTGGGGGCTGCCTTCGCGGCAGCTCTGGAGGTGATCATCTACGCCGGGGCGATCATGGTCTTGTTCGTGTTTGTCGTGATGATGATGAATCTCGGCAAAGCGACTGCGGCGCGGGAGGCGCGTTGGATGTCGCCAAGGCTCTGGGCGGGCCCTGGCGTTCTCTCCGGCATCCTGACGGTGCAGCTGGGCTATGTCTTGGCGACCGGCGCTGTCGGACCGGCGGCACTGGCTCCGGTTTCGCCGCGCGATATTGGAATCGCTTTGTTCGGCCCTTACGTGCTCTGTGTTGAACTGGCATCGATGCTGCTGCTTGCGGCTCTGGTAGGCGCGTACCGCATCGCCAATGCCGAGCTCGAGAGGCGATGAGGCGATGGCAAGCGTGCCCCTGCAACAAGCCATGATCCTTGCAATCCTGCTATTCGCGCTTGGCCTCGCGGGTGTGATCATGCGGCGGAATTTCGTGTTCATGTTGATGTCGATCGAGATCATGCTGAACGCGACTGGGCTCGCCTTCATCATCGCGGGGTCGCGCTGGGGGCAGGCCGACGGCCAAGTTATGTTTCTGTTCATCCTCACCCTGGCGGCGGCGGAGGTCGCCGTGGGTCTAGCCCTGATCATCCGGCTCCGCCATCGGCTAGATACGCTCGATTCCGACGCCGCCAATCTGTTGCAAGGATGATCCGATGGCGCAGACGATCTGGCTGATCCCCGCTCTCCCGTTGGTCGCCGCAGCCGTCCTGATGCTGACTGGCGGTCGTTTGGCGAGCCGCTCGGTTGCAGTCGTCGGGGTCGGTGCCGTCGGTCTGTCGGCCTGCATCGCCACGATCATCGCCATCGGTTTCATGCGCGCCGCACCTGCCGGTGATGCCTTGTCGGTCACGCTGTGGCACTGGATGACGATCGAGGGTTTCGCTCCCACGGCCGGCCTTTACCTCGACCCGCTTTCGCTTGTCATGATGCTGGTCGTCACCATCGTTGGGTTTTTCATCCTGCTATACGCTTCCGCCTTCATGGAAGGCGATGAGGGCTACAGCCGGTTCTTTGCCTACATGAACTTGTTCGTCGCGGCGATGCTGGTGCTGGTGCTCGCCGATGACCTGCTGTTTCTCTATGTCGGATGGGAAGGGGTGGGACTTTGCAGTTATCTGCTGATCGGCTTCTGGTATCGGGACGCCGCCAACGGCCTGGCGGCGCGCAAGGCCTTCATAGTCACGCGCGTCGGTGATACGGGGTTGATGGTCGGGCTGTTCCTGCTGTTTACCCAACTGCATACATTGCAGATTCAGCCGTTGATGCAGGCGGCCGCGCAGACCTGGCCGCAGGGCTCATCCTTCGCATCGTTGGCGGCATTGTTGCTGCTCATCGGCGCGTGTGGCAAATCCGCGCAGATCCCGCTGCAGACTTGGCTGCCTGACGCCATGGCCGGCCCGACGCCGGTGAGCGCGCTCATCCACGCCGCGACGATGGTGACCGCCGGGGTGTATCTGATCGCCCGCACGCATGTGCTATTCGCGCTTGCGCCGGCAGTGTTGCTGGCCGTCGCGGCTATTGGCGCTGCGACATTGCTCATCGCTGCCTTCGCCGCGCTCAATCAACACGACATCAAGCGGATCCTCGCGTATTCGACGATTAGCCAGATCGGCTACATGTTCCTCGCGCTGGGCGTTGGGGCGTGGAGCGCTGCGATCTTTCATTTCATGATCCATGCCTTCTTCAAGGCGCTGCTCTTCCTCAGTGCGGGCGCCATCACCATGCGTCTGCACCACGAGCATGACATTTTCCGCATGGGCGGCCTGGCAAATCGGTTGCCGGTGGCATTCTGGAGCTTCCTTATTGGCAGCGCCTCGCTCGCTGCATTGCCGATCATAACGGCAGGGTTCTACAGCAAGGAGATGATTCTCTCGGCTGTTTGGACGGGCGGAGGCCAAGTGCCCGTGCTATGGGCTGCCGGAGTGATCACCGCCTTCGTGACCGCGCTCTATATTTTCCGCGCTGTTTTCATTGTGTTTTTCGGCGAGGCGCATACTGAAGTCACCGGCCGCGACCTCGTACGGATCGTGCTGCCGCTTGTGGTTTTATCCGTCTTGGCGCTGGTTGGCGGATTTGTCGAAACGCCGGACCTGTTCGGCGGCGTCACGCTGTTTACGCGATTCCTGGCCAGTGTATTCCCGCCAACCCCACTGCCGAACGGTCAGGCAGAGGGGCTGCTGCTGGCCGTTGCGGTTCTCATCTCGCTTTCGGGCATTGTGTTGGCTTGGCGGCTGTACAGTCGGCCCGCGCCGCAGTTCCTGGCTTGGACGCGGCAGCCCGCCATCATCGCATGGCGCCACTTCTTCTTATCAGGCTGGGGGTTCGACTGGCTCTATGACCGGCTGTTCGTGCAACCTTTCCTGGCCCTGGTGCAGTTCAACCGGCTCGACGCGGTCGACAGCTTTTACACCGGTCTCGCCATACTGGCCCGTTGGCTGCACCGGCTTCTGCACGACTCCCAGACGGGGCGCATTCGCTGGTATGCCGGATGCTTGGCAGCCGGATCCATTGTCACCCTGGCCGTGGCGGTGCTTCGATGATCTGGCTCCTCCTCATCCCCGCTTTGGGCGGCATCGTCGCCTGGCCGGCCGCGCGTTGGCACAGCGCGCTGCCGCGCTGGATCGCCCTGGCCGCCCTGGCACTGGATCTGATCGTGCTCGGCGCCATTTGGCGCCACAGCGCAGTCCCGCTCACTGTCATTGGCCGCGGCCAATGGATCTCGTCGCTGAACATCCCATGGGTTCCGCATCTCGGGATTGGCTTCGAACTGGGATTGGACGGGCTGAGCCTGCTGCTGGTGCTGCTCACCCTCATCCTCGGCTTTATCTCGGTGATCATCTCCTGGACCGAGGTCGATACTCGGATCGGATTCTTTCACTTCAACCTGCTTTGGACCGTGGCAGGCAGTCTCGGCGTATTCATGGCGCTCGATTTGTTTCTGTTCTTCTTCGCCTGGGAACTCATGCTCGTGCCGATGTATTTTCTCATCGCCATCTGGGGGCACGAGACGCGAATCTATGCGGCGATCAAATTCTTCCTCTTCACCCAGGGCAGCGGCTTGTTGATGCTGCTGGCGATTTTAGCTTTGGTTTTCGCGCATCAGAGCGCCACCGGGATATTCACCTTCGACTATTTCCGGCTGCTCGGCACGCCGATGCGCCCGACAATTGAATTCTACATCATGCTGGGATTTTTCATCGCCTTTACCGTGAAAATGGCGATAGTTCCGTTTCACACTTGGCTGCCCGACGCGCATACCCAGGCCCCCACGGCCGGCAGTGTGATCCTGGCCGGCATATTGCTCAAGACCGGAGCCTACGGGCTGCTGCGCTTTGCCGTACCGCTTTTCCCCCTCGCCGCGCAGGCGTTCACACCGGTGGCCATGCTGCTCGGTGTCATCAGCATTTTCTACGGCGCTCTACTGGCCTTCGGGCAGAATGATCTGAAGCGCCTCATCGCCTATAGCAGTATCAGCCATCTCGGCTTTGTCCTGCTGGGGATTTACGCCTGGAATCAACTCGCTTTGCAGGGCGCGGTGATGCAAATGCTGGCGCATGGCGTCAGCACAGGCGCATTGTTCATCATCGCAGGCGCCTTGCAGGAGCGGCTTCACACGCGCGATCTGCGGCAGTTGGGCGGCCTCTGGGCAAGCCTGCCGCAGCTCTCGGCGCTCTGCATGTTCTTCGCCATCGCTTCCCTCGGCCTGCCCGGCCTGGGCAATTTCGTCGGCGAATTCCTGATTCTCCTGGGCACCTTCCAACGTCATCAGGGCTTCGCCATCGCCGGCACGCTCGGCGTGATCACTGCCGCCGCCTACGCGCTGCTGCTCGTGCAGCGTGCGTTTCACGGCCCACCGCGGGGCGTCGTTACGGCACATGACCTGCGGGCCCGCCATCTTGCGGTCATGGCGGTTCTTACTGTCGGCATCATCTGGCTCGGCATCTATCCCCAGCCGGTTTTCGACGTCGCCGCGACCGCACTCGTGAACCTGCAGACCGCCGTGCCGGGAGGAGGAGCGCGATGAGCCCCGAACTGCGCGCCACCTTGCCGTTCCTGGTCCTCACCCTGGCCACCGTGGCGGTGATGCTGCTCATCGCCTGGCGGCGCGATCACCGCCTGACGGCGATCGTCGCCGCGGGCGGTCTGATCGCGGCTCTCCTGTCTATCATCCCGGCGGCGTCGCCTGTACCCGTCGCAGTGACGCCGCTTTTTCTTGTCGATGGCGTGAGCCTGTACTTTCTCGCCTTGGTCTGTGCAGCAGCGCTGGCCGTTCTGGTCTTGTCCTATACCTATCTCGCCGCGCTGCAGGACGGCCCTTGCGAGGAATATTACCTGCTGCTTCTGCTGGCGACACTGGGAGCCGCCGCGGTGTTAGCGAGCGCGCATTTTGGCTCGTTCTTCCTGGGGCTGGAAACGCTCAGCATCGCGTTGATCGGTCTCATCGCCTATCCGCGCGGGCGAGAGCGGGCGCTTGAGGCGGGGGTGAAATATCTCGTCCTTGCCGGGATCTCCTCGGCATTCCTGCTGTTCGGCATGGCACTGATCTATCTCGATCTTGGCACCATGTCCTTCGCAGCGCTCGGACCGCTTTGGAACTCCGCCCCAGGGCCGGCGGCGCTTTACGCCTATGCAGGATTTGCCCTGCTGCTGACCGGTGTCGGATTCAAGCTTTCCCTGGTGCCCTTCCATATGTGGGCGCCGGATATTTATGAGGGCGCGCCTGTGCCGGTGTCCGCGTTCATCGCGGTCATTTCTAAAATCGCCGTCTTCGGACTGCTGCTGCGCTATTTCGTGCTGACCGGCGGCTACCAGTCTCCGTCGCTACTTCGGGTCATCGCTCTCGTCGCCATTCTCTCGATGCTGGCGGGCAATCTGCTCGCCCTGCTGCAGACCAATGTGAAGCGCATCCTCGCCTATGCCTCGATCGCGCATTTCGGCTACGTGCTGGTGGCGTTGCTGGCCGGCCGCGCCATCGGCCTGGAAGCGGTGAGCTACTATCTGGCTGCCTATGCCGCCGCCACCATAGGTGCCTTCGCCATCGTCACTCTGCTCTCTCAGCCCGGCCAAGGCGCGGATGCTGACAGGCTGGAGGCTTATCGCGGCCTGATGTGGTCGCACCCCTGGCTGGCCGGGGCCTTCACCCTGCTCCTGCTCTCACTCGCGGGCTTGCCGCCGACGATGGGCTTTATCGCCGAGATTTATGTCATCGCCGCCGGTGTCGGAATGGGCCTGGTGTTGCCGCTGCTCGCATTGGTTATCGGCAGCGTCATCGGGCTGTACTATTATCTTCGCATCGTCGTTGTCCTGCTTTCGTCTGCGCCAGATATGACCGCCACCGCCTTCGGCGGTCGCCGTCTGTCCCTTACCGGCGGGGCGACGCTCGCTGTGCTGGTCGCCTTGGTCATCGGGCTCGGCGTCTACCCGGTCCCACTGATCACGGCCGTCACCCAGAGCAACGAGAAGCTTGCGGCATACGGAGCAGGCCTACGACCCCTCGGCCTCGCGCCGCCTCATGGTTTGGCGGCAGCGAACCTACCCGGCAGACCGCCATGAGACATCGAAACAGCGGGCGGAAGCCGGCTCCCCGGGCTTATCGACTGATAGGCTCTTTGTCCCACTCCCCTGCAGGGCACAACAGGACCGATGCACGTACCCTGCATAAACCCTAGGAGATTGACCAATGGAAACCCGGGTTTTCTCAATCCTGAGACAGAAAGGCGATGATGTCGTTACAGCTGTCCCTGATCAGAGCATCGCCTCCTTCGCGGCGCTGCTCTATGCGTACCACATCGGTGCGACACCGGTTGTGGACACGGAAAAGCACCCGATCGGCATTATTTCCGAACGGGACGTGATTCGTGGCCTCATCGAACACGGTGCAGCGGCATTGAGCATGCCCGTGAGCGCATTGATGACCAAACTCGTCTCCACCTGCACGCAGAATGACAAAATTGGCGACGTTCTGGCACTCATCTCCAAGCATCGCACCCGCCATATTCCGGTGGTCGGGGAAGATGGAAAACTCGAAGGCATCATCTCGATCGGTGACGTCGTGAAGCAGTTGCTGGAGGAGGCACAGGGAGAAGTCTCGACACTGCGAAGCTACATCACCACGTGACCGGACGGCTCTGTCAGACCTCGCGG
>NZ_DATJJK010000160.1:0-35605 GCF_035492295.1 Acidisoma sp. | reverse complement strand
GCCACACCGCAAAGACCCAGTTCGCCCACGCCCTTGGCCTTCATCGGCGAGGAAATCGGGTCGTCATAATTCAGGAACACGACATCCTGATGCGGAATGTCGGCATGCACCGGCACCTCGTAGCCTGCCAGGTCGTGGTTGACGAAGAAACCGCGCTTCGTGTCCACGGCAAGCTCCTCCATCAGCGCACCGCCCACTCCCATGGTCATGGCGCCGATCATCTGGCTGCGGGCGGTCTTGGGGTTGAGGATACGCCCGGCCTCGCAGACCGCGAGCATGCGGCGAACGCGGATCTCGCCGGTTGCCACATCGACGCCTACTTCCACGAAATGCGCCCCAAAAGTCGATTGCTGGTATTTCTGTTCGAGATCGCCGTATTCGATACTGTCCTCGGCGATCAGCTCGCCGTCCCGTGTCGCCATATCCAGCGGCAGGCGACGACCCCCGCTCACCACATGCCCATCGACAAAAACCGCCTTGTCCGCATTGATGCCAAGCCTGCGGGAAATCTTCTCGCGCAGCTGAACGCAGGCGGCATAAACACCGGAAGTCGAATTGTTGGCGCCCCACTGCCCACCCGAACCGGAAGAGACCGGAAAGCGGGAATCCCCGAGGCGGACCGAAACCTTCTCCAGCGGCACGCCCATCATCTCGGCCGCCGTCTGCGCGATGATGGTGTAAGAGCCGGTGCCGATATCGGTCATGTCGGTCTCGACGATGACCTGGCCCGACCGGTCCAGCCGCACGCGCGCCCCGGATTTGGTGAGCAGATTGTTGCGGAAGGCGGCGGCGACCCCCATGCCGACGAGCCATTGCCCATCCTGCCGCTTGCCCGGCGCCTGCCGCGCCGACCAGCCGAAACGCTCTGCCCCGGTTTGCAGGCATTCGACGAGATGGCGCTGCGAGAACGGCCGATTCGGATTCTCGGGGTCAACTTGGGTGTCGTTCAGAATGCGGAACTGCACCGGGTCGATGCCCACCTTCTCGGCCGCCTCATCCATGGCGATTTCCAACGCCATCAGGCCGGGCGCCTCGCCCGGGGCACGCATCGCATTGCCTTCGGGCAGGTCGAGCGTCGCGAGATACATCGCGGTCATTCGCGCGGCGCCCGCATAAAGCAGGCGCGTCGCGCCGACGGCCGTTTCAGGGGCGCCACCCGGCAGGTTGCCCGACCAGCTTTCATGGGCAATCGCCTGAATACGCCCGTCCTTGCCCGTGCCGATGCGGAGACGCTGGATCGTTGCCGGTCGATGCGTCGTATTGTTGATCGAGACCGGGCGAGTGAGCGCGAGTTTCACCGGCCGGCCGGCGGCCTTCGCGCCGAGCGCCGCCAGGATCGCATCCGCGCGGACAAACAGTTTCGCCCCGAAACCGCCGCCGATATAGGGCGAGACCAGCCGCACCTGCTCAGGCGGAATGCCGAGCGTCTTGGCGACATCCTTGCGGCCCCAGGCGATCATCTGGTTGGAGGTCCAGATTGTTACCGCCCCGCCCGACCATGCGGCCATGGATGCGTGCGGCTCCATCATCACATGCGATTGGTCGGGCGTTGTGTAGGTCGCATCGGTCTGCACCGGGGCGGCCGCGAAGGCCGCGTCGAAATTCCCGACCGCCGTGCGGCCCTCGCCGGCAAAGCCTGCTGGCGCCACGGGCGCGCCTTCCTTGGCGGCCGCGAGATCGAATATCCCCGTCTCCTCCTCATACTCCACCCGCATCAGAGCCGCGGCGGCGCGCGCCTGCTCGAAGCTCTCGGCAACGACCACGGCAATCGCCTGATGATAGTGCTCGACCTCCGGCCCCCCCAGCAGCTTCGCGGTATTCATCGCGCCCTTGTGGAGCGTGCCGGCATTCTCGGCCGTGACGATGGCGAGCACGCCGGAGGCCGCCCGCGCCGCGCGGTCGTCGATATGCGTGATCCTTCCCTTGGCGATGGTAGCCGGAACCAGAAAGCCGATGGCGGGATTGGCGAAGATGTCGTGCCGCTCATAGGCATAAGGGGCGGTGCCGGTGGTCTTGAAATGCCCTTCGATCCGGTTATGCGGCTGGCCCACGACCTTCATCTGGTCGATCGGATTGGTGCGGGCGGGAACGTCAAAATCCATCGTCTCAGCTCCTCGCCTGGGTCAGGATCGTGGCCAGGGTGCGCTCACTCAAAGGGCGCTTGAAGGCGTTCTCCGGCGTCGGCTTGGCATCGGCGAGCAACAGCGCCATCACGGCCGACGCGCCCTTCGGCATTTCCGCCTCTGCCGCCTCGATCCTCCACGGTTTCGGCGCCACGCCACCAAGCGCGACGCGACCGCTGCCGTCCTTCTGCACCACGGCGGCAACCGAGACGAGGGCGAAGGCATAGGAAGCGCGGTCGCGCACCTTCCGGTAGAAATGTTGCCCGCCGAGCGGCGGCGGCAGGGTGACGGCGGTGATGAGTTCGCCCGTCTCCAGCGTGGTCTCGATCTCCGGCGTATCGCCGGGCAGGCGGTGAAACTCCGCGATCGCGATGCGGCGCGTGCTGCCGTCGGGCTTCACGGTTTCGACCGTCGCGTCCAGCAGCCGCATGGCCACCGCCATGTCGCTCGGATGCGTTGCGAGGCAGGCGTCGCTCGTGCCGATGATGCCGAGCGAGCGGGTGACCCCGCCGATCGCCGCACAACCACTACCGGGCTGGCGCTTGTTACAGGGCTGCGCCGGGTCATAGAAATACGGACAGCGCGTGCGCTGCAGCAGGTTGCCGGCCGTCGTCGCCTTGTTGCGCAGCTGGCCGGAGGCGCCGGCCACCAGCGCCCGCGTCAGCACCGCATAATCCCGCATCACCCGCGGATCGGCCGCGAGATCGGTATTGCGGACGAGCGCACCGATGCGCAATCCACCCTCGGGTGTCGTCTCGATCTTGTCGAGCGCGAGGCGGTTGACATCCACCAGATGGCGCGGCGTCTCGATCTCGATCTTCATCAGATCGAGAAGATTGGTCCCGCCTGCGATGAATTTGGCATTCGGATTGCGCGCGACGGCGGCAGCCGCCGCGGCCGGGCTCTGCGCCCGCTCGTAGGTAAAGGGCATCATGCCGCCCGCTCCGCCAGTTCCGCCATAGCCTCGGCGATGTTGGAATAGGCCCCGCAACGGCAGATATTGCCGCTCATCCTTTCCCGCATTTCCATGTTGGTCGGCTGCATCGGCGCTTGCAGATCCGTCGTCACATGGCTCGGGATACCGGCCTTGATTTCTGCCAGAACCGCAACCGCCGAGCAGATCTGCCCCGAGGTGCAATACCCGCACTGGTAGCCGTCATGCGCGATGAAGGCCGCCTGCATGGGGTGCAGATGGCCGGGCTGGCCCAGACCCTCGATGGTCGTGACCTGGGCACCATCATGCATCACGGCCAGCGAAAGGCAGGAATTGATGCGGCGGCCATCCAGCATCACGGTGCAGGCCCCGCATTGCCCGTGGTCGCAGCCCTTCTTGGTGCCGGTCAGGTGCAGATGCTCGCGCAACGCGTCCAGCAACGTGGTGCGCGTGTCGAGGACGAGATCATGGCTTTGGCCATTGACCTCGAACGTCACCTCCACCGTTATCGGCTCGGTGCCGGCGGCCGGGGTGCCAGCGGTTGGGGGGGCGCTGCCGGTGGCCGCCGTGGCGGTCGCCAAGGGTGTTGCCCCCGCCACCACGGTCGCCATGCTGCCCGCCATCAGGTCGCGTCGGGAAATGGAATGGTCCGCCGGCAGGCTCATGCGGGTCTGTCCTTCGAAGGAAGTGGGCCTCTGCAGCATATCGTACGGGGAGTCTGCTTATTAACCGCCCCTGGCAGCAAACCGCTATCAGTCGACTTCATCAATCAGCGAGCACCCTCTCGGGGAATTGATCAATGCGCCGCCGCGCAGGCGAGGGCTCGCTTTTGCCCGCTGCCGCGGTAGCATGGTCCCTGGCGGAAGGGGTGACAGAGATATGGATGATGGGCACGGAGTGGCCGAGGGATTTCGCCGGCACAGCTCCCACTGGGGACACTTCTCGGCCAAGGAGGAGGGGGGCCGGCTCGAGACCCGCCCCTATCCCGGAGATCCGGACCCGAGCCCCATCCTGGGCAATTTCGACAACGTCCTGCGCCACCCGGCCCGCATCGCCCGCCCCGCCATCCGCGCGGGCTGGCTGGAGCGTGGCCCAGGGCCGGATGCGCGGCGCGGGCGGGAGCCCTTCGTCGAGGTGTCCTGGGAGCAGGCTTTCGATCTCCTCGGCGCGGAACTCGGCCGCATTCGGGGCAACCACGGCCCTGGCGCGGTCTTCGGCGGTTCCTATGGCTGGGCCAGTGCCGGGCGTTTCCACCATGCGCAGAGCCAGATCCATCGCTTCCTGAACACCGCCCTGGGCGGCTATGTGCGCTCGGTCAATAGCTACAGTTCGGGCGCCGCCTCCGTCATCATCCCGCATGTTCTGGGCGATTACGGCGGCCTGACCATGCATAATGTGACCTGGGATCAGGTCGCCGAGCATAGCGAGGTGGTGCTCGCCTTCGGCGGCCTGGCGCTGAAAAACTCCGCCGTCGCCGGCGGCGGCATCAGTGCCCATGTCGAACGCGGCGCCATGGCCCGCGCCCGGGCGCGCGGCTGCCGCTTCCTCCTTGTGGGACCGCTCAAGCCAGACATGCCGGCGGAAGCCGGGGCGGAATGGATCAGCCTGACGCCCGGCACGGATACGGCGCTGATGCTGGCCCTTGTCCATTGCCTCGTCACCGCGGGGCTGCACGACCGCGGTTTTCTCGCCCGCTACTGCATCGGCTGGGAGGCGTTCCAGGCCTATGTCATGGGCGGGAGTGACGGCACGGCCAAGACCGCCGAATGGGCCGCTTCCATCACCGGCGTGCCGGCGGCGCGCATCCGGGCGCTTGCCCAAACCCTCGCCGGGCGCCGCGTGCTCGTCACCGTCGCCCATTCCCTGCAGCGCGCAGAGCATGGCGAGCAGCCGGTCTGGATGGCGGCCGTACTGGCCGCCGTGCTCGGCCAGTACGGCCTGCCCGGTGGCGGCTACGGCTATGCCATGGGTGCCATCGGCTATTACGGCAGGCGCAACAACGCGGTGCCAAGCCCGACCTTGGCCCAAGGCACCAACGGCGTGGCTGATTTCATCCCCGTCGCCCGGATCGCGGACATGCTGCTCCATCCAGGCGAGGCCTATCGCTACAACGGGGAAACCCGCCTTTATCCGGATATCCGGCTCGTCTATTGGGCGGGCGGCAATCCTTTCCACCATCACCAGGACCTCAACCGCCTGCGCCGTGCCTTCGCGCGCGTCGACACGATCGTCGTCCATGAAAGTGCCTGGACGGCGACAGCGCGCCATGCCGATGTCGTGCTGCCCGCGACGCTGTCGCTCGAGCGGGAAGATATCGCCTATAGTGCGAATGACCCGGTGATGACGGTGATGGAGAAACTCGCCGAGCCCTTCGGGGAAGCGCTGGATGACTACGCCATCTTCGCGGGCCTGGCGGCGCGTCTCGGCGTGGAAGCGGCCTTTACCGAGGGCCGGAACGTGCGGGAATGGCTTGCCCATCTTTACGGGCGCACGCGTCAAGGCCTCGAAACCCAGGGCCTGCCCGCCCCCAGTTTCGCGGAATTCTGGGCGATGGGCGAGATGGCGGTACCACAGAAACCCGATGACGGCGGCTTTCTCGCGGCCTTCCGCGCCGATCCCGCGGCCCACCCCCTGATGACGCCAAGCGGCCTTATCGAAATCGTCTCGGAAACCGTGGCCGGCTTCGGCGAGGCCGATTGTCCGGGCCATCCGACCTGGCTGCCCCCCAAGGATGCCCCGCGCGCGGAAGCACCGCTCATCCTCGTCGCCAACCAGCCGGCCACGCGCCTGCACAGCCAGCTCGATTTCGGCGCCCATAGCCAGGAAGCCAAGCGCCGCGGGCGCGAGGTCGCCAGCATGCACCCGGAGGACGCGGCCCCGCGCGGCATCGCCGATGGCGACATCATCCGCCTTTTCAACGCGCGTGGTGCCTGTCTCGCCTCCGTCCGTGTGACCGAGGACGTTCGGCCCGGCGTGGTCCAGCTCGCGACAGGCGCCTGGTACGACCCCGAGGACTGGAAGGAAGACCAGAGCCTTTGCGTCCACGGCAATCCCAACGTGCTGACACGGGACATCGGCACATCCAACCTCGCCCAAGGCTGCACCGGCCAGCTCACTACCATCGAGGTCGCGCGGTTTGATGGCAATCTGCCGCCGATCCGCGCCCATGCGCCGCCGCCCCTGACGCGCGAGGGTTGATCGGTCCTCGTCGCCGGCCGAGAGAAGTCGTCACGGCGGCACGGCTCGGCTTTCGGGGAGATCCGTGTATAAGGCTCCCAAAGCCGGCGGCTCAAGCCTCCGACGCACTGCCTTGGGGGCGGAAAACGGCCGCAAAGTCGAGGAGAAGAGCATCATGGTCGATCGCATCGCGGCCGGCGCACAGGCGCCCGGTTTCTACAGGTTCAAGGTGGGCGAGATCGAGGTCATCGCCCTGCATGAGGGCGTCCTGGTGCGGGACCGGCCCACGGGCTTCGTGCCGAACGCGACCCATGAGGAAGTGGGCGAAGCCTATGCCGCGGCCGGCATGGCCCGCGACAAGCTCACCATCACCTTCAACGCGCTCGCCGTGCGGACCGCCGGCCGTGTTGTTCTCATCGATACCGGCCTCGGCGAGTTCGGCCCGCCCGGCACCGGCCAGCTGCTCGGCAATCTGGCGGCCGCCGGCATCCAGCCGGGGGAGGTTTCCGCGGTCGTCATCAGCCATTTCCATGCCGACCACATTCTTGGCGTGAACCGCAAGGACGGACAGCCCACCTTCCCCAATGCCGAGATCTTCGTCCCCGCCAAGGAATGGGATTTTTGGATGGACGACGCGCAGATGGACGCGGCACCCGAAGCAGCGAAGGAAAATTTCGGTCTCTGCCGCCAGGTCTTCGGCAAGCTTGCCGAAACCGTGCGCCGCTATGCCTGGGATGAGGAATTCCTCCCCGGCCTCACGTCGGTGCGCGCCAACGGCCATACGCCGGGCATGTCCGCCATTCGCATCACCTCGGCGGGAGAGACGATGATGTTCGTCGCCGACATCACGAATAATCCGCTGGTCTTCGTCCGTCATCCGGAATGGCAGGCCATGTTCGACATGGACCCGGTGGAAACCATCGCCACCCGCAAGCGCATCCTCGACATGGCGGCAGCCGAGAAGCTGCGCGTTTCCTTCTACCATGCCCCCTTCCCGGCCACCGGCTACATCGTGAAGAACAGCTCGGGCTACGAGTTCCTCCCGGCGCTGTGGCACGCTGACTGACGAGACGATCACCCCTCATCAATGAGTTAGCGTGTGATGCACGGGTCGGTCCAAACGGGATTGCTTCGGCCCGACACGATCACCCTCTAGATTGCGCAACCCGCGACCTGAGGGGGCCCACCCTCCACCGCGCGCCCGCCGCCGCCTGACGGCGAGCGCGCGTCTCGCGAAGAGTTGCACCTCCGGATCGGTCCGTTCCCTTGTGGCGACATATCAAGTCGCCACTTGAGGTTTTTGCCATTCGGAGCGCTCGTGCTGCACAGATCCATCGGCCGCACTGTCGTCGCCATTCCCGTCCGGGATGAAGAGGACCAGATCGGCGCCTGTATCGCCGCGCTCGCGCGACAGAGCGAGGCGCTGGATGACATCCTTCTCTTCCTCAACAATACAGTCGACCGTAGCGCCACGATTGCCCGCAGCATGGCCGCTGCCTTCGGCTGCCGGCTGCATGTGGTCGAGATCGCGTGGCCGGCGTCCGAGGCCAGCGCCGGCCTCGCGCGCAAGGCCGCGATGGATCACGCGGCCGAACTTGCCGGCCCACAGGGCGCAATCCTGACCACGGATGCCGACGGCCGGGTACCCCCGCACTGGGTTGCCCGCAACCTGTCGCACCTCCGCGCCGGCTATGATGCGGTCTGCGGCATGGCAGAAATCGACCCGCGCGATGAAGCGGCGATCGCCCCGCATCTCCTCGCCGATGATCTGGCCGAAACCCGCTATACGACACTGCTCGACGAGATCGCGCATGTCGTCGATCCCTGCCCCTGGGACCCGTGGCCGCGCCACACACAGCGCTCCGGTGCGAGCATCGCCATCCGCACCGCCGTCTATGCGGCGATCGGCGGCGTGCCGGCCGTCCGCCACGGCGAGGACCGCGCGCTGATCGAGAAACTTGAAGATCGAGACTGCAAGATACGGCATGATCCAGCGATTTCCGTGACCGTGTCCGGGCGTCAGGTCGGCCGTGCCGAAGGCGGCATGGCGGCGACCATCGCGCGCCGGATGATCGCGCAGGACATCTGGGCGGACGACCGGCTGGAAGCACCCCAGGCCGCGCTGCGGCGCGTGCGGTTGAGGCGCGAGGCGCGCGGCGTCTGGTCTGGCAAATTCGACGGCCGCTTTCTTGCCGCTTCTCTGCAGATGCCGGAAGCGGAGGTCGAGCGGGTGCTGCGCAGCCCCTGGTTCGGCGCCGCCTGGAGTGCCATGACCAAGGCGAGCCCGGTGCTGCGGCGCCGGCCGATCGCCATGCGGCAGCTTGGCGCCGCGTGCTTGGAGGCCGAGCGGCTGCTGGACGACTTGCGCGCGGCACGAATGCCCGCCGTGTCGCCCAGTTCCCGCCCGGCAGGGGGTGCGGCGGGCGGTGGGGTCTGGGCGGAATGACCACTCTCGCCCCTCCCCTCGCCGATCTCCTCCATCGTCTCGACCGCCATGCGACGGACGGATTGCCGGTCCCCGATGACGGAAGTTTCCCCGAGGTGGCAATGCACCGTCTTATCGAGGAGGGCGTGCTGCGCGCCGTTCTGCCGCAAGCGCTCGGCGGCTTCGGCCTCGGCACCGAGCCCGGGCGCGGCCCGGCGCTCCTCGCCTTCCTCCATGGCCTGGGCCGGATCGGTTTGCCCCTCGGCCGGCTGGTCGAAGCCCATGTCAATGCGCTACGCATCCTGGTCCGCTACGGCAACCGGGACCAGGGCGCGGCCGCCGCGGCCGCGGTGGAATCCGGTGCGCTCTTCGGCCTTTGGGTGACGGACCCGCCCGACGGCGGCGGGCTGCGCCTGGAGGAGGAGACTGACGGGCTGCGCCTGTCGGGCGGCAAGCAGTTCTGCTCCGGTGCCGGCCACGTGACCCATGCGGTGGTCACGGCCTTTGACCCGGTCTCCCACGACCGGCGACTGCTGCTCCTGCCGCTCGACGGTTCCGAGCGGATCACGCCCCTCGCCGCCCCCCTCGCCGGCATGAAGGCGGCCACGACCGGACAGGTGGAGATGACGGGCCGGCGCCTGCCGCGCACGGCGCTGATCGGCGCACCGGGAGACTATCTGCGCGAACCCGATTTCTCGGGCGGCGCCTGGAGAAGCTCGGCGGTCGCGCTCGGCGGCCTCTTTCAGTTAGCGGAACTGGTGCGTCGGCAACTCTCCGCCCGCGGCCGGACAGAAGACCCGCATCAGCGTGTGCGCTTCGGTGAGATGCTGATCGCGCATGAGACGGGCCGGCTCTGGCTCACCGAGGCGGGGTCGCTCGCCGAGGATCTCCGCGCCCCGCCGGAGGAGATCGTGGCCCGGGTCGGCCTCGCGCGGACCGTCGTGGAGCGCGCCTGCCTCGACGGGATCGAACGCACGCAACGGTCCCTCGGGCTTGCCGCTTTCCTGGCCGACAATCCGGTGGAGCGGCTGATGCGCGACCTGCAGACCTACCTCCGCCAGCCAGCCGCTGATGAGGTTCTTCACCACGCCGCCGGGCATTTCCTGCCCCGGCCGCTTCCGAATCTGTAAGAGTAAGGGGCCGGCGATGCGCATGATGGAGGTCAAGGACGCCTGGACCCACCTGCCGGTGGTGACGCTGGAGCGTCTGCTCGAGGGCCGCGTGCCGCTGGTCCTGGCGCCGCACCCGGACGATGAAAGCCTCGGCTGCGGCGGCCTCCTTGCCCAATGCGCGGCGGCCGGCATTCCGGCCCAGGTCGCGATCCTGACAGACGGCAGCCGCTCCCATCCAGGCTCCCGCACGCATCCCCCGGCGCGGCTCGCCGCTGTGCGACGAGCGGAAGCCGAGACGGCGCTTGGCACGCTCGGCCTGCCCGCCCAGGCGCTGCACTGGATCGCCGCCGAGGATACGCGCCTGCCGCAGACGGGCGGTGCGGCCGAAGCGATCCGTGCCCGTCTGTCAGCGATCTGCGCGCGGACCGGTTGCACGCTCCTGCTCTCGCCGTGGCGTCACGATCCGCATTGCGATCATGAGGCGGCCGCCGAGCTCGCGGAAAACCTCGCCGCCGAGCGCGGGCTGTCGCTGTTGAGCTATCCCGTCTGGGGCTGGACGCTTCCGGACGACGCCGAACGCGCGGTCGCGGCACCCGCAGGCATGCGGCTGGAGATCACCGATCAGCTGCCGGCAAAGCGCTGCGCCATCCGCGCCCATGCCACGCAATATGGCGACGCGATTACCGATTCGCCGGAGGGTTTCACCCTGCCGGAAACGCTCCTGTCGGTATTCCGGCGCCGCCACGAAACCTTCCTCAGCGCATGATCCCCTCCTCCCGCGACCGCGCTTACTTCGATGCGCTCTACGCAAGCGACCCCGATCCTTGGCGTTTCGCGACGAGCGACTACGAGGCTGCGAAATACGCGGCGACGGTCAAGGCGGTGGGGGGCCGCCGCTATCGGGCTGGGTTGGAGGTCGGTTGCTCCATCGGCGTCCTCTCGGCGCAGGTCGCCCCGCTCTGCGCGTATTTTCTCGGCCTCGACATCTCCGAAAAGCCCCTGGAGGCTGCGCGCGCCCGTAGCGCGGGCATTCCCTCCGCCCATTTTCTGCGCGGCCGCGTTCCCGCCGACTGGCCGGAAGGCAGCTTCGATCTCGTGATCCTCTCCGAAGTGCTCTATTTTCTGAGTGACGAGGATATTCAAGAGACCGCCGCGCGCGTGCGCGCCTCTCTCCTGCCCGGCGGCCGCGTGCTTCTCGTCAATTGGCTCGGAGCGACGGAGACGCCGCAACCCGGTGATGCGGCGGCCGAGCAATTCCTGGGCGCCCTCGCCCTGCCCGTCGCCCACGCCTCCCGCCAGGCACTCTATCGGCTGGATCTCATCATCGCGGACGATGAGGACCCGACCGGCAGATGACCCGGCGGGCCGGGGTGGGATTGGCTTGTCACCAGGGAACGGTGCGGCCGAGATAGTCGAGATAGGCGAGGCCCGGCTTTCCTCGCTGCGACAAAAGCACCTCCACAAGGAAAGGCACGCTGTCGTCGATGCTCAGACGGGCATCCGGTCCGCCCATATCGGTGCGGACCCAGCCCGGCGCCATCACCACCATGGCGCGCGCGGAGTCGGCATGGCGAGAGGCGAAGCTGCGCATGAACATGTTCAAAGCGGCCTTGCTGCCGCGATAGACCTCGCGCATCCCATTCGTATTGTTCGCAACGCTGCCTTGGCCGGACGACATCACCCCGACCAGACCCGTCGCGGGCACGAGGTCCTGCAGAGCCTCGATGACGCGCATGGGGCTGAGCGCGTTCGTGACCATGACGCGCACGAACTCTTCCGTCGTCACCTCCGCGATCGTCTCCGTTGGATCGTTGGTGACCCCGGCATTGACGAAGAGCATCTCGAATACTCGGCCGGCAAGGCGCGTGCGCAGAGCTGCGAGTTGATCCGGCGCGCAAATATCCAGAATCTCGATCTCGACACGGCCTTGGTAGGCGTCTGCGAGATCGTGCAGCATCGTCCGGGTAGTCCCGGCCCGAACGGTGCCGACGACGTTCCACCCTTTCTTGAGAAACTCGGCGGCCATGGCGTGGCCGAGACCGCGTGATGCGCCGATGAGCAGGAGTTCGGGAGGCCGGGCTTGGGGCATGGGTCACTGTCCGTCGGTTGGGATGCTCAACCGCAAATAGGGGCTCCAAGATATCGGGCGCCAGACGCAGCAGCCGCAAACTGTCATTGCGTACAACGCTATGTGTGCCCGGCGGAGACAGGCTAGGCTCCGTGCATGGATCGGCTCGACTTGAACCTCCTCGCCGCGCTGGATGTCCTGCTTGCCGAAGGCAGCGTGACGGGCGCGGCCCGTCGCCTGGGCCTGAGCACCTCGGCGATGAGCCGCACGCTGACCCGGCTGCGCGCGGCCACCGGCGATCCGCTGCTGGTGCGTGCCGGGCGCGGGCTGGTGCCGACACCGCGCGCCGCCGTGTTGCGAGACCGCGTCCATCAGCTAACGCACGAGGTGCGCGCGGTTCTGCGCCCGCACCTCACCGAGGTGGACCTCGCCGCACTCGAGCGGACCTTCACCCTGCGCGTGAGCGAGGGCTTCCTGGAATTCCTCTCCGTGCCGGTGGTGGCCGCCGTCGCCCGGGCGGCGCCTCGCCTTCGCCTTCGTTTCGCACCCAAGCCGGACCGGGACGCGCGCCCGCTTCGCGAGGGGATGATCGATCTGGAGATCGGCCTGCGCGGCGTCGCCGCGCCCGAGATCCGCACCCGGTTCCTGTTCCACGACACGCTCGTCGGCGTGGCCCGGGCCGGACACCCGCTGCTGGCGGAAAGCCCGGTGACGGCTGAAGGCTATGCCGCCTGCCAGCATGTCGCGGCCTCGCGGGAGGGAGATTCGGCCACGGACTTTGATGCCGCCCTGGCGAGGCTCGGCCTCGGACGGCGGATCATGGTCGTCGTGCCGGGCTATCCGGATGCGATGCGGCTGGCGCGCCACTCGGATCTCGTCGCGCTCGTGCCGCGTTCCTGCCTCGGCCATCGCCTGATGAACGAGGACGCCGCGATCGCCGGTCTCGCGAGCTTCGCACTCCCGGTTCCCGCGCCGACCTTCATGATATCGGCAATGTGGCATCCGCGGATGGACGCCGACCCGGCCCATCGCTGGCTGCGCGATACGGTGATGTCCGTCTGCCGGCAGGCCTATCCCCGGTAACGATCCGTCCCCTCGTCGGCGCCCCGGCCTGACGTACCCGGTTGCTCAGGCGAGGGTGCCGCCTGCCTCCTGCGGCGGCGGCGGCGGCAGCGCCTCCTCGAAGGCCAGCCGCCTTGCGCCCTGCGCCAGCATGTCGCGCACCACACTGCTCGAAACCGGCCGGCCGAGGTAGAAGCCCTGGGCAAAGCGGCAGCCTGCGTCCGCCAGCAAATCCCACTGGCTCGCGCGCTCGATGCCCTCGGCTGTCGTGGTCAGGCCGAGCCGGGCGGCGAGCGAGATGACCGCCTCCACGATCACGCGCGAATCCGTCTCCTCCTCCAGGCCGGTGACGAAGGAGCGGTCGATCTTGATCTTGTCGAAGGGGAATTTGTGCAAATAGCTGAGCGAGGCGTAGCCGGTGCCGAAGTCGTCGAGCGCCAGGGTGACGCCGAGTGCGCGCAGCGCCGCCAGGCTCTGGCGCACGGATGCCTTTTCCCCAAGCAGCGCGCCCTCTGTGATCTCGAACTCCAACCGTGTCGGCGCAAGCCCGGTCTGGGCCAGGATCTGCTGCACGGTTTCCACGAAACTCTGGTCCTCAAGCTGGACGGGTGAGAGATTGACGGCGACGCGGATATGCGCCGGCCATGTCACGGCCGTCTCGCAGGCACGGCGCAGGACCGTCTCGCCGATCGGGACGATGAGGCGCGATTCCTCGGCAATCGGAATGAACTGCGCCGGCGATATGGCGCCCAGGAAGGGATGGTTCCACCGCAGCAGGGCCTCGAACTGGGCGATGCTTGCGGTTGATATGTCATAGATCGGCTGGAAGACGACGTAGAGTTCGCCGCGCCGGTCGGCGTCGCGGATGTCGGCGGCAAGCGCCGCCCGGTAGAGCACCTCGGATTCCATCGTCGCCTCGAAGAAGCGCCAGGTCGCGCGGCCCTCGGATTTCGCGCGATAGAGCGCGATATCCGCGTTGCGCAGCAGCTTCTCCGTATCCTGGGATGCCGAATCGAAGATCGAAATGCCGACACTGGCGCTGACCAGCACGTGTCGGCCGTCGATCTCGTAGCGTTCCGCGAGCGTCGAGGCGACGCGCTCGGCCAAGGCCGCGACATCCTCGCGCGAACGCGGGGCGCGCTGGAGGATCGCAAATTCGTCGCCGCCGAGGCGCGCCACCATGTCGGGCTCGCCGATGCAGGTCCTGAGACGGTTCCCAACCTCGACGAGAAGATTGTCGCCGGCGAGATGCCCGAGCGTGTCGTTGACATACTTGAAGTGATCGACGTCGAGGAGCAGCAACGCGAAGAAGCCGTCGCGCTTGCGCTCGCGGATCGCCTGCGCCAGGGAGCTCGCCAGCATCAGCCGGTTGGGGAGTTTCGTCAAAGCATCATGGTGGGCGAGGAAGTCGGTATGCGCCTCGATCTTCCGCCGCTCGGTGATGTCGTCGTAGATGGCAACCCAGCCGCCATCGGCCATGGCGACATGGTTGACCTGCAGCGCCCGGTCCGCGCCTTCGACGAGGAATTGCCCGTGGCGCTGCGCGACCGAGGCCTCCGACAGTGCCTTCAGGCGAGAAATGATCTCCTCGGACCAAAAGGTCCCCGGCCGCAGCGCCTCGAAGACTTCTTCGATCTTTTTGCCCTCGATCCGCTGTTCGATCCCGATCCGGAACATGACCCGAAAGCGGTCGTTCGCGACGATGAGCCGGCGGTCCCGGTCCACCATGACCAAGCCATGGGACATGTTGTTGAGAGCGGCATCGAAGCGGGTGTTCTGGATGCGCAGCGCCTCGTCACGGCTGCGCAACTCGTCGTTCTGAAGCTGGAGCTCCAGGTTTGCCGCGGCAACCGTTTCGTTCGCAGCCTTGAGTTCGGCGCGCTTGGCGCGGAGGTTGTCGGCCAGAAACCGGAGGTTCTCGTTCGCGTCGGAGACCAGGCGGTTGTCCCTGAGCAGCAGCACCAGCAGCAGGATGCCGACCGCGATCAGCGCGAACATGAGCCCGGAGAAGATGAGGTGCAGGGTCTGCAGCCGCTCCTGGTCGGTGCGGAACTGGTCGCCCACCAGCTCGCTGGTGATAGAGGCAAGCTGGGTCATCGGCGCGTCGAGCGCCTCCAGTGCCAGGATCGCCTCGTTGGCAACGCCAGGCTTGTGGAGATTGGGCATGAGCGTCCGGACCTGCTCAAGCTGGTCCTTGAGCTGAGACACCACGCCCGCGATTTCCGGGTGGCCCGAGACGAATTCGGTGAAGGAGGGGCGGCTCAGCACGCTGACCCGATTCTCGACGATCCAGAAGCGGATCTCGACCAGGTTGCCAGAGCTGCCGGGCAGGCCGAGGGCCAGGCCGGCCACGGCATTTTGCAGCCGCATCAGCTCGATCGTGCCCTGGGCCGCGTCGAAGGCATCGTCATAGGTCGCCAGCCGGTCGACCGTCTGGCCCTGCTGGATGGAGACATAGAGCGTATAGCAGGCGGCAAGCGTGAAGCCGCCCAGCACCGTCAGCAGGACGAAGCGCGTCCGCGCCGCCTTGCGCTTGTTCCGGGATGGCTGGCCGCTGCGGAAAATGCCCATGGGTTGGAACTTCGGCGTGGTTCTTCGCACTGCATCAAGTCAAAGCGGCGCGGCGGTCATGCCGTGCCCGGACCAATGCAGCGACTAGCACCATGCTGAACTCACGCCCTCCGAGGCAACCAACAAACGTCCATGCCCGGCCGGGCTATGGCCCGATCGAGCTTCGAACCGCCCATTGCTGCATGCAATCGTTATAATTCGCCCCCTATAATTTGCCGAGCCTCCCCCGCACAGAGGGCGTGGGCACGGCGCCAGAGTCCGTGCCGGGCCATCCCTCCATCCTCCATGCAGACGACCCGTGCAATCTGGTTTATAGGGGCCACACTTCATCTCCGCGTGTAAAGGCCGCATGCCCGTGACCGAGACGACGACCATTTGCAAGATCTGCGGCGGCGCCGCGCCCGTCTTCACCTCAGTCGATTTCGAAAAGCACTGCAACAAGCAGTTGACGGAGGGTCGGTTCGCCGGCACCCCGGTCGCCTATTACCGCTGCGCCCGTTGCCACTTCATGTTCACGCCCTTCCTCGACGATCTCTCCCCGGCGGAACTCGTGGCGCGCGTCTACAACGAGGATTACATCAAGTTCGACCCGCTCTATCCCGTCATCCGGCCCCGGATGAATGCGGGCTTTCTCCGTGAGATCGTCGAGGAGGCGCTGCCGCCCGGCCCGATCCGCATTCTCGATTACGGCGCGGGCAATGGCATGCTCTCCCAGTTGCTGGACGGCGCGCCGCCGGTCGAAAACTACGATGCGCTCAACCCGCGCTTCGACCGCCTGCCCGATGGCCGCTTCGACCTGCTCTTCTGCAGCGAGGTGGTGGAGCACATCCCCGACCCCCACGGCCTGATCGCGGATTGGGACGGGCTCCTCAACGAGCAGGGAGCGGTGATCTTCTCGACCATGACCCAGCCGGATGACATTGCATCGCTGCGCGGGGACTGGTGGTATCTCGGCCCCCGCAACGGCCATGTCAGCCTCTATTCCCGCTACAGCCTCGATCTCCTGTGCCAGCAGCGCGGCCTGTCCTACGTGCCGATCGACGCCCAGTGGCATCTCGCGGCGCGCGAGCCCGGCCAGTTCGTCGATGTCGCCCGCCTCAAGGCGGTGGCTGACCGCCTGCCCAAGGGCTTCATCGAGGTATAGGGTCTGATCGGTTCAAGTCGGGGAGCGGGCACGGTCCATCGAAACCGTGGACGCAAGACTAACCAATAAGCGTTTGCGTTATCAGCAGCTTAGCCAAGCTTCGTCCTCATGCCGCGGTCAGCGGATGACCATCTTCTGCAGCTGCCAGATGCAGCGGGCGTAGATCGCATTGTTGCGCCACTCTGGATGGGTGTCGAAGCGATAGACGACGAAGATCGGGCCGAACTTCTGTACCGGCATTGTTGCGCCATTCATCCGGGTCGCAAGAAGCGGCCCGTCATCAGTGAGATTCTCCAGCGGTATTTCGATGACATAGTCGTTGAGCGCGTAAGACACTGCAATCTTGCCGGAGGCACCGAGGCGGTCCAGCAGGGTGCTCAGCAGCACACCGTCGAATTTGGCCTCCGGGGTCCAGGGCGTTTTGGTCGTGAACCCCGTCTGCGGCAGGGAATCGAGTCCCTTCATGTCGAAAGCGGCCAGATCGCCGGCGTTATGGACCTTGATCTTGCCACCGACGGTAAAAACCGGATCACCCGTCGGTGCCGGCAGGGGGGCAGCCGCCAGAAGCGGATTTCGCCACCCGAGGCTGGTGATGCCGGCCGTGGCCGCCAAAACGGTTCGACGAGTCCAGGTCCGTGACTGCTCCGACATGTGCCATCCCTCGTGCGCGGCAGGGTGATAACTGTGGTCATCGGCCAAAGGCGTTGAGCGAACGCAGATGGCAGGCAGGACATCGCGAACCAGGGTCCGGGCTCCGCCGAAGGGGCCTGGTGCCGAGATTTGCTTCACGCAAAAACCGGCACTGTGATTCGCGCCTTCGCCCCCTCACGTCAAGGTGAGAATCGCGACAAAATGCGAGAAGGCACTACCCCGCTCGTATGTTCACATTTTGTTTCCGCCGGAAGTCTTGCCCATAAGTGTTGCCCGGAAGTCTTGCTTTGACATTCCGATCCCAGGCTAGCGCCGGGCGGCCACTCCGCCCCCCAGAACGTTCGCCCGCCAGTCATTCCGGATATGGGGAAAGTCGAGCGGCGGCGTGCGATCCAGCAACAGGGCCAGTACGCGCGGCGGGGTCAGCGGTATTTCCTGCACCCGCTTGCCCGTCGCCTGGGCAACAGCGCAGGCAATCGTTGCCGCGACATTGAGGATCGGCACCTCCCCCGCACCCTTGCTGCCGAGCGGCCCGATGGACGGTGCGCCTTCATGCAGCACGATCTCGACCGGCACCACGTCCTGCGCCAGCGGTACGCGGTAGGTCTCGAGGCTGCTCTGGCAAATGCGCCCGTCCACGCCGATCGTCATCTCCTCGTGCAGCGCGTAGCCAAGCCCCTGCACGACACCGCCCTGAATTTGGCCATGAATGGCACGGGGGTTGAGGGCGCGACCGACATCCTGCACCACGCGATAGCGCAGCACCTCGACATGGCCGGTGTCCCGGTCTACCGCCACCTCGCAGTCATGAACGGCGAAGACCGGAATGTCGATCGCGTCGATGAAATGCCCGGCGGCACAGCCCGCCATGGCGGTCACCCCCGGCTTGGTGAAAGCGCCGCTGCCGGCAAGTGGCCCCATCACCGCATGCGCGCGGGAGACGACCTCGGCGATCGTGGCGCCCGAGCCTGGAAGGCCAGTGATCTCTACCCGCCCGCGGTGGAGGCTCAGGCGTTCCGGCGGCGTCTGCAGCATTTCGCTCGCAACGCCGAGCAGCTTCTGGCGTACATCCGCCGCCGCCGCGCGGCTCGCCGCCCCGATCGACACCGTGGTGCGCCCGCCCCCTACCCCGAGATCGTAGCCGGCCGCATCGGTGTCCGCCGCCCGCACGATCACCTGTTCCGGCGTCAGGCCCAGCTCGCTGGCCACAATCTGCGGCAAGGACTGCACCATGGTGCCGGAGCCGATCTCGACCCCGCTCGTGATCAGCGTGGCGCTGCCATCGGCGTTGAGATTGATCGTGGCCGCCGAGGGTCCTACGAAAATGAACCAGGTGCCGACCGTCGTTGCCCGGCCGTACAACCGTCCGTCCGCCGGCGCCGGGGCAGCGGGTTTTTCCGCGCGCAAGACGGTCATGCGGTCGAGCATCGGCCCCAGCACATCGCCTTCGAAGACCTGGCCGGTTGCCCCCAGGTCGCGGTCACCCAAGACATTGCGCCGCCGAAACTCCAGCGGGTCCATGCCGATCGCCGCACAGATCTCATCCGTATGCCGCTCCAGCGCGAAGGTATTATAGGTGCCGTTGCAGGCGCGGAAGGCGCCGTTGGGCGCCGTATTGGTATAAACCGCGCGGGAGACGAGCTTGACCGAACCGAGACGGTAATTGCCGCCGAGCGTATGGGCCGTCATCGTGGTCAGGAAAATCTGCTCTCCGCCATAGGCGCCGCAGTCCATCAGCACGACAGCCTCGCGGCCGACGATCTCGCCCGCCGCGTCTATCGCCGAGCGGATGGTGATTTCGGCGTTTTCCCGGGCCAGGCAGGTCAGCATCTCCTCCTGCCGGGAATTGACAAGACGAACCGGCCGCCCGGATTTGCGCGCCAGGATCGCCGCGAAAGGCTCCAGCGAGCAATCGAACTTGAGTCCGAAAGCACCGCCCACGGCGGGCACGGTGACGCGAACCTGCGCGGGGGGAACCCCCAGCACCCGCGCCGTAACGTTCCGCACGGTCCAGGGCACCTGCGTCGATGTCTCGATATGGTAGCGCCCGTCCTCGAAGGAGGCCACCACCGCGCGAGGTTCGAAGGAGAGGTGATTTTGCCGGCCATTGCGGAAGCGGCTTTCGACGATGCGCACGTCCGGCCGGGCGAAGGTGGCGTCGGTATCGCCACGCACCACGGTCGCCTCCCAAGCGACATTCCCGGCATGGGCGCCGCCTTCCAGCAGCACCTCGTAGGCTCTCCAGTCGGGATGCACGAGCGGCGCCCCGTCGGCGAGTGCGTCCGCCATGGTGAGGACGGCGGGCAAAGGCTCCAGCACCACGACGATCGCCGCCGCCGCCGCCACCGCCTGCTCGAAGGTATCGGCGGCGACGGCTGCCAATGGCTCGCCGTCATACCGGACGCGGTCCACGGCAAAGAGCGGATGATCGGCAATGCCGATACCGTGCCGCCCCGGCGCATCTTCGGACGTCGCGATGGCGCGCACACCCGGCATCCGCCGCGCGGCCGCGGTATCGAGGCTGACGATGCGGGCAGAAGGCACCGCCGCGCGCAGCTGCACCGCGTGCAGCATGCCGGACACGGCGCGATCGACCGTATAGCGGGTGCGCCCCTGCAACTTGTCGCGCGCGTCCCGTCGCGGCAGGTTCATGACCGCGTCCGATGGCGTCGTCATGGATGAGACCTCTCCCCACCGATGACCGACATGGCCGCATCGACAATGCGCTCATAGCCGGTGCAGCGGCAGATATTGCCGGCAAGCGCCGCGCGGACATCCTCACGGCTGGCTTGCGGCTTCTGCTCGAGAACAAAGGTGAGGCTCATCATCATGCCGGGAAAACACATGCCGCATTGCACGGCGTCGAAGTCCTCCATCGCCTGCTGCAGCGCGGAGGGCATTCCATCAGGGCTGAGCGATTCCACGGTGCGGATGGCGCGCCCCTCCGCAAGCCCCGCCGGCATCAGGCAGGAGGCGACCGGCGCCCCGTCCATCAATACCGTGCAGGCGCCGCAGAACCCTTCTCGGCACACGGTCTTGGCGCCGGTGAGCGCGCAATCGTCTCGCAAGACGTCGACGAGCGGCCGCATGCCGTCCGATGCCAGGACACGCTCCTCACCGTTGATGGTCAGAACGAGTGGCATGGGGGCTGTCCTTCCGTCATGACCGATCACCCAGTCTGTGCACGGCACGGCGCAGAAGTGCCGGCAGAACCTGAACGCGATACCAGCCCGGCGCCTCCACGCCGTCGCGCCCCTGCCAGTCGCCGGCATGGGCGCGGGCAGCCTCGGCCGCTGCCTCCGGGTCGAGACGGGTGAGCGCCGCTTCCACCGCCGGCCATCGCCGCGCCACCGGCTCCACCGACCCCACGGCAACGCGTGACGTCGCAATCTGCCCATCGGCCCCGTGCCGCACGGCGAGGCTGACGATTGCCACCGGATAGTCCCCCGCCTTGCGCAGGGGCAGGCGGATATGGGCCGTCCGCTGCGCGCGGCGGGCGAAGCGAACCCGGCTCAGCACCGTGCCGGGTGCCAGATGCGGCCGCCTGAGCAGGAATTCGGCGAGATCGAGGCTCTCCTCGCCTTGTGGCGAGGCAAGGTCCACCACCGCGTCGAGGCACAGCAAAGCGGGAACAAGGTCCGCCGCGGCGAAGGATGCGGCACAGAGATTGCCGCCCAGGGTGGCGACCTGGCGAATGGCGGGATTGGCCGCCATCGCCGCCGCCGAGGCGAGGCCCGCGCAATCCGCGAGCCCGGCGAGTGCGGCGACAACGGCCGCATGCGTCACCGCCGCGCCGAGCGCGACCTCACCCTCCGTTACCCTCACCTGCCGCAATGCGTCGATGCCGCCGAGCGCAACATAGGCCGCGTGCCCTGCCTCTCCCCGGATCGGCGCACGCATCATCCACGTGGCTCCGGCAAGCGGTGCGGCAGACCCCGCGTGCTCCCCGAGAATGGCGACCGCCTCCGCCAGGCGCGTCGGGCGAAACAGGCGTGCCTGCGGCATGGCGCCCTCCCCCCTCTTCGCTAGCGCGGCTGTTCCATCATGCGACGGCCCGCTGTCACCAGGGCCACCGCGAGCGCCGCCTTGGTCAGGTCACCCGGCAGGAAGGGCAGCAGCCCCCAGGTGAAAACCGGCTTGTCCCAGCCCAGAGAAAGGCCGAGCCAGGCAAAGCCGGCGAGGTCGATGACGAGGGTCGCGGCCAGAATCGCCGCCGCCGTGCGCGCCAGGCCTCGGGTCCAGCCCCGGTCGGCGCACCAGCCGCAGAGCGCCGCCGCCAGAACATAGCCGAGCAGATAGCCCGCTGTGGGTCCCGCCATATAGGCAAGGCCCAGTCCGCGTTCCGGCGTGCCGGCGAAAACCGGCAGGCCCGTGGCTCCTTCGACGAGATAGAGGGCCAGCGTCGCCACCCCCAGCCGCCATCCATAGGCAGTTCCGATGAGCAGCACGACCAGGCTCTGCATCGTCATCGGCACGGGATAGAAGGGCACGGCGATCTTGGCCGAAATCCACAGCGCCGATGATCCCGCAAGGGCGAGCAGAATGCTGCCCGCAACTCCGCGGCGCCCGGTCGTCCAAACCCCTGCGGCTGCCCTGATGTCGGAAACCATGCTCGTCATATCCTCTCAATGCTGTTGTGTCGTTTAGCTGCGCCCCAGCAGCATGCGGTAGCGCAGTTGATCGACGATCACCGCCACGATCAGCAGGCTGCCCAGCAGCACCATCTGCATGTACGATCCGACCTGCATGACATCCATCCCGTTCTGCACCAGGGTGATGAAGAAGGCGCCGAGCACCACGCTCTCAACCCGGCCGATGCCGCCGCGCAGCGATACCCCGGCGATGACGCAGGCGGCGATCGATTGCAGCGCGATCGAACTGCCGAGGTCGGTCTCGCCGCTGTTGACACGCGCCGTCAGCAGCATGCCGGCGATGGACGCCAGGACCGCGCAGGCGAGATAGGCGATGAACAGCGTCCGCCCCGTGTGGATGCCGGACAGATGTGCTGCTTTGACATTGCCGCCGACGGCGTAGATTTGCGCGCCCATCCGCATGCGGTTCATCACCACCCACATCACGATCATGGCGACAAGCGCGACCAGGACCGGCACCGGAATGCCAGCGATCCGGCCGAAACCCAGGATGTCGCCGAAGGCATCGGGCAGATTGCCGATGGGCACGCCGCCGGTCAGGAACAGCGCGATGCCGGCGCCGACCGACTGCACGCCGAGCGTCATGATGAAGGGCGAGACACCGAAGACCGAGACGCCGATGCCGTTCGCGACCCCGATGACGAGGGCCGCGCAAAGTCCGCCCAGCAGGCCGAGCGCGATGACCAGTCCCTCGGCATGGGGAAAGACACCATGCGCCGCCACCATGACCGTGGCCGAGACCACCGAGGTCAGCGCGATGGCGGTTCCGACCGAGAGATCGAAGCCGCCGGTGATCAGCACCAGCATCTGGCCGAGCGAGACCAGCACCAGGTAGACGGACTGGCGGGCGACATCGGTCAGATTCTGCACGGTGCAGAAATGCGGCGCGGCGATGCTGAAGATGACGAGTGCGGCCACCAGAAAGAAGGGCAGCACGCCGGCACGCAGAAAGAGCAGCGTCACGATCCGCAAGGGGGAAGCCGCCGGCCGCCCCGCCTCCCCCAAGGCCTGCGCCCGCACCGTCATGCCGCCACCTCGTCCATCGCAAAAAATGCCTTCAACACAGTGCTTTCGTTGATCGCATCGCCGGTCAGTTCGGCCGAAACCCGGCCATTGGCGAAAACCACAAGCCGGTGCGCGAGGTTCATCGCTTCCGGCAGGTCCGAGGAGATCACGACCACGGCCTTGCCCGCCTCGGCGATGTCCCGGATGAGCCGGTAGAGAACCGCGCGCGTGCCGATATCGACGCCGACCGTCGGCTCGTCGAAAATATAGATGTCATAGTCCTGTCCGAAGCCTTTTCCGAACAGGGCCTTCTGTTGATTGCCACCCGAGAGATTGCCGGTGAGGCGCTCCATGAAGGCCTCGGTCAGATCCACCTGGCGGGCAATCCCGTCGGTCAGAACCCGCATCCGGCTGCGGGAAAGTCCCCCTGCGCCAGACACGTCGCTGCGGAACAGAAGCCCGAGGTTGAGGTTCTGCCGCGCCGTCGCACTCAGCATCAAACCCTCGGCCTTGCGATCGGGCGGCAGATAGAAAACGCCCTCCCGCAGCAGCTTGCGCGTGGGCCAGCCCGTGACGTCACGGTTCCGCAGCATGACCCGGCCGCCCGAGATCGGCAGCAGTCCGAGCGCCACCCGAAAGGCGCGGGACTTGCCGCTGCCGACGAGGCCGGCGACGCTCAAAACCTCGCCCGCGCGGATCTCGATGTCGATATCGCGCAGGGTGCCGGCTGAAAGTCCCCTCAACGCCATAACCGTCACCGGCGCCTCGGGGCGCCGGATCGCCGGATAGATGTCGCCGCTCGCGCGGCCGGTCATCATTTCCACCAGCCGTTTGTGGGTTGCCTCCGCGATCGGCACGGTTCCGATGTGCCGCCCGTCGCGCAGCACGGTCACCCGATCGGCAATCTGGGCGAATTCCTGGATGCGGTGCGAGATATAGACGATGCCCACACCCCGGGCGCGGGCTTCGCCCACGATGCGAAACAGCGTCGCCGTCTCATGCTCGGTGAGCGACGCGGTCGGCTCATCGAGGATGAGAATGCGCGCCTCGGCATGCACCGCCTTGGCCAGTTCCGTCATCTGCTGTTGCGCGCGCGACAGAGAACCCACGGTCGCCCGCACGTCGATATCGAAGCGCAGGCGCTCGAACAGCGCCCGTGCCTCCCGCTCCATCCGGGCGTGGTCGATGAAGGGGCCCGCCATGGGCTCGCTGCCCAGGAAGATGTTCTTGGCAACACTCAAGGTCGGCACCAGGGAGAACTCCTGGAAGACCGCGGCGATGCCGCGCTCCCTGGCGTCGGAGACCGAGGAGAAGGCAACCGCCTCGCCGTCGATCGTCATGCGCCCCGAACTCGGCGGATAGACGCCCGACAGGATCGAGATCAGCGTCGACTTTCCGGCGCCATTCTCACCGAACAGGACATGCACCTCGCCGGCCAGCAGTTCGAAATCGACATGGTCCAGCGCAAGGACGCCAGGGAAGCGCCGCGTGACCTGGGACATGGCAACGAGCGGGACCTTGCGCTCTGTCATCGCTCTGCTCTCCCGACTGAGGTGACACCCATCAGTTGACGGTAAAGACCGGCTTGAAGCTATCGGGCGGCAGGATATCGGCCTGCGACACCGTCTTGATATTGCTGCTGTCGAGCATGAAGATCTTGGGCCCGACATGCTTGACGAAGGGCTTGTCTTCCAGCTTCCGCACCGCCTGATCGACGGCGATGCGGCCCTGGATCACCATGGAATCGGCGGGCGAGCCCATGATGAAGCCGCGCTTGATGCCATCATAGACCCCGGGCGTCAGGTAGAAGGACATGAGATGGACCTTGCCCACCAGTCCGCGTTCCCGGATCAGGCTCTGAGAAGCCTCCGCGGTCGGCGCGGTGCCCACGACATACTGGATATCCGGCTCCGCCTGCAGCAGGTTCTCGACGAGCTGAAGCTGCACCTCCTTGCCCGTATCGCCGTATTTCGGACCGAGCACCTGAATAGCCGATCCCTTCACCGCGTCCATGAAGCCCTTGTTCGCCGCTTCCACCCAGCCGGCGCCGGCCGGCCCCGGGAACCAGCCGACCTTGACGGCGGCGCTGCCCGCAGGATGCGCCTTGGCGAGATAGGCGCCCGCCTCCTGCCCCATGGTATAGAAGGAGACCAGCGATTTCGCGGTCACGTCGGGGGAGGACATGCCATTGACGAGGTCGATCACCGGAACGCCCTTCTTGGTGATCTCGCCGACGAGATTATTGAGCCCGTCATAGGAGATGGCACCGATGATGACGGCCTGGGCGCCGCCGGCCACGCAGTCCTCGATCTGCGAGATCTGCCGGGCAAGCTGGGTATAGCCGCCGGCCTCCACGACATGGAGCTTCACGCCCAGATCCTTTGCCTCTTCAACCACGCCATAGTCGACGCCGAGCCAGTAGGCGTCCTTCATATGCGGGAAGGAGACGCAGATGTTCCACTCCTTGTCGGCCTTGGCCAGCGGGCTGTAGTCGAAATCCACCGGCTTGCCGTCGGCCGCGAAGGGCGGCATGATCTTCTGCGCGGGATAGGGGTACCAGCTTCCGGCCTCGGCCCGAGCGGCAAAGCCCATTGCCAGAGCGGCCGAAAGCGCCAGTGATGTCGCAATCTTCTTCAAGATCTGGTCTCCTTGGGTCAAAGTGTCAGTTGAGATGGGCGCGTAGCGTCTCCAGAAGCGATGCACGTTCATGCCGCGCGGCAAGTGCCTGCTCCATCGTAACTTCGATGAAGCGCGTCCGCGTGTGCGGTTGCAGTTGTCCGATCAAGTCCATGTCGGCGGAAATCACGGTGCCGAGCATGAAGTAGCCGCCGCCCGACACCGCATCGCGATGCAGGATGATGGGCTCCGTGCCGCCGGGCACCTGAATGGAGCCATAGGGGTAACAGCTGTCCACGATGTTCGAGGGATCGGACCCGGCGCCGAAGGGCTGGTCCCGTTGAACGAAGTCCAACTTGCGGCCGCCACGAAAACGGTAGCCCATGCGGTCGGCCTCGGGCGCCACCTTCCACTCATCCGCAAAGAAACTCGCCTGCGCCTCTGCGGTAAGACGGTGCCAGTAGAGGCCGGGAAGAACGCGAAGCTCCGCCGGAGTACCGGGAAGACGCCGCAACGCCTCCGGCACCGTGCGGCCGGGTGCGGCCGCTCCAGCCGCGCCGAGGGGCAGTGTGTCGCCGAGCTGGATCGCCCTTCCCGCAACGCCGCCCATGGCGCCGATCGCATAAGTGGAACGGCTGCCAAGCACTTCCGGCACGTCGATGCCGCCCGAGACCGCGATGTAGATGCGCGCCCCCGATTTCAGAAAGTCGAAGCTCAGCACCTGCCCGGCTTTCACCGGCAGGGCAGTCCAGCCCGGCTGCTCCTGCCCGTCAATCCGCACCGGCATCTCGGCGCCCGTAACCGCCACCAGGGCATCGCGCTGAAACTCAAGCTTCGGCCCCATGAAAACCGCTTCCAGGCCGGCCGCGCCCTCGTCATTCCCCACCAGGCGATTGGCGGCGCGCAGGGCGTAGCGGTCCATCGCACCGCCCATCGGAATGCCGAGATGAAAATAGCCCGGCCTGCCGAGGTCCTGAACGCTCGTCGCAAGGCCCTGATGCAACACCTTAATGGTCATGGAGCAGCCCCTGCAGCTTTGCGTTGTAGCCCGCGATATCCTGCTGGAATTCGCGTAGGTCGAACGTCACCTCGCGAATTGGCGGCGCAAAAGTTCCACGCTCGACCTCCTCCACCGCCTGATCATAAGCGTCGCGGCCGATCGCCTTGAATTTCACGATATCTCCCGGCCGGAAGAAGACCATGAAATCGCGCAGGTAGCTTGTCTTCTGGGCCGGGTCGAAAATCGGCATCGGCGTAATGCCGAACATCTGGTAGCCACCGGCCCCGCGCACGGAATAGATGCAACCGAAACAGCCGCCATGGCCGACGGTCAGTTTCGGCGTATCGGTGCGCGGGCGCAGATATTTTGGCACCTCAAGCTGCCGCGGCCGGTCCACCATCTGATACATGAAGGGCAAGCCCGCCACGAACCCGACCATCGAGACGAACCAGGGCGAGCCGGCATGGGCCGCGATGAAGTCGTCAACCGCGCCGTAGCCGTTGATGCGCGCGGCATAGTCGAGATCAGTGCCGCCCGGCTCCTGGTGCCGCTCGCGGAAGCGCATCAGCGTCTCATGGGTCCAGGGGTCGTTGTAGAAAACGGGGATCTCGACGATGCGTGTGCTGATCACGGGCTCGGCCTGGGCGGCCGCGGTTTCAATCGCCCGCACCTCCTGCAACAGATCTTCGGGCTTGATCACATCCGGATCGAACTTGACCTGCAGCGAGGCATTGGCCGGGCAGATCTCGGTCACGCCGCGGATACCGCTGTCGCGCACGCCCCGGCTGATCGAGAGGCTTTGAAAGAAGGCCGCGAGCGACATCTCCTCGCTGCACTCGACGAAGAGATGCTCGTCGCCGCCAAAACTATATCGAGCCGCCATTACGCAACCTCCGCTCTGTCATCGGAATGCAGGATGGCATCCGTCTCCAGCCAGGTTTCGAGAAAGCGTGTATGGACATCGCTGGCGCGGACGGCTGCGTTTCCAGCGAGCGCCAGATGCAGCGGAATCGTGGTCGGCACCCCGTCGATCACCAGCCCCTGCAGGGCGGTGGTGAGCGTGTCCAGGCAAGCCTCACGGGTCTCCGCCCAGACGATGAGCTTGCCGAGCAGGGAATCGTAGAAGGGCGGCACGGTATAGCCCTCGTAGAGCATGGTGTCGAAACGAATGCCCTCCCCTTCCGGCACGCGCAGCCGTGTCACCGTCCCCGGAGCCGGCATGAAGTCACGCGACGGATCCTCGGCGTTGATCCGGCATTCGATCGCGTGGCCGCGCCGTACGATCTGATCCTGACGGAGGGACAGAGGGGCCCCGCCCGCCACCCTGAACATCTCCTGCATGAGATCGAAGCCGGTGATCATCTCGGTCACCGGATGCTCGACCTGAATGCGGGTATTGACCTCGATGAAATAGAAGTCCTGCGTCGTCTCGTCATAGAGAAATTCGACGGTGCCGGCTCCCCGGTATTGCACGGTCTCGGCGAGGGCCACGGCGCTCGCGCAAAGGCGGGTCCGCACCGCCTCCGGCAGGCGGGCGGCGGGCGCCTCCTCCCAAACCTTCTGTCGCCGGCGCTGCAGCGAGCATTCCCGTTCGAAGAAATGAACCACCCTGTCGCCGTCTCCGAAGATTTGCACCTCGACATGCCGCGCGCGGGTCACGACTTTCTCAAGATACAGGCCCCCGTCGCCGAAGGCTGCCAGAGCCTCGGCGGTGGCGAGAGGGAATTGCTGCTCGAACTCGGCCTCGGAATGGGCGATGCGGATGCCGCGGCCGCCGCCACCGGCCGCCGCCTTGATCATGACGGGAAAGCCGGTCCGGGCAATCACTGCCCGGGCCGCCGCCAGATCCTCTATGCGCCCGTCGCTGCCAGGCACCGTCGGCACGCCGGCGCGGGCCGCAACCGCCCGGGCCTGTACCTTGTCGCCGAGCAGGCGAATGGCGTCTCCGCTTGGGCCGATGAAGATCATGCCCGCCGCTTCCACCGCATCGGCGAAATCGCCGTTCTCGGAGAGAAAGCCGTAGCCGGGATGCACGGCATCGACGCCCGCCGCGCGGGCCGCCGCCACGATGGCGGCACCGTTAAGATAGGATTTCTTGGGCGCCGGTGATCCGATATTGATCGCCTCATCCGCCAGCCGAACCGCCAGCATATCCGCGTCGGCGGCGCTGTAGACCTGAACGGTCCTGATCCCAAGCGCCTGTGCTGCACGGATGATGCGGACCGCGATCTCACCGCGATTGGCGATGAGGACGGAGCGGATCGTCATTCCTCGACCTCCGCAATCACCTGCCCCGCCATCACTGGCTCCTCGTTTTCGACGAGGAAGCGGATGTTGGCGCCGTCGGTTCCGGCCGCGATGGCGACGAAGGTCTTCATCACCTCGACGAGGCCGATGGTGTCGGCCGCCACCACCGCGTCACCGTCGGCTTTGAACGGCGGCACGTCCGGCGACGAGGCACGGTAGAAGGTGCCGGGTAGCGAGGAACGGATTTCACGCTTGGTCATGCGGCCTCCTTGCGGTCTCATCTTTCAGGATCTCGGAAACGGGGGCGATGCGAATGCCCTCCGCGATCAGCATGTCCCGCATCTGCTGAGCGATCTCCGCGGCACCGATCGTATCCGAATGAAAACAGATGGTCTCGAAAGCCACGTCGATATCGTTGCCCGACACGCTGCGCACCTTGCCTTCCGTGCAGGCGCGGAGGACCTTGCGGGCGATCGTCTTCGGGTCCGGTCGCCCGACATCGCGGGTGAAAACAATCAAGCCGCTGTCTTCATAGTCCCGATCGGCATAGAATTCCCGCGCAATCGGATGCCCGGCCTCCTGGGCCGCGATGGCGGTGGCCGTTCCCGCCAGGCAGAAGACGAGAACGCTCGGCGCGACAACCCGCATATACTGGATGAAAAGCTGCGACAGTTCCGCGCTCGCCGCCATCTCCATGTACAGCGCGCCATGCGGCTTCACATGCTGCAGAAAGGCCCCGTGGCGCCGCGCAAACTCCCGCAAGGCACCGACCTGATAGACGATGTCGTTGACGATTTCCTTCGCCGACCCGTCGATCCGCCTGCGTCCGAATCCCTGAAGATCGTTATAGCCTGGATGCGCCCCGATCCCGACGCCATGGTCGGTCGCGAGACGCACGATCTCGTCCATCAGATTGGGGTCACCGGCATGGAATCCGGTCGCGATATTGGCCGAGCTGATAAGGGGAATCAGGATCTCGTCGCGCGTATCGCCGATACGCCAGCGGCCGAAAGCCTCACCCATGTCGCAATTGATGTCGACGACCTGCTTCACGCAAAAACTCCCATGCGAGGCTTGTCCGGGGTTGACGAGCGAACCTTATTGACAATCCGGTTACATGAAAAATATGATTTTCGTCGGAGCAATATCAATTTATTCGATACCCCTGTCGTTTCCAAGTTTTCTTTCGAAACAACGGCCTAAGCGTCGCTTGTGTCGGATTTGCTCAACAATCGAGCAAGTATTGCCTAAGATATAGTGAAAATGCCCGAGCAATCCGGCGAGGAAAAGCGATCGTGAGTCTCAGTTTACGCCAGTTGCGCTACTTCGTGGCAACCGCAGAGTGCGGCCAGGTCTCCCACGCCGCAATCGACCTCGCGATCTCGCAGTCGGCGGTCACTTCGGCGATCAAGGAGTTGGAGCGCACGGTCGGCGCGTCGCTCTTCAGCCGCAGCGCCCAGGGCATGGAGCTCACCACCGCCGGGCGGCAGTTCCTCTCCCATGCCTATGAGATCCTGGCCAAGGTCGACGAGGCAACGCATCTCAATCTTCTCGTCGGCGATGTCGAGGGGGAGCTGTCCGTCGCCGCCACTTATACCGTGATCGGCTACTTCCTGCCGCTGCATATCGAGCGGATCAGGCGAATCTTCCCGCGCATTCGCATCCATCTGCACGAACTCAATCGAGAATCGATCGAGGAAGGTCTGCTCGCCAACGAGTACGATATTTCGGTGCTTCTAACCTCCAACATCACCAATCCGATGCTCACGACCGAGACCCTGATCAGCTCGGTACGGCGCCTGTGGGTGCCCGCGCAACACGGCCTGCTGCGGCTCGACAGCGTCGGCCTCCGTGATATCGCGCGCGAGCCCTATATCATGCTGACGGTCGATGAGGCCGCCCATTCCTCCCTGAAATACTGGAGCAACACGCCGCATCAGCCGCGGGTCCTGCTCCGGACCTCCTCGGTCGAAGCCGTGCGCTCAATGGTGGCCAACGGGCTCGGCGTCGCCATCCTCTCCGATATGGTGCATCGGCCCTGGTCCCTCGAGGGGCGGCGGATCGAGACCATCACCGTGCAAGACCCTGTGCCGCCGATGGATGTGGGCCTCGCCTGGCGGGCGAATGCCATCTTCTCGCCGGCCATGCAGGCCTTCCGAAGCTACTTCCAGCAGGCCTTCGGCCTGCCCGGCTACAGCCTCTAGGCATGCGGTTCCGGAATCGCAGCGATTCCCAATCGACTCGCCTGGGCGCCGGGCGCAGCCGCTAGGCTGCCGCCGCGGTTAGACCGGCCGCGTGCCGGGAGATCCACCGATGGCCCTGTCCCTTCGCCGCATCCGGCCGGAGCGTCGCGAACGGCGCTTCTACCGCATGGAGGTCATCAGCGATCTCTTTGGCACTGTGCTCCTGCTGCGGACCTGGGGGCGTATCGGCACCGACGGTCGGGAGCGGCGGGAGGTCTTCGCCGATCGTCAGGCGGCAGCAGCGGCGCTCGACCGGCTGGCGGCCGCGAAGCGTCGGCGCGGCTATGTCGAGGTAGGCCGGACCCAGTAAAGTCCACGCCTCCAAGCCAGATAGGTCCGTTTTGCGACGAGTTGCCGGCTGTCAACTTTTGCCCGGGCGGCCAATGAGGACGTGGCTGCTGAGACCGGCGCGCCGCCTTTAAATGTCCCTGAAATTCCGTTTCGAATTGCAACCGAATGGGCTATTCCCGATACAGAAGGATTGCCGTTCCGGTCACGGGCGAAATCGGGAGCGTAATCCATGCAACCTTGGGGGAGATGCTGATGGCGCGTAGGACTTTGCCCGCGGGCCTGACCGAGAGGGAGAGCCCCCCGACCGGGGCCAGGCCAGAGCCGCGTTCTCCCGCCCCTGCAGCGACCGAGGACCCTGCCGCCGGCGAAGTGATCCTGGAGCTAGACCCCGCAGCCATCGAGCGCTCGCCCATCGCCGACCGGATGGAGCCCGTGGACGAGAGCTATCGCAGGCTGCGCGACAGCATCGGCCAAAAGGGCCAGGACAGTCCGATCCTTGTCCGCCCGCATCCGGCCGAGCAAGGGCGCTACCAAGTCGCTTTCGGCCATCGCCGCCTGCGGGCTGCCGCCGAGCTGGGCCGCCCGGTGCGGACCATCGTCAAGCCGCTGTCGGACCGCGATCTCGTCATTGCGCAAGGCCAGGAGAACAGCGCGCGCGCCGATCTCTCCTTTATCGAGCGTGGGCGCTTCGCGCAGGCGCTGGAGGATGCCGGGCACGATCGCGCGACGATCATGCAGGCGCTGTCGATCGACAAGACCGCCCTCTCCCGCCTGATCTCGGTGGTGAACCGTCTGCCGAGCGATATCGTGGAGGCGGTGGGCCCGGCGCCTGCTGCCGGGCGGGACCGCTGGCTCGATCTGTCGCGCGCCTATGCCGCGCAGGCGGTGGCACGGCCGGTCGATCCGCTGCTGGAGTGTCCTGATTTCATAGGCGCCGCTTCGGACCGGCGTTTCGAAATGCTCTACCGGCATCTGACCCGCAGGGAGCGGACACTGGCCGCGCCCAAGCCGGTTCCGCGGGAATGGCGCGCCCGCAACGGCCAAGCGGTCGCGAGCGTGACCCGGGGCGACCAAACCTTCACCCTCGCCATCGACAAGGCGGTCGCGGCGGATTTCGGGGAGTTTCTGCTGACCAGGATGGATGCGCTCTACGAGGAATATCTGGCGGGGTCGGTCCGCAAAATCCCGATCTGGCATTCGACGGCGCGGTGAGGCCGCTTTCGGAGTGGACTTTACTGGGATCGCCCGGGCCGCGTGGACTTTACTGGGGCACCCCTCCCCGTCCGTGGACTTTACTGGGTGCTACTTGCCCGGGATGGAGACGAGGCGGCTGGGCACCGGGGGGCGCGAAGGATGCAGCACGAGGCCGGCGCCCTTGTCGTCCTCTCCCACCCGCGCATCCGGATAGACCGCGAGGGCGAGCGCCAGGGTCGGCCGGAAATTCATCTTGAAATGGTCCATGCGGGCATAGCCGGCGCCGAACTGCGCCTTGATCGCCTTCCAGGAAATCGTTCGCGGCTTGTCCAGCGAATGCAACCGGTAGGCGAGCCAGGCATAGACGTCGAGCGCCATGGAGTTATTGGCGATGGCCCGGATCGCCGCATCCTGAAGCGGCACCGGGTGACGCTGCAACTGCTCATAGAAGCCTTCCGACAGACGGGCAGTTTCGACGAAGAGGCTGCCCTGCCCGGGCTCCGTTCCATCCAGGAACATCGCGGTATCGACGACGTTCTGGTTGGTCATGCCGATGCGGCTGCCTTGGCGGACGGTGAGGCTGAGGCGGCAACGGCTGATCCGCTCGCACTGATCCCGCACATCGCGCAGGCTTTTGCCACCGACGGGAATGCCCATCTTCGTGAGCCATTCCCGGAGCGAGCGGCCGAGCAGGATTTCGCGCGATTGCGTCCGGATGGCCTCGCTCTGCAGGTAGATCATGATGAGGCGGGCCCGGCTGCCATAGGGGACGCCGATGGCCTCAGGCTTGCCGCCGGGCATGGGCCGCATGCCAGGTTCGACGACGAGCGCCATGCGCTCGCTCTCGATCTGCCAGCCGGCTTCATTGGGGAGCTTGCGGTGCGGAAGGGCTGCCTGGCACCAGCCTGAATAGAGAAAGCCGATACTGTTTTCTTCGTCACCCAGATACTGGGCGGCGGCTTCCACCACGACACGCTCGAAATCGGCCAGCAGGGCACCCTGCTTGCCTTTCGCCTCGAGAATGTCGTGAACTTTTCCCATGGATCAAGATTGTCCGATTTCGGGCGGTATGTCACCGTGGACTTTAGTGGGGCAAGCTATTTGAAGGAGTTATTTGGTTTTTTGTACTTGTACTGTCACCAGTAAAGTCCTCGGGATGGATCTGCCTAGCTCCTTGATTCGTCTGATTTTCCGAATTTCGGCCTCCCAGAAGAGTCCACGAGCCTTCCCCAGTAAAGTCCCCACGCTCCCTGTGGACAGCACCCAGTAAAGTCCACGCCACGGTCCGAGTCCCTTGCCGGGCGTTGACGGCGCCCGAGGCGACTCGGCCTCACGCCTTCCCGCCCCAGGACCGGTCATCCCGTGGCAGCCGCCCCTCGTCATCGATCACCCGCAGCAGATGCGGTAGATCGGGGCCCCAGTCCCAGAAGACCATGTTCACATCCTCCTCCGTGGCGCCGGCGGCGAAGCTCGGCACGATGATCGCGGCGATGCCTGCCGCGCGCAGGCGCTGCGCGAGCTCCCAGGAGGGTGGCTGCCGCCCGCGGCTCGCGAGATCTTCCCAGGGACAGGCGAGGCTTGTGCCGTCGGTACCCTGCGCCCGCCGCTCCCCCGGGTCGGTGAGATCGAGCACATCCGTGCAATCGACGTCATAGGCGCAGAGGGTCATCGGCTGTGCCTTGAAGGGGAAGGCCTGCTGCGCTTCCGCCCAGGCTGTCTGCATTCGTCGTGCCGTGTAGAGCGCCGGCATGCCCGGCGGATTGAAGCGGCCGCCGTGCCGGGCCGCGCCCTCGCCCGACAGCGGCGAAAAGGCCCAACGCGGATGATGGGCACGATAGACCAAGCCGCGAAACCTCACGCGTAGCCGCCGACCGCGACCCGATCGAGATAGCGCTTCACCGCTTCGGCCCGGCCTTCCTTGACCAGGGCCTCGGCCGTCTGGTCCCCGAAGGAGGGCAGCGGCTGTGAGCGGTACCAGGCGAAGGCCTGTTGCGGTGAGCCCGCCCAGGGCCGCACGCGGTTGAGGATTTCGACGATGTCCCGCAGGCGCGACTGGGTGGCGGGTGCGGCGGCGCGGGTTGCCTTGGCGACCGCATCCCGCGACAGGCCGAGGGTGACCGCGAGTTCCGCCCGCGTGATATGCAGCATGGAGGAAAGGCGGTCGGCCGCGATGAGGCCGTCCGGCGTTGCCGTATCCTGCAGGAAGCTGGTCATGTCCGACATGGGATGCCCGTCAATTTGCCCTGGTTCGAGGCAAAATATAGGGCAGGTAGCGGGTGCGGCCAAGGACTTCCGGTGACAGAGGCCCCTGCCCTGCCCTGCCCTGCCGTCCGCTCACGCCCCGGTTGGGGTTTCGGAGCCGGCATCAAGCTCTGCCTGATGCAGCAGCTTGGCGAGACAGGTGGCGCAGAGACAGCGGGCTGCAGGATCGGCGGGCACCGCTACTATGGGACGCGCCTGCTTGCACCAGCAGGCACCCGCCGGATTGCAGACCAGGGAGACGCCGCAGCGCGGACAATTCGTTTGCATCCGGTCCCTCCTCCTCTGACGGGTTGACGATTTCTGTCGGCGCTTCAAGAGGTTGCGCGGATTTTGCAGGTCTGCAAGAGGGCTCTGCCGAGACCGAGCCGAAAAGCCCGACCGGCCATATTTGCGATAATCAAGGCGGTGGGCTTTCTCTTGCGCAAGCGCTAGCCCGGACCTACCCTGCTTTCCGCGTCCGTGGAGAGCGACTCGATGCAAGAAACCAGGCAACAATCGGCAACCCTGCGCGCAGTGGGCGATATTTACGGCCGCTGCCTGTCCGTGCTGGAAGGGCTGCGCGACCAGGCCCTGCGGGACAATGGCGCCCGCCATTCGCCACGCTTCCCCATTACGCGCGTGGCCGAACTCGTCGGGCGCACGACCGCCGCCATCCGTGAGGCAGAGAAGGACGGGCGTATTCCCGCCGTGGAGCGCACCCAGTCTGGCCGCCGGGTGGGCTATACGCTCGCCGAGGTCAACCAAATGCGGGAGGTTTTCGGCACCCGACCCTGGCGCGGCGCGGAGGATCCGGTCTCGATCATTGCCGTGCAGAATTTCAAGGGCGGC
>NZ_DATJJK010000159.1:0-2043 GCF_035492295.1 Acidisoma sp. | reverse complement strand
CGGGCCAGGCTCGCGCGCCAATCGGGCAGCGTCACGCCAAAGGTCTCGCGCAGCTTGGTGTTGTCCAGGCGGGAATCGGCCGGGCGCTTCGCGGGTGTCGGCCAGTCGGCGGTTGCGATGGCTTCGACCTCGGGGAAGGGGCCGCCGTGGCGCTGCGCTTCCTCGAAGGTCGCGATCGCCAGTCCGTGCCAGCTCGTCTCGCCCGACCCGGTCGCATGGAAGATTCCGGCATAGGCAGGCTTCCAACCGCCTTCTTCGATGCGGGCGATAATGTCGAGGATGGCGGTGGCGAGGTCGGCGGCCGCCGTCGGGCTGCCGATCTGGTCCGCCACCACGCGCAGTTTCGGCAGTTTCGCGCCCGCCGCCAGCATGGTTTTCACGAAGTTCTTGCCGGTGTCGGAATAGACCCAGGCGGTGCGCAGGATCACCGACGCGCCGCCGGCCTGCATCACTGCTTCCTCGCCGTCCCGCTTGGTGCGGCCATAGGCGCCGGTCGGGTTGGTGGCGTCGCTCTCCAGATAGGGCGCCCCCTTGTCTCCGGCGAAAACGTAATCCGTGGAAATATGGATGAAGGGAATACCGGCCCGGGCGGACAGGGCGGCGAGCAGGGCCGGCCCGTCCCGGTTCGCGCGCGCGGCCCCGGCCTCGTCCGCTTCCGCCGCATCCACCGCCGTATAGGCGGCGGCATTCACGACGGCGGCCCATCTCCGGCTCGCGAAGGCCGCCTGCACAGTCTCGGGGCGGTCGAAATCGAATTCCGGGCGGCCGAAGACCACCACCTCCATGTTCCGCGCGGGTGCGAGGCGGGCGAGGGCTTGCGCCACCTGGCCCTGGCCGCCGGTAACGAGGATGGGGCCGATCATCATGCGCGTCCTATCCCTAATAGGTGAAGAGCGTGCCGGCATCGCGGAGTCGCGGCAGGAGCTTGTCCTTGTCCGACAGCACGACCTCGGACGGATCGACCGGCCAGGGTAGTGCCAGGTCCGGATCGTTCCAGATCACGCCCGCCTCGCTCGCCTTGTCGTAATCGCCGGTCACTTTGTAGACGACCTCGGTGTTCGGTTCGAGCGTGCAGAAGCCATGCACGAAGCCGCCGGGAATCCACAGTTGCTGCCAGTTCTCCGCCGAAAGCTCGGCGGCGACCCATTTGCCGAAGCTCGGCGAGCCGACGCGGGCATCGACCGCGACATCCCAGATGGCGCCGCGCACGCAGCGCACCAGCTTACCTTGGATGAAGGGGGCGAGTTGGCAGTGCAGACCGCGAATAACGCCCTTCTGAACGGAGAGGCTGTGATTGTCCTGCACGAAGTCGCCTTCGATGCCGGTCGCCTCGCGCAGCTTTTTCGCGTTGAAGGTCTCCGAGAAAAAGCCCCGCGCATCGCCGAATTTCGGCGGCGTGATGAGCAGAACCTCGGGGATGGCGAGCGTTTCGACGCGCATGGATGCCTCCGTACTCTCGAAGAAGTCTTAGGATCGACCTAGACATGCGCTCGGCGGGCGAGAGGCGCCCAGAACGCCGTCCGAGCGGCATGTGCAGACGGGCTTTCAGACGTGGCCGTCGGCCAGTTCATTCAGGAAGCGGCCGAGTTCGGTCTTGCCCAGCGCCTTGGCCTGGGCCCGCAACTCATCGACGCCGATGAAGCCGCGCCGGAAGGCCACTTCCTCGGGGCTGCCGACCAGCATGCCCTGGCGGGACTGGATGGTCTGCACGAAGGTCGCGGCTTGCATCAGGCTGTCCGGCATGCCGGCATCAAGCCAGGCCGCGCCACGGCCGAGCCGCTCAACATGCAGTGTACCTTCCTCCAGATAGAGCTTGTTGAGATCGGTGATCTCCAACTCCCCGCGCGGCGAGGGCTTGATGCTCTCGGCCAATTTCGTCACGCGATTGTCGTAAAAATAGAGGCCTGTCACTGCCCAGTTGGATTTCGGCACGGCCGGCTTTTCGACGATTTCGAGCGCATGGCCCGCCTCATCGAAGCTCACCACGCCGTAGCGCTCGGGGTCGCGCACTTGATAGGCGAAGACCGTGGCGCCTTCCGGCCG
>NZ_DATJJK010000158.1:0-61988 GCF_035492295.1 Acidisoma sp. | reverse complement strand
CGGAACCGGAACTGGCCCCGTCCGGGATTACTAGGTCCTCAGGGCGGATCCCGACGACGACCTTGCGGCCCTGGTAGGCGGCGACCCGCGCGGCCACCTGGGCGGGCAGGTCAAGCCGCTGGGAGCCGAGCACCACCGTGGGCCGCGCAACCGAACCCCCGTCCGCCGACAGGCCCGCTTCGTACAGGTTCATCGACGGCGAGCCGATGAACGTGGCCACGAACAGGTTGGCCGGCCGGTCGTAGAGCGCCCGGGGCGTGTCGTACTGCTGGAGCACGCCGCCGAGCAGCACGGCGACCCGGTCGCCCATCGTCATCGCCTCGGTCTGGTCGTGCGTGACGTACAGCGTGGCCGCGCCGAGCGACCGGTGCACCCGCAGCACCTCCGAGCGCATCTGCACGCGGAGCTTGGCATCCAGGTTGGACAGCGGCTCGTCCATCAGGAACACCGAGGGCTCCCGGACCAGCGCCCGGCCCATCGCCACCCGCTGCCGCTGCCCGCCTGACAGCTGCTTGGGCTTGCGCCCGAGCAGGTCGCCCAGGCCGAGGGTCTCGGCCGCGGCGCGGATCCGCCGGTCCCGTTCGGCCTTATCGACCTTCGCGTTCTCCAGCGCGAAGCCGATGTTGGAGTACACCGACAGGTGCGGGTAGAGCGCGTAGTTCTGGAAGACCATGGCGATGTCGCGATCCCGCGGCGGCACGTCGTTGACGACGCGGCCGCCGATGTCGATCTCGCCGCCGGAAATATCCTCGAGACCCGCGATCATGCGGAGCGTTGTGGATTTGCCGCAGCCAGAGGGGCCGACGAGGACGACGAATTCGCCATCCTGAATTTCGAGATTGATGCCTTTGACCGCCAGCGCGTCGCTGCCGTCATAGGTCTTCTGGAGGGTCCTGAGAGAGACTTGAGCCATCTTTGCCGTTTCCCGTTGGTCTGATCATGCCTACCGTTCAGCAATGAAAGCCTTATGGCAAGCCGGTTTTTTGTTTTTTCTGAAACCAACGTAGCCGTTTGTGATGGTTAACGCCACCTTTCTTACACGGGGCGCCGCTTTGCTCATCCGCCATCGCGGCCCGATGTTTTCATTGGTTGAAAATCCCGCTCCGTGGGCGGAGCATGCTCCGTCCCCAGGCCCTCGAACCGGAACGAGAAAGAAGAGAATCCGATGGCTGAAGCCGCCCCCATCCGCGTCGCCCTCATCGGCTATGGCTATGTCGGCCGCGTCTTCCATGCGCCGCTGATCCGGGCGGTGCCCGGGCTGGATCTCACCGTCATCGGGTCGAGCCGCCCGGAGGCGGAGGTCCACGCAACATCACCCGGCACCCGGGTCATCGCTGACCCCGAGGCTGCGGCCCGTGCGGACGGTGTCGATCTTGTGGTCATCGCGACGCCCAATACGAGCCACGCGCCGCTCGCCACCGCCGCCCTCGCCGCCGGTAAGCATGTGGTCGTCGACAAGCCCTTCACCATTTCGCTCACTGAAGCGCGGACCGTGGCCGCCGCCGCCGAAGAAGCCGGGCGGGTGCTCTCCGTCTTTCAGAACCGCCGCTTGGACAGCGATTTCCTGACCGTGGAGGCGGCGCTGGCCAGCGGCCGGCTGGGCCGGTTGGTTGAATTCGAAAGCCGCATCGACCGCTGGCGGCCGGAGGTGCAAGATCGCTGGCGGGAGCGGCCGGGGCCGGGCGGCGGCCTCTGGTTCGATCTCGGCTCCCATCTCGCCGATCAGGCGCTCAAGCTGTTCGGACTGCCCGAAAGCCTCACCGTGCATACCGCTATGCAGCGCCGGGCGGATACGGCGCCGGACTGGTTCCATGCCTTGCTGACCTATCCCGGGCTGCATGTCCTGCTCTCAGCCGGTTGCCTCGTCGCCGGCGGCCGGGCGCGTTTCACCCTGCACGGCACGGAGGCGAGCTTCGTGAAGCTCAACGTCGACGTGCAGGAGAGCCAGCTGCGCGCCGGTATGGTTCCCGGTGATCTGGATTGGGGAATCGACCTCGATTCGGCGACGATCATCGACGGGGCGAGCGCCGAGCCTGAGCTGATGGCGGCGGTCGATGGCGATTACCGCCGCTATTACGAGGCGGTTCGGGACGCGATCCGGGGCCGGGGGCCGAACCCGGTGACGCTGGCCGAGGCGGTCGCCCTGATGGCGGCGATCGCGGCGGGCGAGCAATCGGCCGACACGGGCCGGGCTTTGCCGCTCGCGCTGACGGAGGCCGAGGTTTCGGCCTTTGAGGCGGCGCGACGCGGAGGACATCGGGGCTGACAGGACCTACCCCGCCACCACTGCAAGAGGAGACCTGACTAGATTCCGAGCTGGACTGAAGGCTTAACTCCTGCGCAGGCGGTTGCCTGGACAGGCAACCGCGAGGCGCATGCTCCGCTTCTATCGCAAAGGAGAGGATCGCAATGTTCATTCTGATCGAGGGAATGCCGCCGGACGTCATGGCGATTGAAGCCAGTGGCGAGGTGACGCACGAGGACTATCGCGACACGCTGATCCCGCAGGCAGAGGCCATGATCGCCAAGGGGCCGGCCAAGATGATCTATATAATCGGAAAGGATTTTAAGGGCTTCAAGCTTGGGGCGATGTGGGACGACACCGTGTTCGGGATCAAGCACTGGCATGATTTCAGCCACGTCGCCGTGGTTGCCGACCAAGCCTGGCTGCGAACGATGATCACCATCTTCAAGCCTTTCGTTCACGGAGAACTCCGGCTTTTCAGCCTTTCCGAATTGCCCGCCGCGAAAGACTGGATCACGCAGGCAAAACGCACAGGCGCATGACCGTCGGCATGATGCGGGCGGCGACGAGGAAAATCGTCGCCAGCAGCGGACGGGTGGTCGAAACGCACTGAGCAAGAGCACTCAGAGGCATTGAGAGCCCGTCCGCAAATATTTCAAACAATAAAGGGCCAGGTGTTTGATGCCCTGCTGAGAAACCCCTGGACATCGGCGCCCCGATTGCACAAAGGGAGGCATGGCGAAATCCGACCTCTCCGAGGATCTTCAGTTTGCAGCCCTGCCCTATCGGCTAGGACGACATGGGCTCGAGATCATGCTCATCACCAGCCGCGAGACGCGGGGCTGGGTCATCCCGACAGGATCGCCCGCGGAAGGCCGCCATCCGCATCGGACCGCCGAGATCGAGGCCTTTCAGGCGGCCGGCGTGAAGGGTACCGCCTCGCGAAAGCTGCTTGGCGCCTATCCCTATGCCAAAAGGCTGTCCGATGGAGGGGAGCGGCTCTATCAGGTCGAGGTTTATCCGCTCCTGGTCTCCAATGAAGCCGCCACCTGGCCAGAGAAATCCCAGCGCAGACGGGTCTGGTTCCCGGCGAACGAAGCGGCCGAGAAGGTCGACGAAGACGGATTGGCGCTGATCATCCGGGAATGGCAGGAGACGCGGGTGAGTTCCGGCCGCGGTACCAGCAAGCTTGCGAGGGGCCGTGGCGGAAGCCGACACGGCTGACGGGCGTGCATGGCGGGCTCGGTGAACGGCTTCTAAGAGCGGCAGGCCAGATTTCCAGAACCTGCCCTCTCTCTACCGCCGATGCGCAAGCGCCAGACCGCAGGCAGCGGCCATCATCATGCCGCCCGAGACGCGGTTGCGGAGACGACCGTGGCGGCCGAGCAGTCCGCGCAACTGGCCCGCGAGCAGCGCCCAGCCGGAATCCATGATGCCGACAATGACGAGGAAGGTCGCGGCCAGAAGGGCGACCTGCGGCAGCAGCGGATGGGCGGTGGAGACGAATTGCGGAAAGAGCGCGCCTAAAAAGAGCAGCACTTTCGGGTTGGTCAGCGAGACCGCCGCCGCCCGCGGCAGCATGGCGCGCAGCGGCACTTTGCGCCCTGCCTGGATGCGGCTGAGATCCACGACCGGCGCCCGCCACTGGCGGATGCCGATGTAGAGGAGGTAGGCGACGCCCGCCCAGCGGATGACCGCGAACCAGGTGCCAAGGCCCTGAAGCAAAGCCGTCAGCCCAAGGGCGACGGCTATGAGCTGAATCACCTGGGCGGAGAGTGTGCCGGCAACGGTCGCGAGGCCGTAGCGCACGCCGTGCGAGACGCTGTTCGCCATGATCAGCGCGACATTCGGCCCAGGAATGCAGCCGAGGACAAAAGTGACGGCGACGAAGCCGAAATAGAGATGCCAATCCATCGCCGCCGCCCCCTGATTGAAGAGAGTCTTTTTGCTTCTTTTTCTGCAAAAAAAGAAGGCCTCTCGCTCAGTTGGTCTTTAGCCACTCCCAGGTCTGGTCCACGGCGCGGGCCGCGCGTTCCACCACCAGCCCCACTTCCTCGTCCGAAATGACCAGCGGCGGGGCAAGCACCATGGTGTCCCGGCAGGCGCGCATGACGAGACCTGCGGCGGTTGCGAAATCGCGGCAGGTCGGCCCGACCTTCCGCGATGACGGATAGGCCTTGTGGCCGGCGCGGTCCTCGGCCAATTCCAGCGCGACCATCAGCCCCCTGCCCCGGATTTCGCTCACCAGCGGATGGTCGCCCAGCGCCGAGCGCAGCCCCGACAGCAGCCTCGCCCCTTGGGTGGCTGCCGCCCCGACCAGGTTCCGGCCCTCGATGATGTCGAGATTGGCGAGCGCGGCTGCGCAGGCGACCGGATGCCCGGAATAGGTGAAGCCGTGGTAGAATTCGCCGCCCTGTTCGATGAAGACATCGGCCACCCGATCCCCCACGAAGATCGCGGAAAGCGGCACATAGCCTGAGGTGATGCCCTTGGCTGTCGTCATCAGATCGGGTTCGATGCCATAGGCGAAGGAGCCGAACATCGCGCCGGTGCGGCCGAACCCGCAGATCACCTCGTCGGCGATCAGCAGGATGTCATGCTTGCGGCAGATCCGCTGGATTTCCGGCCAGTAGCTGTCAGGCGGGATGATGACGCCACCTGCACCCTGAATGGGCTCGCCGATGAAGGCCGCGACGCGGTCAGCGCCGACCTCCTCGATATAAGTTTCCAGGCTCTGCGCCGCCTTGAGCCCGAATTCCTCGGGTGACAGGTCACCGGCATCGCGCCAGGTATAGGGCGTCATGACCTGGGCGAAGTCCGGCATGTCGCCGCCCTGGCGGTGCATGTCCTTCATGCCGCCCACCGAGGCGCCAGCGATGGTCGAGCCGTGATAGCCATATTCGCGGGCGACGATGATGCGCTTTTCCGGGCGGCCCTGGATTTTCCAGAACTGCCGCGCGATGCGCAGCGCGCTATCCACCGCTTCAGAGCCCGAGGAGGCGTAGAAGACATGGTTCAGCCCGGCAGGAGCCAGGCCCGTCAGACGCTCGGACAGGGCGGCAGCGGCCGGTGTCGTGCTGCTGAAGAAGCAGTTGTAGTACGGAAGCTGGGCCATCTGGCGGCTGGCGGCTTCGACGATGGAGGGCTGGCTGTAGCCGACATTGACGCACCAGAGACCGGCCATGCCGTCCAGCAGGCGGTGCCCGTCCCCATCAGTGATCCAGACGCCCTCGGCGCGGGTGATGACGCGTACGCGCCCCTCGCGCAGCGCCTTGTGATCGGTGAAGGGATGCAGATGATGCGCATTGTCGGCGGCGCGCAGATGGTCGATGTCGTTCGGAATATCCAGCATGGCATTTCTCTCCCGTAAATCTACACGCCCAACTTATCGCGCAATCCGTACCACCAGGCGCCGAGCACCGTCAGCGGCACGCGCAAGGCTCGGCCGCCCGGAAAGGGGTGATAGGGCAGGCGCGCGAAGGCGTCGAAACGCTCCATCCTCCCCTGCACCGCTTCTCCCAGCAGGCGGCCGAGAAGATGCGTTGTGGTGACACCGTGGCCGCTGTCGCCATGGCTGAAAAGCACGTTCTTCGACAGCCGGCCGACATGGGGCACGCGCGTCATCGTCAACGCGAAATTGCCGCTCCAGGCGAAGTCCACAGCCACACCCTTCAACTCCGGAAAGGTCCTTTCCAGATGCGGGCGGATCTTGCCCTCGATGCTCGCGGGGTCGGTGCCGCCATAGACAATGCCGCCACCGAAAAGCAGACGATCATCCGCCGTGCGGCGATAGTAATCGAGCACGTAGTTGCAGTCTTCGACGCAGTAATTGCGCGGCAGAAGCCGGTCCAGCAGCGAGGGATCAAGGGGTTCCGTGGTCAGCACCTGGGTCGAGACCGGCATGATCTTGTTGGTGAGGTTGGGCACCGCGTCGCCCAGATAGGCATTGCCGCAGACCAGCACGGTGCCGGCGCGGACGGAGCCGGCGACCGTCTTCACGAGCACGGACGCGCCCTGATCATCGATCCCCGTCACCGGGCTGTCCTCGTGGATCGTAGCACCCTGGGCTTCGGCCGCGCGGGCCTCGCCCAGCACGAGGTTGAGCGGATGGATATGGCCGCCGCGATGATCGATCTGGCCGCCGACATAAAGCTCGCTCGAAACGACCTCCGGCAGCATTGCGCTGTCCACCATTTCGAGTTCGTGGTGGCCGTAGCCTTCCCAGATCTTTTTCATGTGGTCGAGCTCGCGCATCTGGCGTGCCGAGAAGGCGGCGAGGAAGCCGCCTGGCACATAGTCGCAGTCGATGTCGTATTGGGCGATGCGGTCCCGGATGATGTCCCCGCCTTCGAGGGACATGGCCCCCAGGGCGCGTGCCGCATCCTCGCCATAGCGCGCGCGGATGACGCCGAGATCGCGACTATAGCCGTTGACGATCTGGCCGCCATTGCGGCCCGAGGCACCCCAGCCGATGCGTTTCGCTTCCAGCACGACGGGCCGGAACCCGGCCTCGGCCAGCGTGAGTGCTGCCGAGATGCCGGAAAAGCCCGCGCCGATGATGCAGACATCGGCGCTCACGTCCCCCACCAGGGCGGGACGCTCCGGCTGCGGATGCGCAGTCGCCGCGTAATAGGAGGGCGTGTGGGCCGCCTGCATCAAGCGTTCCTCAGATAGGCGTCATATTCGAATTCCGTGACATGGGCACGGAATTCCTCGATTTCCTGGCGCTTCACGGAGGCGTAGATGTGGCGGTAACGCTCTCCGAGCGCGCGCCCGATGAAGTCCGAACTCTCGAAACGGCCGAGCGCCTCGTCCCAAGTCGTGGGCAGGCCTTCGGCACCTGACTCGCTGTGCTCGCCCGCGAAGGGCTCGGGCGGGACGGAGGCGTGCTCAAGCCCATGCAGCGCGGCCGAGAGGATGACCGCCAGGGTCAGATAGGGATTGGTGTCGGTTCCGGCCACGCGATGCTCGATCCGGGTCGCCGGGCCCTGCTCGATCACCCGGATGGCGGCCGTGCGATTGTCGATGCCCCAGGTCAGGCGCGTCGGCGCGTGGCTGGCGGGCGTCAGCCGGCGATAGGAATTGGCATGCGGGGCGAGGATCAACATGCTGTCCTTCATCGTCTCCAGCATGCCGCCCACCACCTGGCGCAGCTTGCCGCCCGGCTCATGGCCTTCCGCGACGAAGATATTGGCGCCGGCACGGTCGAGCAGGCTGAGATGGGTATGCATGCCGCAGCCCGCGAGCCCGCCATAGGGCTTGGCCATAAAGGTCGCGTCCATGCCGTGGCGGCGGGCAGCACCCTTCACGATGCGCTTCATCATGATGGTCCAGTCGGCGGCGCGGACGACGTCATCGGTATGGGTGACGTTGAGCTCGTATTGGTCGGGCCCATTCTCTCGCACCATGCCGTCAAGCGGGATGCCCTGCTCCGCCGCATAGCGCGCGATATCGGCGAAGATCACGTCATAGGCATGCAGCTCATCGATCGCGAGGACGTTCTGCTGCCAGCCCTTGAAGCCTTCGGCATCGGCGCCGTAGGGGCGCGGCCGCTCGCCGGCCATCTCCACCGGCTGGATGAAGTAGAATTCCAGCTCGGTCGCGACGACGGGCGTGAGGCCCGCCTTCTCGAAGCGGGCAAGCACATTTTCCAGCACCGTCCGCGGATCGGCGAAAAAGGGCGCGCCATCGGCATCCACCATCCGCAGCATGACCTGCGTGGCCCGGCGGGAGAGCCAGGAGATGGGCAGCACGGAGCCCTCGACTGGCTTGCACAGCCCGTCCGGATCGCCGGTGCCGTGGGCGAGGCCGGCCTCGTCCGCGTCCCGCCCCCAGATGTCCTGCGCGAAGACGGAGCGCGGCATGAGCACGCCCTTGTCACTGACGTCCGAAAGCTTTTCGGCCGGAACCCATTTTCCGCGCGGCACGCCGTTGCCATCGACGACGAAGGCTTCGACGATGGCGCCGCCCTCGGACTTCTTCGACTTTCCACCGACCGCGACGCGCGGAAGCACCGTCATGATTGTCTCCGATTTTTGATGCTTGCATTACGGCATAATGTGATCACATTAGGCAAGCGCCTTATGCAATAAATCCGCACTGGCGCCCGCGGGCAAAGGGCGCCAGAAGGCGTGCCCGATGTGCAATGAGGCGGAAATGCCTGACGACCCATTTTCTCTGGCCATGCCCGCGCGCGAAGGCGGCGAACCGATCCATCAATGGGTCTTCCACTCGCTGCGTCAGGCCATCATGTCCGGCCGCTTTCCGCCCGGCCAGGCGGTGACGATCCGCGGCCTCGCCGAGACCATGGGGGTGAGTGCCATGCCGGTGCGCGAGGCGCTGCGCCGGCTGGTCGCCGAACGAGCGCTCGCCTTGCTCGACAACCGCCGCGTGCGCGTGCCGGTGATGACGGCCGAGCGGTTCGACGAGCTGCTCGCGGCGCGCACCGCGCTGGAGACCGAAGCCGCCGCCCGCGCCCTGCCGCTGATCGACGGTGCGCGGCTGGCCGACCTGCGCGCCATCAACGCCCTCGTCGATGCCGCCGTCGTGGCCGGCGCAGCCGAGACGGTGGTGGAGCAAAACATGCGGTTCCACCTCACGATGTACGGCGCCAGGGGCGACAGCGTGCTACTGCCGCTGATCGAGAGCGTGTGGCTGCAGACGGGGCCCTTCATGCGCGCGGCGCTGGAGGACATGCCGGTTCAGGCGGTCGGGCACGACTATCACCTGGACGCGCTGGTCGCGATCGAGACGGGCGACGTGGCGGCCCTGCGTCTGGCGATCGCCGAGGATATCCGTACCGGCATCGGCCATCTCGCCCATTCCGGCCGGCTTGCGGCCTGATGGGCTCGCGGCTGGATTGCAAATCGCTCGTCTGGGCAGCCGCCGCGCTGCCGCCTAATTGATCGTCAGGACTTCGCGAAGGATGCTCTTTCATGGCTAGGCCGGTTATTGGTTTTGTCTGCGACGTGACGGCGGTGTCCGGCCATGTTGCTCATCTCGTCGTCGAGAAATACATCTATGCCGTGGCGGTGGGCGCCGATGCGCAGCCCATCCTGCTGCCCGGCCGGCTTTCCAACATCGACGGCACACCCGCCCCCCGGCCGATCGACTTCGCCGAGATCCTTGACCTCGTGGACGGTATCTTCCTGCCCGGCAGCCCTTCCAACGTCGCGCCGCCGCTCTATGGTCGCCCGCCCGAAGACCAGGTTCTACCGGCCGACCCGAACCGGGACGCGCTGTCCATCGGCCTCATCCGCGCGGCTTTCGCCGCCGGGGTGCCGATGCTCGGCGTTTGCCGCGGTTGCCAGGAGATGAACGTCGCCTTCGGCGGCACGCTGCATCCGAAGCTGCATGAGGTGGCGACCAGCCCGCTCGACCATCGCTACGACAAGACGCTGCCGGTCGCCGAGCAATATGCGCCGGTGCATGACGTGGCGCTGGAGCCGGGCGGCCTCTTCTCGGATTGGGTCGGCGGCGAGAGCCGGTGGCGTGTGAATTCCCTGCATGAGCAGGGCGTGGACCGGCTGGCCCCCGGCCTGGTCGTGGAAGCCCGGGCGCCGGACGGCGTGGTGGAAGCCTTCCGCCATCCGGAAGCGCGGGCCTTCACCACTGCAATTCAGTGGCATCCCGAGTGGCGCTTCGGCGAGGATACACTTTCGACCGCGATCTTCCGCGAGTTCGGGCGTGCCGCGCGGGTTAGGATGGAGGCCCGCCGCCGCGGCTGAAAGGGGGGCTGAGGGCGATAGGGCCGCTTGCCGCCGGGTAGGCGCCCACAGGCGAAGAGACGTGCCCCGGACGCGTCGCATCCGGGGAGAGACCGGCCCTGCAACCCCTCTGCCGAGGACTTCCCCTGCCATGCGCCATTCGTCCCTCGCCCAGTTCGGCCTTGCCTTGAGCTTCTGTATCGCGGCGGCGCAGGCCGTTTGCGCAGGTCAAACCGAAAGCCGCATCCGCGGCAGCATTCTCGCCATCTCGCCGCACCAGATCACGGTGAACGACCGCACGGGAGAGGCTGTCTCGTTCATCCTCGACGACGCCACCCATTACGTGGGCGAAAAGCCGGTCGCCCTCACCGCGATCCAGCCGGGCAGCTATATCGGCTGCGCCACGGTGCCGGCCGGGGGTGGCACGTTGCGGGCGCTCGAGGTGACTGTCTTCCCGCCTTCCATGCAGGGCGCGGGCGAAGGCCATTATGCCTGGGACTTGCTGCCGCATAGTTCCATGACCAACGGCACCGTGGGGCACCTCAGCCACGCCGATGGCGAAGTGATGACCGTGACCTATGACGGCGGGGAACAGAAGATCCGGGTGCCGCACGGCGTGCCGATCGTGACGGTGGAACCCGGCACGCTGCGCGCCTTGCATCCTGGCGTGAAGGTCCTGATCCTTCCAGCCAAGGGCGCGCCTGGCCATGCCGCGCGCATCCTTTATGGCGAGCAAGGAATTACTCCACCGCAATGATCGAGAAGCTGTTAAGCATTTATTTGAAATATCTTTGTTGAAGAATCATCTTTAAGATCTATCTTTCATTGCAGAAACGCATCTTGCGAATCTGAATGGAAGCGATCATGGCCATTCCTGGGACGTTGCACTGCGCGCCGCCGTTTCTCGTCCGATGTGCGGCAGGGCCTGGCCTGCTGATCCTGGCGCTCCTTGCCCTGGCCCAGCCCGGCCTCGCCCAGGGCTGGATCGCGCCGGCCGCTGCACCACGCAGCGCTTTCTTCGGCGGGGTCGGCCTCGGCATCCAGGGGGTCGATTTCGGGCATCAGAGTCTTTATGCCGTCGGCACCTCGCGCAATTACGCTGCTGACGCGCTGGTCTCGGTTGGCAGCGCCTGGGGACCGGGCTCGGTTGACCCTGCAATCCCAGTGACCACGGCCCCCGAAATCCGCCTTGGCTACTACCGGCATTTCGGGACCAGCCCCTGGCTCTGGGGAATGCGCGTGTCCTACGCCGATCTGCTGGCGGAAGAGACGGTGCAAAACGTCGACATTCCGCAAGCCGGCATCATCGCCTATGCGTCGACGCAGAGTTATCAACCCTTCACCGGCACGGCGGTGGTGCAAAGCTACCGGGTTCGGGCAGACAGCCGCTTTGGCGCCATGCCCTTCATCGGCCACGATCTCGGCCAGGGCTTCGTCTATCTCGGCCTCGGCGGCACCATGACCCATGCCACCACCGAGTTGAACGGGCTGGTCGGCTATGCCGATATCAATGGCCAGACCGTGAACGTCTCCGGTGCGCCGCAGGATTTCCAGAGTTCGGGCTGGGTGCTGGGGGCGGGCGCCACCCTGGGCGGCACCTATTTCCTGACCCATGACTGGTTCCTGGACATCGCCTACAGCTTCACGGAGACCGCCGCCCAAGTCGGTCGCTATTTTTCGTCATTCACCAACACCACGACCAATCCCGGTGTGACGACAACGGGCGATCTCTACGGCCAGTCCTCGGAACGCATGATCACCCACGGCATCACCATCACCATTAACCGGCGGTTTTAACCGCGGCCTCACTGGCCTGTGTTGCCCGCCGGGCTTGCGCTGCAGAGCGTGAACAAATATAGAACGTGGATGCCCAGGTCTCTTCAGGAACGGCTGGCAATCCTCTCGGACGCCGCCAAATATGACGCCTCCTGCGCCTCGAGCGGAACCGAGCGGCGCCAGTCCGCGGGCAAGAGCGGCCTCGGTTCCACGACAGGCAGCGGCATTTGCCATTCCTATGCGCCGGACGGCCGCTGCATCTCGCTGCTCAAAATTCTGCTCACGAATTTCTGCGTCTATGACTGCGCCTATTGCATCAACCGCTCCTCGAGCAATGTCGAGCGTGCGCGTTTCACGCCAGATGAGGTCGTCTGGCTGACGCTGGAATTCTACCGCCGGAACTACATCGAAGGGCTGTTTCTCTCCTCAGGGATCATTCGCTCCGCCGACCACACGATGGAACAGCTTGTGCAGGTGGCGCGCGACCTGCGGCAACGGCACAATTTCCGCGGCTACATCCACCTGAAAACCATTCCTGAGGCGTCCTCCGGGCTCATCGCGCAGGCCGGTCTCTATGCCGATCGGCTGTCCATCAATGTCGAACTGCCAAGCGATGCCTCTCTGGCCACGTTGGCGCCGGAAAAGCGACCGGCGGGCATCCGGCGCAGCATGGGCGATGTGCGGATGCGGATCGAGGCTGCGGCCGAACCCAGCCTGCAGACCAAGCGGCGGCAGCGTTTTGCGCCCGGCGGCCAATCAACGCAGATGATCATCGGGGCGGACAGCACGAACGATGCCGGCATTCTTGCCTCGGCCGCCCGGCTTTATGGCAGTTACGGCTTGAAGCGCGTCTATTACTCGGCCTTCAGCCCGATCCCCGACGCATCCAGTCGCCTGCCACCTGCGCGGCCGCCGCTCGCCCGCGAACACCGACTGTACCAGGCCGACTGGCTGTACCGCTATTATGGGTTTGCCGTCGACGAGGTCACCGCGTCCCGGCCGGACGGTATGCTCGATCTGACCCTCGATCCCAAGCTTGCCTGGGCATTGGCTCACCGCGCGCATTTCCCGGTGGACGTGAACCGCGCCGAGCGCGCCATGTTGCTGCGCGTGCCCGGGCTGGGCGTGAAAGCGGTAGACGCCATCATCGCGTCCCGCCCGCACCGGCGCCTGAGACTGGAGGACCTGGCACGGCTGCGCATTCCCTTGCGCAAGGCCCGCGCCTTTCTGCTGGCGGAGGGATGGACAGGTCAGCGGATGGTCGATCGCGCCGATCTCGTGAAACTCGTCCAGCCGCGCGGGCAACAGTTGGCGCTGCTGTAATGCAAAGAATCGGCCTGATCGGCAGGGGCGAGCTCGATGAGTGGCGTGCCGCCGCGCGCGCTCTTCTTACCGCCGGCACGCCGCCAGAGGCGGTCGATTGGTCAACCTCGGGCGATCCCGGCCTGTTTGCGGCGGAGCCCCCTGCCCCGGCTCCCGGAGCCTCTGAGGTTCGGGTGTCGCGGCGCTTCGTGGCGCTGGCCGAGGCCTGCCTCTGCCATAGCGACCCGGGCCGTTTCGCGCTCCTCTACCGCGTGTTGTGGCGCCTGCAAACGACGCCCGCTTTGCTCTCGGTTGCCGCCGACCCCGACATCGCCGCCCTGTCGCGCCTGGAGAAAACGGTGGGGCGCGACTGCCACAAAATGACGGCATTCGTCCGCTTTCGCGAGGTGACGGATGAGAGCCAATCAGAGCGCAGGCGCTTTCTGGCCTGGTTCGAGCCCGATCATGTCATCCTTCGCCGCGTGGCGCCCTTTTTTGCGCAGCGCTTCGCAGACATGGACTGGATGATCCTGACGCCCCAGGGCAGCATCGCCTGCAGAAGCGGGGACGTGGTCGTATCTGATGACCCGGCAAAGAAGCCGGCACTCGCGGATGCGACGGATCAATTGTGGTTGACCTATTACGCATCCATCTTCAATCCGGCCCGCGTCAAGCCACATGCGATGCGATCGGAGATGCCCAGGAAATACTGGAAAAATCTACCGGAGGCCGCTCTTGTTCACGACCTCATTGCACAGGCCCCTGCCCGCGTCGCCGCCATGTCCCAGCAGGAACTGCGCGAACCACCCGTGTTCCACGCGAAGCTGCAGGCGCGGACGCAGGCGGCGCTTGCCGATCTGGACACAAACATGAGTTCGGACGATCTGGCCGCCGCCCGGCGGGAAGCGGCCGGATGCACGCGCTGCCCGCTCCATGCCCAGGCGACGCAGACGGTGTTCGGCGAAGGGCCGGACCATGCCGCGGTCATGATCGTGGGCGAGCAACCGGGCGATGCCGAGGATCTGGCCGGCCGGCCCTTTGTCGGCCCGGCCGGCCAGGTGCTCGATCGGGTTTTGCAGGAAGCGGGGATCGACCGGCAGACGGTCTACGTCACCAACGCGGTCAAGCACTTCAAGTTCGAGCCGCGCGGCAAACGGCGCATCCACCAGAAGCCGAATGCCGGCGAAATCCAAAAGTGCCGCTGGTGGCTCACCCAGGAGGTGGAACTGGTGCAGCCCCGCCTGGTGATCGCCATGGGCAAAACCGCACTTTATGGCCTGACCGGCTTCGATGGCCGCCTCGCGGACCAGCGCGGTCGTGTCATGGAATGGGAGGGCGGCCGCCACCTCGTCGCGACCGTCCACCCTTCCTATCTGTTGCGCTTGCCGGACAGGACCATGCAGGAGCGGGAAACCGCCCGCTTCCGGGTTGATCTGGTCATGGCGCGGGCGTGGCTCGACGAGCGTGGTTGACGATGCAACACATCACTCGATCAGCGCGCGCACCACGTCCCAGCTGTCCCGGTCCGGCGCCAGGATGATCCCGCCGTCGGTCTCCGTCGGCGTATAGGGGCTGCCGTCCAGCCGGGCCGAATAGCCCCCGGCCTCGCGGTGGATGAGCCAGCCCGGGGCATGGTCCCAGGGCATCATGCGCGCGAAGACCGCAACATGGGCGAAGCCCTGCGCCAGAAGCCGGTATTCATGTGCGGCATTGCGATAGTCCCAGGTGGTCGCGAAGCGCGGCAATTGGCTCAGCAGCCGGCTGCGCTGCGGCTCCTTCATGTAGCGCCAGTTGATCGCCCCGGTCATGCACTCGAGCGGTACAGCTTCGGCCACGCGGAGATCGAAACGCTTGCCTGACGGCGCCTCCATCCAAGCGCCGATGCCGCGCACAGCAAGCGCTGCATCATCCCCGATCGGATCATGGATGACGCTCGCCACGATCTCGCCGTTCCGGATCACCGCCGCCATGACGCCGAAGAGCGGCAGGCCGGCGGCGAAATTGGCCGTGCCGTCGACCGGGTCGACCACGACGGCGAGATCGGCACCGGCGATCTTGGCGAGGAGGGTGGGATCCGCGGCCGTCGCCTCCTCCCCCACCACCAGCGCCCCGGGGAAAAGCCGATGGATGCCGGCGGTGATGTGCCGCTCCGCCGCCACGTCTGCGTCCGTCACAAGGTCGAGGGGACCGGATTTGGTGCGGACATCGCAGGTGTCGAACTGGCGAAAGCGCGGCAGAATCTCGCGGCGTGCGGCTTCGCGCATCAGCGCCCACAGGGCGCGCAGATCGCTCTCGGAAAAGCCGCTCATCCCTGGCTCTCGAAACGGGCCCGATCCTCGGGCAGTAGACGCACAGTCACGCGGATCGCCTCCTCCTGGTCTTCGCGAGCCAAAACCTCGCCATGGCGGTAGAGCCAAGCAAGCTTCGCCCCATCCGAGGATGGGATTTCGAACGAAGCGATCTCCTTGGCGCTCGCCAGACGATCGTCGATGACCTGGCGCAGCACGTCCAGCCCCTCGCCGCTCAAGGCAGAGATGGGCACGGCGGCTCCACCTTCCACCTGACCCGGCACGGACGCGGTGCCGCCCAGAAGATCGGCCTTGTTGAGCACGTCGATGGTGCGCTTCGGCCAGTCGGCATCGAGATTGCCGTCCCGCACCATCGCGTTCAGCACGCCGAGCACATCCGCCTTCTGCGCCGCCGTGTCCGGGTGGGCGATATCACGCACATGCAGGATCACATCCGCCTCGGCGACCTCTTCCAGCGTCGCGCGGAAGGCGGCCACCAGTTCGGTCGGCAATTCGCTGATGAAGCCCACGGTGTCCGACAGGATCGCCGGCCTCCCGGAAGGCAGCGCGATATGGCGCATGGTGGGATCGAGGGTCGCGAAAAGCTGATCCTCCGCCTGGACCGAGGCGCCGGTCAGCGCGTTGAAGAGCGTCGACTTGCCGGCATTGGTGTAGCCGATGAGGGCAATGATCGGATACGGCGTGCGGCGGCGCGCCTCGCGGTGCAGGCCGCGGGTGCGGCGAACCTCCTCGATCTCGCGTTTGAGCCGCGCCATGCGCACGGCAATCATGCGCCGATCCGCCTCGATCTGCGTTTCGCCGGGGCCGCCGAGGAAGCCGAAGCCGCCGCGCTGGCGTTCCAGATGGGTCCAGGACCGCACGAGACGGGACCGCTGATAATCGAGATGGGCAAGCTCCACCTGCAGCGCGCCTTCCTTGGTGCGCGCCCGCTCCCCGAAAATGTCCAGGATGAGGCCGGTCCGGTCGATCACCTTGCAGCCCCAGGCCTTTTCCAGATTGCGCTGCTGTACCGGGCTGAGCGCGGTATCCATCACCACGAGGCCGACCTCGTGGGCTTTCAGATCCGCCAGCACCATCTCGACCTGACCTTCGCCCAAGAGAGCGGAGGGGCGCCGCCGGCGCAGAGGCATGATCGCCGAATGCACAATCACGAGGCCGATGGAGGCGGTGAGGCCCATGGCCTCGGCCAGCCGCGCCTCTGCAGAACGGCGGCTGTCGGAAACCTCCTCCCGTTCCCAAGGCAGGATCACGGCCGCCCGGGTGGGCGCGCCGTCGATCTCGCGTTCAGTCATGCCGTCGGGACCGTCAACACCTCACGCGCCGGTGCGCCTTCAGCCTTCGCCGCGTCGAACAGCTGGATCGGTGCACCAGGCATCACGGTGCTGATCGCATGCTTGTAGACAAGCTGGGTATGCCCGTCCCGCCGCAGGAGCACGGAGAAGTTGTCGAACCAGGTGATGATCCCCTGGAGCTTGACCCCGTTCACCAGAAACACCGTGACCGGCGTCTTGTTCTTTCGCACATGGTTCAGAAACACGTCCTGAACATTCTGCGCCTTCTCAGTGGCCACCGAACTATCCTTTTTGTTGTTGCGTTTACCGCATCAGTCCACACGCTTTCAGGCGTGGCAGCGTGGTGATGCAAAACTTGTACTACACCGGGGGGCCGGCGGGCCAGCGCACCCCCCGCCGGCCACGGCTTTGCGATCTCTCTGCCAGCAGAAAGCGCAGAATGGCCGGGTCCACAACCAGGTATCGGCGCCAAAGGCGTTCCGGATCCTGAAAAAGACGGAATGTCCATTCCAGGCCGGCCCGGCGCATCCAGCGCGGTGCGCGCGGCGTGACGCCGGTCCAGAAATCGAGCCCGGCCCCGATACACAGGCCCGCGCCGGTCGCGCCCGCGGCAGACTTCGTAGACAGCGCTAAGCTTTCCTGCAGGGGAGAGCCGACGGCGAACAGCGTGAAGCGCGCGGGATGGGCCAGGGCGAAGGCGACGGCTGCCCGGCAGGCCGCCGGATCGCCCGCGAGGCCCGGCGGCGGCAGATGATGCGCGATTTCCACGCCGGGCAGACGGAGACGCAGAACAGCCACGCCCTGGAGGCAAAGGCCGATGACCGTCAGCCGGTCGCCTTGCCGGACATGGCCTTCCAGCAGAGCCGCCAGGATATCCGCGCCGGGCGCGACCGCAGGAGATGCGAGACCGAGCAACCGGGCTGCCAAAGCCACAGCGCGCGAATCGAGCGTGCGCCATGCGGCCTGCTCGTAGAGCGGACGGAGTGCCTGCTCTTGCGCCAGCCGCACGAAGTGATCCGCGTTCGGTGTCACCAGATAGGCGAAGGGGGCCCCGGCCGGCCGGGCCGCGAGCAGGGCCGCCACCGCCTCGGGCTCTGCGTCGAGCAGGCCGAGGCCAAGAAACGGCCGGGATGCGGCAACTCTCACAGCCCCGCCGTGATGCCGAGCAGAACGGCATCCTCCCCGAAGGATGGATCGCCGGCAGCGGCACCGCCGTTTTGATGATCACTCAAGATCACAGTTGCGTTGAGGCGCAGATTACGGCTCATCAGCCAGAGCAGCCCCGCGCGACCGCTGGTGATGGTCTGACGGGTGCCGCCGGAATAAGTCGCCCGCTCGATATCTGCACCGAGATGCAGGATGAGGTGGCGCTGCAATTCGTGGTCGGCGGCGATTCCGGCGACAGTCGCGACATAACCGCCGATGCCCTCGTTCGTGGCATCCTCGATCCGGCGGAACAGCACGCCGTGCCAGGTCGTGCGCTCGGAAGGCTGCCAGGTCAGCGCTGCCTCTGCCAGAGGCACGAACTGGTCCTGGTAAGCGTTGGCATAGGCCCGGCCACCGACACCGAGCGCGACGCGCCAGCCCCAGACACCGTCGAGATCATGCTCGACGCCCAGGAGGATGCTGCCGCCGACCCAATCCCGGCCCGGCTGATCGAGGGTCGTGTTGGGATAGCGCGCACCGCCCGTGCGGATCACGACTTCGAACTGGTTCGGATCGCGATAGCCCATGATGCCGTAGTCGAGGGTGAGGCCGAGGTCGCCCACCAGGCGGTCCCGATAGGATTGCGGTGCCGGCGCGCCGCCGATCGTCGCCTCGCCAAAGGCGAAGCGCATGAGATCGGCGCTCGGCCGCAGCGAGAGGCGACTGGGCTGCGTCTCCCCCGACAGGCGCAGGATATCGACGGCATAGGCGAGCGGCCGCTCGTACTGCGCGGCATCGAGATCATTGTCGTTTTCGTGGAGTGCCAGATGCGCGTAGCCGGCGGTGACCTTGCAATTCGCGATGTCGACGACGCCGCCGAGCGCCGCCGTCCAATCGGTGTAGGATTGGTCGGGTGCCTGGGAGTAGCGTTCGTCATCGACCGAGGCGACGGCGCCGATCGCCTCACCGCGCGCGGGATCGACGGAGGTATAGGTGACGGAGGGCCGGGTCGAGACGATCCAGCTTGGGCGCTGCCCGGCAAGGATCGCGCTGTCATAGGAAAGGCTCTCCGTCACCTCCGGATGGAGCAAGCCGGCGCCGAGAGGAATCTGGCTCCAGGCGACGTCATCCTGAATGCGGGAGGTGACGGAGACTCCGCGCGCCGTATCGAAGCCCGGCACGTCCTTCGGATAGGCGCTGTCGATGAGTTGGGCCCGCGCGGCCGCCCCAGGCCAGGCCAGGCACGGCATGGCGGCGAGACACGTGATTGCCGCGCGGCGGGCCACCTCCCCGCGCCTTGGCGCCCAAGGAACCATGACGTCTGGCCATATCGTTACGATATCGATATTAACATGTCATGAAGGAAGGCCAATGGCGCAGACGAGATTTAGATCGGGGCAAGACGCTGGGCGTGCTGCTCGTCGTCCTTGGTCATCTCGTGGCGCGGCAAGATCCGTCAGGCCCCGGCTGGGGCGCGGCCTGGTATGAGCCGTTGCGCGCCAGCCTCTACACCTTCCACATCCCTTTTCTGTTCTATCTGAGCGGCTACGCCGCCGGGTGGTCCGGCGCCGCGACGGTCTCGGGCCCGGCTTGGGCCGCCCTGCTGCAGCGCCGGGCGCGGCACTGGCTGGGCCCCGCTTTACTCTTCGGCCTCGCCATCCTCGCCGGCAAATGCCTGGTCCAAGGCTTTCTGCATGTCGATCATGCGCCCGCCTCCTTCGCGGGAGGACTGGTCAACCTCCTGTGGCGGACGGATGACAGCCCGGCGCAATCGGTCTGGTATCTCGTTGTGCTGTTTGCCTATGCCGTGTGCGTGCCGCCGCTGTTCACGCTCCTCGGCGAGCGACAGGTATTGCTTCTTGCGCTGTCGCTGGCCGTGATGCCGCTGCCACTGCCGCCGCTGCTTTTCGCCGACCGGCTGCTGCTCTACCTGCCTTTCTATCTCGCGGGTATCCTGACCGAGCGGCATGACACGGGCTGGTGCGCCTTCCTGGACCAACAGCACAGCACGCTGCTCGGCCTCTTCGCCATCGGCTTCGGCCTGCTCCTGCTGCTGGCGGCGGAAGGGCTGCTGATGCGCATTCCGCGGGCGCCGCTGCTGCTGGCCGCGAGCGCGCTCGCCATCCCGGCCCTGCACGCGGCGGTGCGGCGCCTCGCCGCGCGCCTGCCGCCAACGCTCGACTGGCTCTGCCCACATGCCTTTGCCATCTACCTGCTCAACACGATCTTCATCGGCCTCGCCAAGGCGCTGCTGATGACCGTCATGCCCTGGGAGGCGCGGTGGTTCCCCCTCTTCGCGCCGCTCCTGCTCGCCGCCGGGATCCTCGGGCCGGTGGCCGCGCAGTCGCTGGTTGGGCGTCGCCGGGCGCCCGCCGCCCACCTTCTCCGGTAGTCGGCATAGGCGGCGGCCGCCATCTCGGCCTCCGGAAAGCCGCGCAGTGCGCGGGCACGCGGCACGATGCCAGTGAGCACGGCACCGGCGGTGCGCACACCATGGCGGCCGAGCAGGCCGCATGCATGCAGCGCCAGCCGGCGCGGCGTCCGCCGCCAGCGCAGACAGAAAAGAATACCGTCCGCGATATCGGCCAGCATCAGCGCGTCGGCGCACGCGAGCAGCGGCGGCGCGTCGATCAGGATGAGATCGTAGCTCCGTCGCCACCCTGTGGCATCCAGTACCGCGCCAAGCCGCCCGGGCGTGGGCGCGACCCCCGGCGCCACGCCCGCCGGCAGGAAATCGAGCACCGCGAGACTGTCCCGCCGGATCAGCGCCTGGCCGGGGGCGAGGCCACGCAGCAAATCGGCGAGACCCGCGCTCTCGGCCACCCCCATCATGCGGCTAAGATTGGGCCGCACGCGGTCGGCGTCGATCAGCAGCACGCGCTCCCCCGCCAGCGCCGCCCGCCGGGCCAAAGCAAGTGCCAGAGTGGATTTGCCCTCTCCGGGCCGGCTGGAGGTGACCGCGACGATGCGGGGATCACCCAAGGCATGGCGCAGCCGGCCACGCAGCTGATCGAGGGCAGCGGACGCCGCGCCGCCCTCGCGCAGAAACTCCGCCTGCCTGGCCTGCGCCCGACCCCGTATTTCGGGAATGGCGCCGAGCGGCGGCAGGCCGAGCACGGCACGCAGTTCCTCCTCCGTCCGGAAGCCCGTGCCCCCGACCTCCCGCGCCCAGGCAAGCGTGGCGCCGAGCACGAGGCCGGCGAGCAGGCTTGCCGCCAGCAGCAAGTCGGTCCTGGGTGAGGACGGCCGCGTCGGCGGCTCGGCACGGGACAGGATGCGCGCATCCGGCGCCTGGATCGCCGCCTGCTGGGCCGTCTGGTCCATGCGGCTCAGCACCGCCTGGAGAAGATTGCGCGTCGCCTCCGCATCCTGGCGCATGGCGGCGAGCGGCACTTCGGCCGCCGCTTCCCGCGCCGCCTCGGCTTTGAGCAGGATGAGGTTCTGGCTGAGCGACCGCAATCGCCCGGCCGCCGCGTCGGCATCGCCCGAAACCCCCGCGCGCACCGCCGCCATCTCGGTGCCCGCGGCCGCCTGCAGCGTCGCCATCTGTTCGCGCAGCGCCCGCACCTCAGGGTGGTTCGGGCCGAGATGGGCGAGGGCCGCGTCGAGCTTGCCCGCCGCCTCGGCTTCGGCGAGGCGCATCGAGACCAGTCCGTCCGGCAATCCGCCGCCGGTGCCGCCACTGGCGACTTCACGGCGGGCGCGCGCCGCCGCAAGGTCATTCTCGGCCCGCATCAGCTCGTCGCCCAGCGCCGAAATCTGCTCCGTACCGATGCGCGCCTGCACACCGGCGACGAGCCCATTCGCCTGCTGGTAACGGGCGATCGCCGACTGCTCCGCCGTCACCTTGGCGCGCAGCGCCTTGGCACGGTGCTGCATCCAGGCATTCGCGGCACCGAGCGCGGCTGTCTTCGCTTCCAGCTGGTCGGAAAGATAGAGATCCATGATCCGATTAACGGCCGCGGCCGCGAGTGCGGCGTCCCGCGCGGTGAAGGAAACGGCGAAGACGCGGGAGGCGCCGACCGGGGCGACCGCGATCGCCTTCAGCACGGCAGCGTCCAGCGTTTCCTTCCGCGCCGTGGGCCCGAGGCCGAGCGGCGGGGCAAAGCCGGGCGCCTGGGCAAGATCGAGCGCATCCGCCACCCGTTGGGCTATCCCGAGGCTCGCCAGGATCGCCGCCTGGCTCGCGACCACGGTATCGGTCGTCGGATCGGTTTTGAGGATCGACTGCAGCACCTCCGGCGCATAGCCGGTGGGCTCGTAAAGGACTGTACCGGTCGCGGTGTAGAGGGTGGGCATGCGCGCAATGGCGACAAGCCCGATGAGCGGCACGAGGCAGGCCGGCAGCAGGATCGCCCAGAGCTGGCGGGCGAGCACACCCCACAGCCAGTCCAAGGCCGGGCGCGCGGCGGAGCCTGAGGGCGTATGCCCCAGGCCCTCGCCCCTATCCGCCAGCCCGGGCAGGTTCCTGCCCGGTTGCAGACGCCCTTCCGCGTCATCCAGCACGCGACATACCCTTTTTCGCGACAATGTCGATTCGATATCATAACATATACGCAATCGGAATAATTTGTTAATGCCGCAAGGCAACCCCGACGGCGGAGGTCCGATGCGCGCCCGGCTCGTCCTGTTGGTTCTTCTGCCGCTCTGCACCTGCGCGCCTGCCGGCAGCAGCCTGCCGCCACTGCCTCCGCCAGCGCAGAGCGGCACTTACCACCTGGGTCCGGGCGACCGGGTGCGCGTCGTCGTCTATGGCGACAAGGAGCTCAGCGACGTCTATGCGATCGGGGATGACGGGCAGATCGCCCTCCCGCTGGCAGGCACCATCGCCGTGCGCGGGCGCACGCCGGAGGCTCTGGCTCAGGCCATTGCTCAGCGCCTGACTGCGCGCGGCATGATCCGTGACCCGTCGGTCGCGGTCGAGGTCGCCTCCTACCGGCCGATTTTCATTCTCGGCGAGGTCGCGCGGCCGGGCCAGTACCCCTATGAGCCTGACATGACGGTGATCGCCGCCGTATCGCTCGCCGGCGGCTATACCTACCGCGCCGTGAAGGGCTATGAAGCGGTGGTCAGGACCGATGTCGGCGGCACCCATAAGGGCCTGACAAAGCCGGAGGATCGCCTGGCCCCAGGCGACGTCATCACGATTTTCGACCGGGTTTTCTGATGCGTCTTCACTGGGCCCTGCCCGCTCTTCTCGCCTCCTCCCTGTTTCTGTCGGCCGGAGCCGCACGGGCCGGGGAAAGCGGCGTGAGCCCCGCCCCCGGGCCGCTGCGCATCATCGGCGCGGGCACCGGCTGCATCGCAGGCGCCAGCGAATTGCCGTCTCAAGGGCCGGGCTTCACCACGATTCGCGCGCCGATCAGCAGTTTCTGGGGCGCGCCGGAGACGGTGCACGGCGTCGAAACGCTCGCCTCCTGGGCGCGGCAGGACGGGCTGCCCGAACTCTATGTCGGCGACCTCTCGGGCCCGCGCGGCGGCCCGCTGTCGGGCGGGCATGTGGCCCATCAGCGCGGCGTGGATGTGGACATCTACCTCGACACCCAGCCGAAGCCGGCCTTGTCGGAAAGCGCGCTCGACCGGCTGACGCCGCCGCTCATCGTGCCTTATGGCGCAATAGCGGTCGATCCGCGGCAATGGTCGCGCAAGACGGTGACGCTCATCTATCTTGCGACACAGTTGCCCGGGCTGAACCGGCTGCTGGTCAATCCGATCATCAAGCGCCAGCTGTGCGAGACGGTGACGGGCGACCGGTCCTGGCTGCACAAAGTGCGGCCGTGGTGGGGGCACCGGGGGCATATGCATTTGCATTTCGCCTGCCCGCCGGGCCAGCCGGACTGTATCAACCAGGCACCGATCCCGGCTGGGGACGGGTGCGGCGCCAGCCTCGCCTGGTGGTTCGAGCCTGACGGCAGCGTGCGGCCGCCCCCACCGCCTACGCCGGGCGCCAAGCCGCCGACCATCCCGGCTGCCTGCGCACCGATTCTCGCGCCCGTCGAAGCCGCCGGCCCACCCCCGGGGGTGGAGGCGGACTGACAGAGGCCACTATGCTCGCACCAACCCCTTGCGCGCCGCGGCTTCGACCGCGCGAGTGAGGGGCGCCAGAAGGTCGGCCGCGAGGCGGTTGACCTGCCAATGGAGCGGCACGTCGAGCGGCGCGCCGGGGGCCAGTTCCACCAGACGGCTGGAGGCGAGATGCGGTGCGGCCAGCGCGACCGGGTTCATGCACCAGCCCATGCCGGCGAGGCTGCCATCGAGAAAGGCATGGGTCGAGGGCAGCCAATGGCTGGGGCAGACCGGCTGCATGCCAAGCGCTTCCTTCAGCCAGCGTGCCTGCAGCGCATCATGGCGGCTATAGGTCAGCACCGGCGCCTGGGCGAAGGCCGCCTCCGTCAGCCCCGCTGCGAAATAGCGGTCGCGAAAGGCAGGGCTCGCGGTCGCCACATAGCGCAGCGATCCCAGCGCCACGCGACGGCAGCCGGGAATGGGCTTCTCCCGGCTGGTAACGGCGGCCACGACCCGGCCATGGGCCAGCCAATCGGCCGTCTGCCCCTCGTCGTCCACCGCAATGTCGAGCAGATGACCGGTCTCCTCCGAAAATGCGCCGGCGGCCGGGAGGAACCAGGTGGCGAGACTATCCGCATTGGTCGCGACATGAAGCGTAACGCGCGCGCCCCCTTCCTCCAGCCCGAGCGCGGGGAGCTGCCGCAGCAGCTCGGCCTCCAGGAGCCCGACCTGTTCCAGATGCCGGCAGAGCCATTCGCCCTTCTCGGTAGCCTGACAGGGATTGCCCCGCCGGACGAGGAAGAACCCGAGACGATCCTCCAACGCCTTGACGCGCTGGGAGACCGCCGAGGGAGTGACATGCAGCAGCCCGGCGGCGCGTTCGAAACTGCCGCTCCGGACCACGGCGGCGACGGCGCGGAGGGCGGCATAGTCGATCACGGATCAGTTTTCCTTAATATGACTTAGATTCATTAACTGGCCTTAGCTTGAGCGCAGGGTTAGGCAGCGGCAAGACCAATCCTGCCGAAAGGCCGTCACCATGCTCTCCCTGCCCGTCTATCTCACCGGCCTCGCCATGGGCTTCAGCCTGATCGTCGCTATTGGTGCGCAGAATGCTTTCGTGCTGCGCCAGGGCCTGCTCGGGCGCTTCGTTTGGCCGGTAACGCTGATCTGCGCGGCATCCGATGCCATTCTGATCCTGATCGGCGTTTTGGCCTTCCGGCAGGTTGCGGCCGCGCTGCCAGCTTTTGAGCCGGTCATGCGCTATGGCGGCGCGGCGTTTTTGATCTGGTACGGCCTACGCAGCCTGGTCGCCGCCCTTCGCCATCCCGGTGCGTTGGCAGCGGCCGACGGCAAAGCCGCCTCCCTGCCGCGAACGCTGCTGATGTGCCTCGGCCTCACCTGGCTGAATCCCCATGTCTATCTCGATACGGTGGTGCTGCTGGGGAGTGTGTCCGCTCAGTTCCCCGGCGCGCGGGCAAGCTTCGCGCTGGGCGCGATGACCGCTTCCCTCGCCTTCTTCGTCACCCTTGGCCAGGGGGCGGCCTGGCTGCGCCCGCTACTGGCCCGTCCGCGCGTCTGGGCCTTGGTGGAAACCGCCATCGCACTGACCATGTGGGCGACGGCGGCGCGGCTGCTGCTGTTCAGATAAGGCAAGGCCCTAAAGGCGGCGCCAGCCCACACCTCCGCCCGGCCACCCGCAACAAGTTGCTGAGTGAGGAGCCCGATGAGGGTGCGGGCCGGTGCCGACACAAATCACGGCCGGACGATGACCTTGATCTCGCCTGCCGCCGGGGCGCTCGCGATCACGTCCGCGACCTCCTCGAGGCCGATGGTCCGCGTCACCAGCCGGTCGAGCTCCAGCACGCCACTGGCCACGAGTGCCGCCGCGCGATCATGGGTGAAGGGGTTGAGATAGGCGGGCCGCAGACTGACTTCGTTGATCAGGAGATCGAACGGTGTCACCGGCACCTCAAGCCCGGAGGGCGTCACCCCGAAGAGCACGAAATTGCCGCCGCGCCGGGTCATGGCGATACCGGTGCGGAAGGTCTCCGGCACGCCCGCGCATTCGATGACGACATCCGCGCCGCCGCTCGTCAGCGCCCGGACCTCGGCAACCGTGTCAGAGGCGGTCGGATCGAAGGTATGGGTCGCGCCGAGGTCCAGGGCAAGCGCGCGGCGCGGCGCCTGGCGGGTGATCAGGATGATCGTTCCTGCCCCCTCCAGCTTCGCGAGTTGCACCATCAGCAGGCCGATCACGCCGCCGCCCAGAATGGCGACGCTGCCCCCTGCCCTGATCTCTGCCTTGTCAATGGCATGCAGGCAGCAGGCGAGCGGTTCGGAAAACGCCCCGTGAACGGGATCGAGACCAGGCGGGAGCACGAATGCCTGGCCCTCCGGCACCGCCGCATATTCGGCGAAGCCGCCGTTGCGGGTCACGCCGATTGCGGCCAGACGCGCGCAGAGGTTCGGCTGCGCGCGCCGGCAGGCCGGGCAGATGCCACAGGCGATATTTGGATCGACGGTGACCAACTCACCGCCCACGAACCGCGTGACGGCCGGCCCGACCGCCTCCACGATGCCGCAGAATTCGTGGCCGAGCGTCACCGGAATGGCGGTCGGGTATTCCCCCTTGAACATATGCCGATCGGAGCCGCAGATCCCGGCCGCCAGAACCTTGACCAGAATCTCCCCAGGTCCCGCCTCGGGCTTTTCAACCGTGTGCAGCGCCATCGCGCCCACGGAGTCGAGTTGTGACGCCTTCACGCTGGTTTCCCCCTATCGTTCTGGTTTCCCGGCACGGCGTGGCGCCGCGCCGGATCGGTTGCGATCCCCAGAATGAACCGACAGGCCAGCGCTGTCGATCATCGGGGCGGCACAAATCGCCACCGAAGGCCCCGTATCCGGGTGCCGCGAACGGGCCGAAGGACAGTGACAAGGTTTCGTGACTGGCGAGTTCCGGGTCGAATACTTCCCCATCTCGCCGATCCCTGATCGTTCGCACTAGCCAGATTCGACGCCCGCGGTTCACGCCGTGATCTTGCAACGCAACATGGCATCGATCGGCGCCATCCCGCCCCGAGATTGATCAACCGATTGGCAACTATTGCGCAAAAGTCGACTTATTCGACCAAAATTGGACGTTGCGACACTGTGTCGGCCGTGCGATTGTTTCTTGGAATGCTCCTCCGAAGCAATGCCTCTTCGGTGACTTTCAAAGATCAAAAAGTGATGGCTGCGTCCGGGAGTAGTTGAATGACGATTTATACTGTGACTAATCTAAACGATTCGGGTGCGGGTTCTTTGCGCGCGGCGATCCAAGCCGCAGATGGACAGAGCGGAACCGCATCAACGATCGTCTTCAATGTCAGCGGAACCATCACGCTGGCGAGCGACCTCCCCGATATCAGTCAAGGCGTCACGATCGACGCGACGACTGCCCCGGGTGCCACCTCTGGCGGCGCGCCCGTCGTCGGCATCGATTTCAACGGCAATGCGGGCCTGACGTTCACGGCCGGATCGGACGGCTCGTCCCTTGTCGGCGTCGCGGTCGGCGGCGCGTCCGGCAACGGCATCACGATCGAATCGAGCAATGTGACGATCGCCGGAGACTATGTCGGGCTGACCACTGCGGGCACCGCGAACGGCAATGCCGGGGCAGGCATCTACATCGCGCCAACCTCCTCGGGCAACACGATCGGCTCCAACCCGAGTGCTGACTCCGGTGTCGTTTCCAACGTCATCTCCGGCAATGCCGGCAATGGCATCGTCATCGACGGCAGCACGGACAATACGCTGGTCGACAATTATGTCGGCACAGACCCGACCGGCACCACCGCCATCGCCAATGGTGCCAATGGCATTCTTGTCACGGGTGGCGCCTCGAACAATCTGATCGGCGGTACCGCCTATACCGATACGACCACGGGTGCCGAGAACAACCCGACGGGCTCGGAGGGCACCATACAGCCGCCCGTCATCGTGACCCCGCCCCTCGGCAACCTCGTCTCCGGCAATACCGGGGACGGCATCCTCATCAACAACGGCTCCTCGAACAATGTTCTGAGCGGCAACTTCGTCGGCACCACCGCGAGCGGCGACAGCGCGCTCGGCAATGGCGGTGATGGCGTGGCGATCGTCGATGCCAACAACAACTCCCTCATCGGCTGCACGGCGCTCGACAATCCTTTCGTCTATTACAACGTCGTCAGCGGCAACGGCGGCAACGGCCTGCACATCACCGATTCCAACGACACCACAGTTCAGGCGAATTTCTTTGGCATCGGCGCGGACAACGCGACTGTCGTGGGCAATGCGGCGGATGGCATACTGGTAGACGGATCATCCTCCAACACGCAGGTCGGCGGTGTGATCCCGCTTGGCAACGTCGCGGCTGGCAACGGCACCAACGGCATCGAGGTCGCGGGGACGGCAAGCCACTTCATCAGTTTCAACACCTTCGGTGGTCTCTTCGCCTTCGGCGGCGCCGCACCCAACGGCAATGACGGCATTCTGATCACCTCCACCGGCGGCCACAACACGCTGCAAACCAACGTCTTGTCCGGCAACGTGAATGACGGCATCGAGATTGGCGGCAATGCATCGGGCGTGACGGTCGATCCCAATATCGTAGGCCTGGCGACGGATGGCACCTCGTCTCTGGCAAACACCAGCAATGGCTACGGCAACGGCAATGACGGTCTGGAGATCGACGGCACTGCCCATAACAACATCATCGGTGGCGATCAGCAGTCGGTCATTCCGGAAAACACCTTTTCCGGCAACACGAATTATGGTGTCGAAATCACTGGCGGCGCCTATGGCAACCAGGTCTTCTCCAGCAATATCGGCGTCGATGTCGTCGGCAACCAAGCTTTCGCCAATGGCGCGGGAGGCGTTCTGGTTTCCGGCAGTGCGCATGGCAATACAATCGGCGGCACCGTGGCCGAGGGCGTGCGCGCGGCCGACGTCATCAGCGGCAATGACGGCAACGGCGTCACGCTGACGGCTGGCAGCAGCGACACCACGGTCACGAACAACATCATCGGATACGGGGCGCAGGGCGTCGTGCCGATCCCCAATAGCGGCCTGCCGATCGATCCGGGTCTCAGCACCGGCAATACGATCGCCAACAATCAGGTCTTCGCCTGTTTTGCCCTTGGCACGCGCATCGCGACGACGCGGGGCGAGGTCGCGGTTGAAGACCTCGCCCAAGGTGATTGTGTGCTCACGCTGGACGGCGGTGCGCAGCCCATCACCTGGATCGGCTCGCGCGCGGTGAATTGCCGCCGCCACAGCCGGCCGGAGTCGATCCGCCCGGTGCGCATCCGCGCCCATGCCTTTGGCCCGGGCCAGCCGAGCCGGGATCTTCGCGTCTCGCCCGACCACGCCATATTCGCAGAAGGCGTGTTCATTCCGGTGAAATACCTGATCAACGGCACCAGCGTCGCACAACTCAAGCCGGCCGAAGTGACGTATTTCCACGTCGAACTGCCGGTTCATGCGGCGATCTACGCCGAGGGCCTGGCGACCGAGAGCTACCTCGACACCGGGGACCGGGCATCCTTCGCCAATGCCCCCGGGAACGCGGTGGCATTGCATCCGGCTTTCGGCCAGGCGCGCGCTGATGTCACCTTGACCTGGGAGGCGCTCGCTTATGCGCCGCTGCGAGTCACCGGCGCCGAAATCGCCCGCGTCCGCGCGCAACTATCATCCGCCGCGCCGAAACGGGCGCGTTTGGGATGATCAATCGACGTGCCGCATCCCGGTGGGAAGCGGCACGTCGGCCCGGCTTGCCTAAGCCGCTTCGACGCCGCACCAGCCCGCGACGAGAAGGGCGAGCGCCTTGGTGACTTCGGTGATGCTGGCGAGATCCACCCATTCGTCGATGCCGTGGATGTTCTCGCCCTCTGCGCCGTAGCAGGTCGCTTCAGTGTCCTGATAAAGCCGGTAGAAGCGCGCATCGGTCAGCGCGTGCATGGCGGTCGGCCGCAGCGTCTCGCCCGTCACCTCGCGGTGGCAGGCGGAAATCGCCTGCGAAATGCCCTGCGTTTCCGGGAAGATCGCCCCATCCGCCATGAAGCCGCGGAACTCGACCCGCAGGTCCGTGCCGGCCATCCGCGGGTCCCGCGCCACATCGGCCACCAGCGCCTCGATATCGGCCTTCGTCTGGCGGCAGGAATAGCCGGGCATGACGCCGACGCGCATGCCAAGGCGGGCGCGGGTGGCGACCGAACTGTTCCACTCGCCCCCCTCGATCGTGCCGAAATTGACGTTGATCGGGTGATTGTCCCCGGCATAGGCCGGGTGGCGGTGCTGCGGCTCGTTCATCCGCGCCTCGTAGGCTCGGAAGGCTTCCGAGACGATGAAGGCGGCCTCGATGGCGCTGATGCCGGAAAGCTTGTGCGAGACATGCACGGGCTTGCCGGTGACGGTAACCCAAGCCCAGACGACGCCGACTTCCGCCGTCAACAGGCGCTGACCGGGTTCGGGGATCAGGCAGGCATCGGGCTTGCCCAGCGCCTGCATCACGGCGAGCGCACCGTTGCCGGTGCATTCTTCCTCGATCACGGCCGCCATCTGCAACTCGGCTGCGGGCTGCAAGCCGGCAGCTTTCAAAGCCGCGAAGGCCATGAGAGCGGCGGCAACGCCCGACTTCATGTCGCAGGCGCCGCGGCCGTACATGCGCCCGTCCCGCACAGAGGGTTCGAAGGGTGGTGTCGTCCACAAATCGGCAGCGCCCACGGGCACGACGTCGATATGGCCCTGCAGCATCAGACTGCGGCCCTTTGTCTCGCGCGGGCGATGGATGGCCGCCACATTCTCCCGCCCCGGTGCATAGGGCACGAGCGGCGGCGAAAAGCCGGGATGATTGTCGAGTTTCGCCGGATCAACCGCAACGCGGAAGGGCGAAAGCCCCAGTTCGCTGTAAAGCCCTTCCATTTCGGCGAGGCAGCTGGCCTCGTCACCGAGCAGGCTCGGATGCGCGACGAGCCGTGCGAGCGTGGCGGTGGAGCGCTCCGCCAGTCCCTCGACCGCTTGAAGAATGGCGCGGCGCGCGCCGGGGTCGATAGGCAGCAGAGCGTCGCTCATCCGGATATGCGGCCTTCTCTCTAGCTGGCGTTGCCGCCGGTGATTGCGGTTTTGATCGTCTGGCCCACGGAGGCATTGGGCTCGGCTTCGTTGGCGGGCGTCGGGAAAGTATCCTCCCAGCCGCCGCCCAGCGCCAGATACAGCGAAACGAGATCGGTGGAGACGGCAGCCGTGCTGTCCTGCAACTGGCGCTGGCTGGTAAGCACGTTCTGCTGCGCGTTCAGCACGTCGATATAGGTCGCGATGCCCTGGGTGTAGCGGTCCTGCGCCAGGGCAAAGGCGTGCTGGTTGGCGGCGACCGCACGCTTGAGGAGCCTGCGGCGCTGTTGCTCCTTGTCATAGTCGGTCAGCGCATTGTCGACATCGGAAAAGGCCTGCAGCACGGTCTTGTCGTAGGTGACCATGGCTTCCTTCTGCCGCTCCTTGGCGAGGTGCAGCTGCTCTACGAGTTTGCCGCCCTGGAAGATCGGCACCTGCACCATGCCGCCGAGGACATAAGTGCGGGCGGCGGTGGTGAAGAGATCCTGGGTCGCGTTGGATTCGATTCCGAAGACGCCGAGGAGATTGAAACTCGGGAAGAAACTGGCCACGGCCACGCCGATGTTGGCCGTGGCCTGATGCAGATTGGCCTCGGCCTCCATGATATCCGGGCGGCGGCGCAAAAGCTCCGACGGCAGGCCGACGGGAATCGCGGTCGGCGTCGGGGGCACGGCCTTTGGCGTGACAAGTTCGGATTGCAGCGCCCGCGGCGCCTCGCCCAGCAGCATGCTGAGTGCGTTGATATATTGAGCGACCTGCTGCTGGGCCTGCGGCACGGTCGCTTCCGTCGTCGTCAGCTGGGCCTGTTCCTGAGCGACGTCGAGCTGGTCGGTGAGCCCCGCGGTCGCCCGCTGGCGGGTAAGGTTCAGCAGCCTCTGAGCGGTGTGCACATTGTCTTCGGCGATCTGCAGCTGCATCTGGGCATTGCGCAGCTGTACGTAATCGCGCGCGACCTCGGCCATCATCTGGATGAGCACGCCGCGGCGGTCGATCTCGGAAGCCTGAATCGCGGCATTGCCGGCTTCCACCTGGCGGCGTACCTTACCGAAAATGTCCAGGGTCCAGGTCGCGTCGAAACCGTATTGGTAGATCGACATCGGATCGATGCTGGAGGAGCCGCTCGAAGACCCGCCGGAGGAGCTGGAAGACGAGCCCCCGCCGAGGAGCGAGCCGCCCTTGTCGCTGAGCTTGATGTCGGCCGCAGTCGCGTTGCCGTTCACGCTGGGAAAGAAGGCCGAAGCGGTGACGCCCGCATTCGACCGCGCTTCAGCAAGGCGGATCGTGGCGGTCTTGACGTCAAGGTTCTGGGCGATGGCGCGCTTGATCAGGGAATCAAGTTCGGGGTCGTCGAAGCTTTTCCACCAGGTCACCTCGATCGGCGCCACCTGTGGCTGGCTGGCGCCATCGGCCGGGCTCCGGCCCGAGAGGAACGAGTAGGGATCGTAGGGCGGCGTCGGCTTATGGAAATCGGGGCCAAGGGTGCAGCCAGCGAGCAGGACGAGGCTGGCCGTCGAGACGACAGGCCAAGCGAGCCCCGCCCGTGCTTTGGTCAGGGCTTGTCTCATCGTCTGCGCCAACTGTGCCGCTCCTGCAACGCGCTATGACCGAACGGTTCGGTTAGCGACTTGTATGATAGGAAGGGGATCGTCATTGTCAAACCCGGCTGCATGGTGAGAGAGAGTGAGCGACAAGGATAACAATGATGCGGCGCCCGAGGGACAGATGGAGGCACTGTCGCCGGAGCGCCGCAACGCGATCCTGGAGGGCGCAGGACGGGTCTTCGCGCGCGATGGGTACGAGGGGGCAAGCATGGCGCGCATCGCCCGTGAGGTTGGCGTCTCCAAGGGCACGCTCTACAATTATTTCCCTGGCAAGGCTGCCCTTTTCCACGGTGTGGTGTCGACCGGCTGCGACCGCTCGATCAAGCACATCTTCGACAACACGCCCGACGGCAACGATCCGCAGGAGACGCTGCATTCGCTCGGCCTCTCGGTCATGGACCTGATGCTGTCGCCCTTCCGCCAAGCCATTCACAGAATGGTGATGTCCGAGGCCGGGCAGTTCCCCGAACTCGCGCGCTCCTTTTTCGAGGCCGGTCCGCAGCGCGCGCTCAATTATCTCGCCGCCTGGCTCGAGGCGGAGACGGCAGCCGGGCGCCTTGCCGTCCCCGACCCGGATTTCGCGGCCGAACAATTCTTCGCCCTCTGTCAGACCAAGATCGTCATGCGCGCGCGGCTGCGCCTGATCGAAGCGACGCCTGCCGATATTGAGCGGGTCGTTCAGGGTGCTATTTCGCTCTTCCTCAAAGCCTATGCCGCGCCCCAGCCGGTCGCACCTCAGCCGGCCGCACCTGCGACTCTGACGGAAGGAGAAAAGCCATGACCGCAACGCCCGACCAGACAGAGGCCGTGCTTGCCCGCCTCGCCGCGACGGAGACAGAGGCACGGACGGGATTGTTCGAGTTCCTGTCGATCCCGAGCGTCAGCGCCCAGCCGAAACATGCCGGGGATTGCCGGCAGGCGGCTGAATGGCTGCGCCGGGAATTCGCGGCGGTGGGCTTCGAGATGCAGCTGCACGAAACACCGGGCCACCCGATCGTGACCGGCTATTACCCTGGCCCCGCTAATCGCGACGTGCCGCATATCCTCTTCTACGGCCACTATGACGTGCAGCCGCCCGAGCCGCTGGAGCTTTGGACCAGCCCGCCCTTCACGCCCACCATGGTCGATGGACCCGAGGGAATGCGGGTCGTTGCGCGCGGCGCGGTGGACGACAAGGGTCAGGTCATGACCTTCCTCTGGGCCTGCCGCGCCTGGCACGAGGCAACCGGCGCCCTGCCCATCCGCATCACCCTGCTGCTGGAAGGCGAGGAGGAGGTCGGCTCCGCCAATCTCGAAACTTTCATCGAGAGCCACAAGGAACTCCTCGCGGCCGATGTCGCCCTGATCAGCGATACCGGCATGTGGGACCGCACGACCCCGGCGCTGACCACCCGGCTGCGCGGCATGGTCTATACCCAGATCGATCTCCTGGGGCCGGACAAGGATCTCCATTCCGGAATGTATGGCGGGGCGGCGCTGAACCCGATCAACGCCCTGACCCGCATCCTGGGCGGGCTGCATGACGATCAGGGCCGGGTGCAGATCCCGGGCTTCTATGAGGGTGTGGACGAACTGCCCCCGGCGGTGGCCGCGCAATGGGCCGCGCTTGGTTTCGACGAGGGCGCGATGCTTGCCGCGATCGGGCTCAACCAGACATCCGGCGAGGTCGGCCGCACCGCGCTGGAGCGGCTCTGGGCGCGGCCGACGGCCGATCTCAACGGTATCTGGGGCGGCTATACCGGAGAGGGCGCCAAGACCGTCATCGCGTCCCACGCCCATGCAAAGCTTTCCTTCCGTCTCGTCAGCCGCCAGGACCCGGCCAAAATCCTCGCTGGATTGAAGCAGTTCCTGGCCGCGCGCACGCCCCCGGGTGCCCAGGTGACGGTGACGGAGTTCGGCCTGAACCCGGCCGTGGAGGTCGCGGTGGATGGGCCTTTCGTGCCTGCGGCGGAGGCCGCCTTGCGGGACGAATACGGAAAGGAGGCCGTGCTGATGGGCTGCGGTGGTTCCATCCCGGTCGTCGGTGTGTTCAAGACCATGCTCGGCCTCGATACGATCCTGATGGGCTTTGGCCTGGACGACGATCAGGTTCATAGCCCAAACGAAAAGTTCGACTGGACTTGCTTCACGGGCGGCGCGCGCTGCCACGCGCGCCTGCTCGGCAAACTCGCCGCCGCACGCTAGGCCGTTGCGGCGACGCGACTTGCGCGATAAGCGAGAAAGCCAATATTCACACGGGCAGCCGGGAGCCTCCTATGTCGCGCAAGTCTCTGACACTTCTGACTGCAGCCCTGGCGCTCGGCGGCCTTGCGGCGCCCGGTCTCCTCGCTTCTTCCGCGCAGGCGCAGGTGATGCAGAGCTACCTGCCCCGGCGCCTGACCCATGGCGACATGGAGATTCTGCGCGCCGAAGCCGCCAAGCTCAGCCCCGGCGATACGAAGACCGAGAAATGGACGAACCCCAAGACCCGGCATTCCGGCACCGTGACAATCAAGAAGCAATACGAAAAGAGCGGCATGACCTGCCGCAAGTTCGATTACACCTTCCATACCGGCACCTCGACGGACGGCCTGCCCTACACGCTTGACTGGTGCCGCAAGCCGAACGGCGAATGGGCGATCGTCAACGGTTGAGATATGAAACCTCCCGCAGCAGGGCGGCCTTCGAAAACTAGCGTTGGCCACCGCCTGCGATCCGCATAATCGTTCCGGACACCGTAGAATCCATGCGGAAGATGACCCCCAGCCTCTCCTCCTCTCCCCCCGAAACCATCGAGGATTGCCGCACCGCCGGCGAGACGCTCGGGCAGGAAATGCGCGGCCGGTCGCGCACGAAATTCGAAACGGTGCTGACGCAGCGACTGGACCGGATGGCGGAACAGATCGCTGGCTCGGCGCTCGACGCGGAGGAGGCGATCGCCGCCTTCGACGTCGCTGCCTGGGATGCCTGGGAAGCGGTGCTGAGCGGCGCCGCGGTCTCCGAGGCAGCAAAATCAGAGGGCGGGCGCAACCCGGGCCGTAACAAATCCGCGAACTAGGGTCTGATCGGTTCAGACTGAAGCGGGGAGCGGTCATCCGAACCGTGAAGCAGACCCCTTCTCTACATCATGGGCTGATCAGTCCGGGCGCTGGCTTCGCAGGAAATCGATGAAGGCCCGCAACGGTGCCGGCACCAGCCGCCGCCCCGGGTAGTAAAGGAAGGGCCCCGGGAAGGCGAGCCACCACTCCGGCAAGACCGGTTCCAGCGCACCGCTCTCGAAATACGGGCGCAGCCATTCTTCGAATAAATAGATGATGCCGGTGCCGGCCAGCGTCGCCGCAACCGCAAGTTCGACGGCGCCGCCGAGATTGACGACCAAGGGACCGGAGGGGTCGAGCTTCACCGCCTCCCCTTCCCGCTCGAATTCCCAGGTCGTGATACCACCGCTGGTGAGGCGCCCGGGCAGGCAGGCATGCGCGAGAAGATCCCGCGGATGGCGGGGCCGTCCGCGCCGGTCGAGATAGGCAGGCGCGGCCGCGGCCGCATAGCGCTGCACCCGCGGCCCGATCGGGACCGCGATCATGTCCTGCTCCAACCGCTCATCGTAGCGAATGCCGGCATCGTAGCCGGCGGCCAGCACGTCCACGAAACCGTCTTCGGCCGTGATCTCAAGCCGGATATCGGGGAAGGCTGCGAGGAAGGCCGGCACGATTCCGGGCAGGATCAGCCGAGCCACGACCACGGGTACATTAAGCCGCAGGGTGCCCGCGGGCTTCTCCCGGAACCCGTTCACGATGTCGAGCGCGGATTCCACCTCGGCAAGCGCCGGGGTCAAACGCTCCGCCAGGCGGCCGCCGACTTCCGTCGGCCGCACACTGCGCGTCGAGCGATGGAAGAGACGCAGGCCGAGGCGGGTTTCGAGCCGGCTCACCGCCTCGCTGAGGCCGGAAGCGCTCGATCCGGTAGCGCGCGCCGCATCACGGAAGCCACCTGCGCGGGCCACAGCCAGAAAGGCATTCAGATCATCAAGCTCGATCGCCATTGTTCGCCATTCCGCACAAGCTGTTCGGATTGTACTTGGTTATCGGGCGGTGGATGAGTCCCTATCTTCCGGCAAGACAGTGAGGAGATGACGATGCCCGACATCGACAAGGCCGGCACCTACGTGCTCGGCGACCGGACGATACGCCGCCTCGGCTACGGCGCGATGCAGCTTGCCGGGCCTGGCGTCTTCGGCCCGCCGCGCGACCGCGGCGCCGCGATCGCCGTGCTGCGCGAGGCGGTGGCGCAAGGCGTGAACCATATCGACACCTCGGATTTTTATGGTCCGCACGTGACCAACGAAATCATCCGCGAGGCGCTCAGCCCCTACCCCGGCGATCTTGTGATCGTCACCAAGGTTTCGGCCAGGCGCGGACCGGACGGCGCCTGGTTGCCCGCCCTCTCGAAGGCCGAACTGACCCAGGCGGTGCACGACAATCTCCGCAACCTTGGTCTCGACCGACTGGAGGTGGTGAATTTCCGCAGCATGCACGGGCTGCACGCGCCGGCCGAAGGTTCGATTGCTGAGCAGATCGAGACGCTGGCCGAGCTGCAATCCCAGGGGCTCATCCGCCATATCGGCGTGAGCCACGTGACGCGCGCGCAGCTCGCAGAAGCGCGCCGCATCACGCCGATCGCCTGCGTCCAGAACTTCTACAACCTCGCCCATCGCGCGGATGACGCGATGATCGACGATCTCGCGACCGACGGCATTCCCTTCGTGCCCTATTTCCCGCTCGGTGGCTTCACCCCGCTGCAGTCGAACATTCTGACGGAGGTCGCCCAGCATATGGGTGCCACGCCGATGCAGGTGGCGATCGCCTGGCTGCTGGGCCGTGCGCCAAACATCCTGCTGATCCCGGGCACCGGTTCGCTGGACCATCTGCGGGAAAATCTCGCTGCCGCAAGCCTGACCATCTCGGACGCGGCGCGCGCCAAGCTGGAACTCCTCGCGCAAAAGGCCGGCGCCTCCTGACCCGGGTAGCGTCGATCTCTCCCGTCAGGAAGGGCGCGGCATACAGCATGGCGCGCCCTTTTTTTCCATCCAGCGAAGCGCTGCGGCCTGGCCAAGCTCCGGTCTAGGCTGCGATCACGCTTCATCCAGAAGACAGGAACGGGCACGAGCATGGGCTATCGCTTCGGACTTCTGGTCTTTCCCGGTGTTCAGCAGCTCGACCTGACCGGCCCCTACGAGATCTTCGCCGCCGCCCCGGGGGCGGAGGTGCATCTGATTTCGAAGAGCCGCGCGCCCCTCGCCGCGTCCTCCGGCCTGATGCTGCAGCCGACCGCGAGTTTTGCCGATTGCCCGAAACTCGACCTGCTCTGCGTGCCCGGGGGATCGGGGGTCGATGCGCTGATGGAGGACGCGGAAACCTTGGATTTCATCCGTGCCAGTGCGCCCGAACTCCGCTACCTCACCTCGGTCTGCACGGGAGCGCTCGTGCTGGGTGCGGCAGGGCTGCTGCAAGGCCGCCGCGCCGCGACCCATTGGAACGCACGGCACCTGCTGGCCAGCTTCGGTGCCACCCCCGATGCCGGCCGCGTGGTGCGGGACGGTACCCTCATCACCGCCGGCGGCGTGACCAGCGGAATCGATTTCGGCCTGGCAGTCGTGGCCGAGATTCACGGCCGGGCAGAAGCCGAACGGATTCAGTTGTACCTGGAATACGCCCCTGCCCCGCCCTTCGCGGCGGGACGGCCGGAAGAGGCACCACCCGAAGTGTTGGCGGCGGCACAGGCCGCCCTCGCCCCCGGCCGCCGCGCGCGCGAGGCAATCGTAGCGCGGCTGACCGCAAGCACTGGCTGAGCGAGCCTGGTCAATTCTTGCGCTCGAGCGCCGCGAGCCAACGATCGAGCGAACCCACGAGATGGCGGGCGAGTTCCGGATCCATCGGCAGATAGACTGCCGGCATCTCGGCGGCACCCCGTTCCTCGCGTGCTTCGGCGTCTTGGCTGTCAGCCCAAAGGGTCAGCACGAAATTCTGTGCACCAGCCACCGTCGTCAATCGTTCCGCGCGTTTCATGGCACCACTCCGCTCCGTGAGGTTGGGCGATGCCTATTTCATATCAAGTGAATAGGGATATTGCAAACGTCTCGTGATTCCCGATTCGGACGCGCGCGACGACGTGCTGGACTCGGAAAACTCTCCAGCTCTTGCCGCTTTCCCTCTACGCACTCAGTTGCGCGGCCGGCTCCTGCACGGCGGCAGGCTCAGCCCGGTTGGGACGGCGCCGGTGCGGTGCGCGCCGCCATCTCGGCCGCGATCCGGGCCTGAATCGTGCGATCGATCCCCCCGTCCCGCGCGAGATAGGCCGTCTGGCTGGGAAAGGCGAAGCCGGTCCCGGCCTCGGACACCAGCCGCATGATGCCGAGCAGCAGCGTCTCCTGCACCGCCAGGAAGGCCGCGTAATCCGTGGTCAGGATATTGGCCTGGAGTTGCACGGTAATGGCCGAATCTCCAAAACCCGTGAGAGCCACGCGCGGAAAGCCCGGTGCCTTCTCGACCAGCGGATGATCCGCGAGGAAGCCACGCAGCGCCCCGATCAGCCATTCGCACTGCTCGGTCGAGGTTTCATAGCGCAGCCCAATCTCGTGCACGAAAAGACATTTCGTCCGCATCGAGAAGTTGGTGATGTGCATGCGAGCAAGATCGCCGTTCGGCACCGTCGTGAGCGCGCCGTCCAACTCGCGAATGCGGCTCGAACGCGGGCCGATCGCTTCCACCCAGCCCGACTTTTCGCTGTGCTGGATGAAGTCGCCCACGCGAAACGGGCGGTCCGCGAAGATCGAGAAACCACCGATGAGGTTCTCGACTGTCGATTGCGAGGCGAGGGCCACCGCGATGCCGCCGACACCGAGGCCAGCGACGAGGCCAAGTGCTGGAATCCCGATCTGGTTCGCGCCATAGAGCAGCAGGCCAGCAACGGCGGCGAAGCCGGCGAGACGTGCACAAAGCCGCAGCAGATGAGAATCGTAGCTGTTGTCGGGAATGCTGGGCGCGGCGATGATCGCTTCGGCCAGCAGAAAGCAGAGTGTCCACGCACCCCAAGCGGCGATCAGGTAGAGGACCAGAACCGAAAAGAACGCCTCGATCGCCGAGAAGCCGCCTGAGAGGTTGAGCTGGGACCGGACGATGATGACGCAGCTGACATAGAGCACAAAGAAACCGAGGGGTGCGGCGAGGGCGACGGCAGCGTGCCGGAAGCGCCCATGCCCCGCCCCCATGCGGCGCACAACCAGGGCCCAGCCGATCATGAGGCAGAGGACCACCGCGAGGATGAGCAGGGTCGCCCCCATCTTCCAGACCGGCGTGCCGAGGACGGTGCCAAGCGCCCAGTTCGGCAGGCGCTTGACGAACCCATCCGGCACCAACGGGCCGGTGATATTGACCTGCACCTGCCGCCAGTTGCCGAAAAGAGTGGGCCGCAGCAGCGGCAGTTTCAGGATAAGCGCATGATCCGCGGCAAGCTGGTCCACGCTGTCGGCGGTGAAGAGGTATTGGCCCTTCTGCGGTCCTTTTTCCACCCGCGCGATGGTGATTTCCGTTCCGGGGACGCGCCATTGATCGGGAAGCTTCGTCCCCGCCGTGCCCAGGCTCCATCCAGGCGCCCCTGGGATCGCACTGGGCGATATCTCCGGCAGCCGGTGCAGGATGTCCGCCAGATACATGGTGGCCGAGGCACCCATCTTGTCACGGAGCGCCGGGGCAATATTGCTGAGATCGAAGAGCCGGCCGGTACGCCGGGCAGTGAGCACGAGTTCCTTCTCGCCCGCTATGGTCTTGTGCCTGAGATAGGTGACGAAGAGGGCCTGCACCCGCGCCGTCTGCTGCAGGAAGGACTGATAGGTGGCACTTGGGCTTGAGGTATCGAGCGGCTCGAGCGGATCGTCGCGCATAATGGGCGCGGCGGCAGCGACCGGGGCCGATTCGGCCGCCTGCGCCGCGGATTCGCACAGGATCAGGCCGGGTATAAGGACAAGAAGCAGCGCCAGTGCCTGGCCAAGCCAACGCAGGCGCCTAACCCCGCCCATTGCCGCACGGTCAGCGTGACGCACCCGCCCCTCCTGTTCCGGTTCACACTCTGGGGCGCTGCGAGAGCGCTGCGGCGGCAGGGTGGTCATCGGCCATTTCGATCAAGTTTCTTTCTGGTCCGACAGAACACGAATTCGGAAAACGCGCCAGCCAGACGCGCTTTCCAAAGTCACCTATTCGCTTTTTCTAAAAATCCGGCACCGAAAGCCGCGGTCACTCCCGTTCGAGAAGCCGCTGCACCTCCCGAAACACCTCAACCGCATCCTGCGCCTGGCCCTCGATCGTGCGCCGGTAGTCGGCTCGGATCGCGAGGATCTGGGCGGCGAGGATGGCTGCCGCCTGGGTTCTGCCCGCCTGCGCGGTCGCCTCCGCAATCGCTTGTGCATCGTCGCTTGGGTTCAGTCCCGCATTCATGACGAATCCCCCCTTTTTGTCGCCTTGGGAGCGAATCCTATGTCAACCCGCGAGCGGCGGCAACGCTACCCTCGTGCCGCCGGTCGTCTTGATGCAGCAACCTGCAGGCCTCCGTGGTGACGGCCAGACGCACAAAAAACCTGCGGCGCCGGCAATGTACCGGCGCCTGACAGGTCAACACGTTCGCGCGGAGCCCGGGGGAGGCTGAGCGCGGAGCTCCGCGGTCAGAAACGGTCGCGCTGGCGGCCGCCGATCGCACCGGCGACGCAGGCGATGAAGGCGCCGATCAACATGGAGAAGAAGGTATAGGTGGCGAAAGCGGCCGCCGCCTTGCGCGCCGCATTGGCAGCCTTCTTCGTCTCATCGATGACCTTCTGCTCGGCCGCGATGGTCTGGTCCACGCGGGTCGTCGCGTCCGCTTGCGAAAGCCCGGTCTGTGCCTCGACCAGTTGGACCAGGAAGGCGTGATCGGACGCACTGATCGGGCCCGCCACTTCGGTTGCCAAAATGCGGCCAGCCTCGGCCTTTGCCTGCGGGCTGCTGGTCTGCGCCGCGTTCTGGCTGGGGCGGAACATCGCGTCGAGCATATAGCCGCTCGGCCCGAAGCCAGCCGAACCGCTGTCCGCCGACCCACTCGCCGCTCCGGCCACCGTCGTCACCGCCTTGCCGACCGAACCCAGGAAGGCGCTGGCGCCGGAGGCGATAAGCCCGACCGCGAAGAGGGCGGCCACCGCCCAGGTGACGAAACCGCTCGCGGTATCGCGGAAGGTCACCTCGTCACGATGCACCCCGCCGAGGCTCGGACGAAGCCGCCCGGCAAGATAGCCGCCGAAGAACGAGGCGATCCACTGCACCAGGATGAGCCAGATTGCTGCCCCGACCGTAAAGGTCAAGGCCGAGGGATTATCGTGGCTCGTGGGCGAGACCCAGGCGAGGCCGATGCCGGACCCAAGCGCGGTCAGCATGACGGTCACCGCTGTCGCAACCACCGCGCCGCCGAAAATCCCCGCCCAGGAAAGACCTGGGCGAAGCGGATGCACCGCGACGGGATCTGCGCTGCTGTAGGACATGCCCGCTCCTAATGCCAAAACAGGAGAAGCAGCAGGATGATGGGAATAGGAACGCCGAGAAGCCAGAGAAGAATGGGCATTTGTTCCTCCGATGAAAGGTTTCATCGGAGATAGGATGTCGCTGCGTCCTTCCTAGGGGGCTCGGGTCGCTCGGGCGATGCCATCCGCGTGAGCGATGGTGGGCGCCCGCGCTCAGGTTTCATCGATTAGCTGCCGTATCCGGCGGGCCAGGATTTCCATGCCGAAGGGTTTGGTCTGAATATACATGCCAGGCTCGAGATCGCTCGGGCTCAGCACTGAGTCTTCGGCATAGCCGGTGATGAACAGAACCTTCAGCTGCGGCCGCACGACACGCGCCTCTTCGGCAAGCAGCCGGCCGTTGAGGCCGCCCGGCAGGCCGACATCGGTGATCAGCAGGTCGATGCGCAGATCCGACCGCAGCAAAGCGAGGGCGGTCGCGCCCTCCGCCGCTTCCAGGGCCTTGTAGCCGAGATCTTTCAGCACCTCCGCCACCAGCATGCGCACGGTTGCCTCATCATCCACGATGAGCACGGACTCGCTGCCCCCCGCACGCGGTACATCCCTCTGTTCCGGCGTGACGGCAGCCTGAAGGAGGCTACCCGCATGCACCGGCAGATAGAGGGACACGCAAGTCCCCTGCCCGATCGTCGACGCGATACGCACTTGCCCGCCTGATTGCTGCACGAAGCCGTAAATCATCGAAAGGCCGAGGCCAGTGCCGACGCCGATGGGCTTGGTCGTGAAGAAGGGGTCGAAGGCGCGGGAGAGCACGTCCGGCGTCATGCCGGTTCCGGTATCGGTGACCCGCAACTCGACATAAGCGCCCGGCTCCAGCGAAAGCTCGCGCGCGTGGTCGGCCTCGATCTCCTGCCGGCCCATCTCGATGCGGATCTCACCGCCATCGGGCATGGCGTCCCGCGCGTTGATGCACAGGTTGAGCAGCGCATTCTCCATCTGGCCGGGATCGACCAGGACATGCAGCGGATCGTGCCCCGTTGCTGCGCTGCGGAGCGTGATTTCGGGCCCCACGGTGCGCTGGATGAGTTCGTGCATACCCCTCGCGAGATCCGCGAGATCTGTCACCCTGGGTGCCAGGGTCTGCCGGCGAGAGAAGGCGAGCAGCCGGTGGGTGAGCGAGGCGGCTCGCCGGGCTGCATCCTGGGCGACGCCGATATAGCGATCGATCCCCTGCAGCCGCCCTTGGGCCACCCGCGTCTGCAGCAGTTCCAGCCCCGCAGTGATGCCGGTCAGGAGGTTGTTGAAGTCATGCGCGAGGCCGCCGGTCAATTGCCCGACCGCTTCCATCTTCTGGCTCTGCCGAAGCGCATCCTCGATCTTTCCGCGTTCGAGGATCTGCTCCTTCAGGCGGGCGTTCGCCTCGGCGAGTTCCCGGATATGCAGTTTATGCTCGGTCAGATCGGTCACCACTCCGCAGAGCAGGATGGAACCGTCTTCGCTCGGCAGCGGGCTGAGGGAAAGATAGACTGGAACCCAGGCCTGGTCCGCCGCGATCAGCGTGAATTCGCGACGCGCCCCGCCGCGGCAGGCGGCGGCGAGAAAGGAGCGGAAGCCCGCGCGGTCGTCAGCCATCAGGATGGTAGGCAGCGCGCGCCCTACGAGCGAGCCCGGGTCCGAGCGCAGCATCGCCGACAGCCGATGGTTGGAATAGAGGATGGCACCTTCCTCGTCGAGGGTCAGCGCGCCTTCCTGGATTTGCTCAATGAGGACACGATAGGGCCGGTCTGCGCCCTCCAGGGTGTAGACAGCGTGATCCCGCATGGGGTTCGCGACGACCAAGGCATCGATCTCGCCGCGACGGATGGCACCAAGCGTCTCCTCGCTTTCCTGCAGGCGCGCTTCCAGATCCCGGATTTGCGCCGCCATTGCGGCCGGGTCCTGCACGGGACGGTCAACGTCCCCGGCTGGCATCAGCCCAGGCCCTTCTGTCTCACGTCGAGGCCGACGAGCACCTTATCGGTATTCGACAGGTCTCCGATGATCCGCTTGAGCGGGGTCGGAAGTTTGCGAACAAGCGTCGGAATGGCGAGAATCTGGTCCCCAGCCGCGAGGCGCGGATTCTGGATGAGGTCAATCACCTCGATCTCGTAGCGGCCGGCGAGATGCTCCTCGCAAACCCGCTTGAGGTTAGAGAGCGCGGCCAGAGACTTGCTCGTCTGCCCCGCGACGTAGAGACGCAGATGATAGTGTTCGGCGTCGTCGTTCAGTGCATCGTCGTTCATTGCGTCGTCGTTTATCGCTTCGTCGTTCATTGGGTGGCGGTTCTCGTCATCGTCCATCATTCTGCAGCCCCCCGCATCGCCGCGAGAACCTCGCGGTCTTTCAGCAACTCGACCTCACGCGATTCGAGTTCGGCAAGCAGGATACTCTCCTCATGCTCCTCGTCCTTGAGCGCTGCACGGAGATCGTTGATCTGCCGCTCGAGCACCGAGCGCCGGCGGGTGACTTCGCGCCGGCGCTGCTCGGCCTCCTGGTGACGGCGCAGCAGGCTCGCCTGCTCGCGCGCGATCTGGGTGAAGCGTGCCGTTCCCGTCAGCACTCCTTCCGGCCCGATATAGGGCTCGATCAGGGTGATGCCGTGGCCGGTGATATTGTATTCCCGTACCTGGTTGGAATGGCTCATGCCCCGCGCCTTGATGACATAGAGCGTGCGGTTGATCTCGCCATTTGCTTCATCATTATCGAGCTTGATCCAGGCGTCCATCAGCGAGGAAAGCCCCATATCCGCATATTCGGCGAGCCCGCCATCGTTGCGCAGGCTGGTAAAGAGACCGAGCGTGCCGCGGCTCTTGAGAAGATCGATCATCCGAAGCAGGGTCGCGTGCACCTCGACGTCAGGGCCGCGGAAGGCCGAGATCGGATCGATGACGACGACGTCAGGTGCGAAGGCCTCAAGGTCCCGGTTCATGCGGGCGAGATGCATCTCAAGACCGAAGAGGCTGGGCCGAGATGCCTCGAACCGGAGGAGACGGGCATCGACCCAATGCTGCAGATCCAATCCGACGGACTTCGCGTTTCGGCAGATTTCATCTGCACTTTCCTCGAAGGCGAAGAATAGGCAACGTTCGCCCCGGGCACAGGCGGCATTGGCAAAATGGCCGGCGAACGTGGTTTTCCCGGTGCCGGCCACGCCCGAGAGGAGGATGCTGGAGCCGCGATAGAAGCCGCTCCGGCCGAGCATCGCGTCAAGCCCGTCGATGCCCGTGGAGACAACCTCGTGCGAGGCGGGGCGATGCAGGCCCGAAGAGGTGACGGGCAACACGCTGATGCCACCGGTATCGATCAGAAAGGGATATTCGTTGGTGCCGTGGGCGGAGCCGCGATACTTCACGACCCGAAGACGCCGGGTCGTGATCTGGTCAACAACCCGATTGTCCAATAGGATCACACAGTCAGAAACGTATTCCTCGAGCCCCTGACGGGTCAGCTGGCCGTCTCCCCGCTCGCCGGTAATGATGGCGGTCAGGCCCCGATCCTTGATCCAGCCGAAAAGCCTGCGGAGTTCGGCGCGCAGGAGAGCCTCATCGGTGAAGCCGGAGAACAGCGTCTCGATCGTATCCAGCACGACCCGCTTGGCGCCGACGCTGTCGACCGCGAAACCGAGCCGGAGGAAGAGGCCTTCGAGATCGTATTCCCCGTTCTCCTCGATCTCGCTTGGGTCGAAACGGACATGGTCGATCGCGAGCCTGCCCTTCGCCACCAGTCCTTCGAGATCGTAGCCGAGGGACGCGACGTTGGCGGCCAGATCCTCGGCCCGCTCCTCGAAACTCATGAAGACACCCGGCTCGTCGAATTGCGTCGCGCCGCGGACGAGGAAAGTGGTGGCGAAGAGCGTCTTGCCGCAGCCTGCCGCACCGCAGACAAGCGTCGGCCGGCCGGTGGGAACACCACCCAGGGTAATGTCGTCGAAGCCCGAGATGCCGGTCGGGGTCTTGGCGAGACCAGCGGTGCTCTCTGCCGCGTCGCTCAAGCTAGAAAGCATGGATGGCGATGTCCTCTCGTGCCAGATCGTGCGAGGCCGTGATGATGCGGGGTAACGCGAGGGAAAGAGGCGAGGCCGCCGTTCTGGGCGCCATCGGCAGGAGGGGTCTCAGTGCACAACAGCACGCCCGTCTGCGGGCAGCCCCTCGAACAGGCTTCGGCACCAACCGTCCTACCTCACTCCATGGGCCGATGATGGCCCCGCGCCTTCATCGCCCTCGTTCCGTGTATTGCATCCTGCTAAAAATGACAGCGGATTCACATCGGATTTTTCGCTCACGCTTTGGCGAGCAAATCGCCGGATCCTGAAGCGCCAGCGGCGTCTACGCCGATCGCATGAGGGACAGTCCGGCCACCTATGAATTCGGTCCCCTAGCCCCGCGATCAAAACGGGCGTTACTCTCTTCGAACCATAAAAAACGGGAGGGGCGCATGGCCATCCAATCCAGCATTATCACGGCACGCCAGATGATCGAACGGTTCGGCCTTCAGGCCCAGGCGGTTGCTGCCGAACGTGCGACGCTCGCCCAGCACGACGATCCGCGCATGCAAAACCATTGGGAACAGGTCCATGCGGTGATCTGCGACCTGCGCCGCAGCGCCGCGGCCAAGGAGCGTCGCCAAACCCACGCCTAAAGGCCGCTCGGCCAAGCGACAGGGTTGGCACCGCGCTGCCCGGGGCGGGCGGGGCGGACGCGGGAGGCCGCTCAAAACCATGCGATAACCTCCCCATTGGCTGCTCTGGACGTTGAATCCGGCGCACCCCTTGTCCATCTCCGCGTCGGCCTTCGGGCCCGTGGCAGAGAGGGGATGCGCGATGCCGTTCGATGGAACCGGGTTCGAGAAACCGCGCAAGGGACCGGGCGACGGGACGCCGGCCCATCGCCCAGCCCTCGCGGAGGCCCTTTCCTGGGCGCTTTCCTTTTGCGTCGTCTGGATTCCCTTTCTGGCGGCCGTCCTTTGGATCGAACTTAGCTGATCCGAGCGGCGTCAGGGGGGCCCGGAGGATCCGCCGACTATGCTCGCCGGATCATGGTCTGGGAGCGACGCGCACCTTCCCGGCGACGGGTCCCGACTCTCCCTCCTCTTCGACATAATGCACCACCATCCCCTCCCGCAGATCCGCGAGGCTCGCATTGGTCACGCTGTCCTGGTGAAAATAGAGCTGGGACCCGCGGCTGGTTAGCAGGAAGCCATGATCGGCGCCGGGTTCGATGAGCATCACTTCGCCGGTCAAGGCCGAGCCGGTCGGCTTGGTCGTATCCTCCGTCAATTGCGCCTTCCAGGCATCAAGCCGCCGTTCGGCCGCCCGAAAGGCATCGCGCACCGAACTGTAGGCGCTGGGATGGGCGTGGTGCTGTCGGGCCTTGTGCGGCTCCCGCGAGACCACAAGATCCCGCCCGGGCACGGACAGAGTGATGTGCACGTCCACGACATTCCCCCTCCTATGCTGCTGATGCAACGCCTCGACCGAGACGCGGCAGCCGATGAGCCGTCGCGAACGCCTGTCGAGCCGCTCAGCCTGGCGGCGAATCTCGGCCTCGAGGGATGATGAGGACTGCATGTTATGAAAAGCGATGTCCAGCGGCCGATCCATGCTTGGTCTCCTTCTCGTCCGGCTGCGCAATTGGCGCAGCCTGCAGTGCGGCCCCGCTCGCGCTGCCGCGATGCCGCGGCCGTCATACAGATGTCGGGATCCGGGGGTCGATGCTCAAGGGGGGCGCTCTCGGGGCATAGTGGCGCCCCCGGGCGCAGGCTAGAGTGAACCCGCAAAGGAGTTTCCTCTACCATGTTCGGATTCCACCACAGATTGGGCGACGAAGAACTTCGGCTGCTGGCGAAGCTGCGCGCGCAGGCACGCCGTCCGAAACCGCTGGACCACGAGGGCCCGCGAAGCATGGGCGCGAAGGTCTCGGACGCGGTCACCGCGCTCGTCGGCTCATGGCCGTTTATCATCGTTCAGAGCTGTCTGCTCATCCTGTGGATGATGGCCAATACGATCGCCTGGATAAAGCACTGGGACCCCTATCCGTTCATCCTGCTTAATCTGGTGCTGTCCTTCCAGGCCGCCTATACCGCGCCGATCATCATGATGAGCCAGAACCGCCAGTCGGAACTGGACCGGATTGCGGCCAAGAATGATTACGACGTCAATCTCAAGGCGGAGCTGGAGATCGAGCTTCTGCATCAGAAGATCGACCAGATGCGGGAATCCGAGGTCGCCAAGTTGACGGAGATGGTGGACAAGCTGCAGACGGCGCTTTTGCAGACCCAGCCGTTACGCAACGATGACAGCGGTGAGACTGTCCAGACCTGAAGCCCTGCGGTGGGTCGGGTGACGCGAGACAGGACATCAGGCCGTAGCCCCCCGGGAGGACAGCCGATCCACGGAATCACTCGCTTTGGCGGCCTGTGCGATCGCGGCTACCGCGTGGCCCGCCCTTCTCCCAACACGTCTTTCGGGTATGGTTGACAGCCAGTGCCGCGCCACTGACAATGTTCAGATTAAACGACGTCCACCGCCAAGATCGGGATCGGCGAAGCCGGCCCAAGAACAAGCCCAGCAGGGCAAAAGGGGAAGAAGACCGTGAAGAAAGCGCTTCTCGCGACGGCCATGACATGTGCCGTCTCATTCGTGGCCAGTTCGGCCTTTGCCGCCACCGCCAGCGATCGCATCGCCCTCTCCAACAACTATGCCGGCAATTCCTGGCGCCAAGCCATGTTGCAGAGTTGGGCCAAGGTCACCAAGGCGGCGGTCGCGGACCACGTCGTGGCCGCGGCCGACGCTTTCACGACGGCTGACAAGGAAGTGCCGACCCAGGCAGCCCAGCTACAGAACCTGATCCTGCAGGGCTATAATGCGATCGTCATCGACGCGGCCTCGCCGGAGGCGCTGAATGGCGCCGTGCAAGCCGCCTGCGACGCCGGCATCACCGTCGTCTCCTTCGACGGCACGGTGAGCGCGCCCTGCGCCTATCGCGTCGGCATCGACTATGTCGGCATGGGCCGCGCCCAGGTCGATTATCTCGCCAAGCGGCTGCCCCAGGGCGGCAATCTGCTCGAGATTCGCGGCCTCGCCGGAACCTCGATCGACAATCTCATCCACCAGGGGATCGAGGAGGGCGTGAAGGCCCATCCCAATTTCAAGATTGTCAGCTCCGTCACCGGCAACTGGGACGAGGCGACGGCCCAGAAGGCCGTCGCGACCGTCCTGCCCTCGCTGCCTGAGATCGCCGCCGTCGTCGACCAGGGTGGGGACGGCTATGGTGCGGCGCAGGCCTTCACCGCCGGTGGCCGCAAGGTGCCTATCATCATCATGGGCAACCGCCAGGACGAGCTCGCCTGGTGGAAGAAGGAATACGAGAAGAACGGCTACCAGACCTGGTCCGCCTCCATCGCGCCGGGTGGCGTTACCCTCGCCTTCTGGGTCGCGCAGCAGATCCTGGACGGCAAGAAGGTGCCGCACGACATCACCTTCCCCGCCCTGACCGTTGACCAGTCCCAGCTGAACGATGCGCTGAAGGCAGCCCCGGTCGGCGGCGTCTACAATACCGAGTATAGCCAGGCCGATGCGATCAAGGCGATCGCGGCGAGCTCCAAGTAGCATCCGCGAGGAGGACCGGCCAGGGATGATGCAGCAACCGGCGTCGCTCATCGAGCTCAACGGCGTTACCAAACGCTTCGGCGCCGTGCAGGCGCTGCGCGGCGTCGATCTCGTGATCCCGGCAGGCGAAGCCCTCGGGCTCGTCGGCCATAACGGCGCCGGCAAGTCTACGCTTATGCACATCCTGACGGGGGCGGTGGCGCCGAGCGAGGGCCACCTCTCCGTCACCGGTCTCGATCTCGGAAGCCGCTACTCCATTGCCGCCGCGCAGCGGCTCGGCATCCGTTGCGTCTTCCAGGAACTGTCCCTCTGCCCCAATCTCACGATCGCCGAGAATGCGCGGATCATGCATCCCTCGATCCGCGGGCCGGGCTGGCGACGGCGCGCGGGGCGGCTGATCCGCGCCGAACTCGACGCGATCTTTCCCGGCCATGGGATGAGCACGGAAACCCTGGTCGCCGATCTCTCCATCAGCCGCCGCCAGATGGTGGAGATCGCGCGGGCCTTCAGCGTCTCGGACGCAGCACCCAAGCTGGTGATCCTGGACGAACCGACCTCCTCGCTTGATGCGGCAACATCCGAGCAGCTCCTCGCCTTCACCCGGCGCTTTGTCGCAACCGGCGGCAGTGTGATTTTGATTTCCCATATTCTCGGCGAGATCCTCCATACCTGCGACCGTATCGTCGTGATGCGGGACGGCAGGGTGGTGGCGGAGGACATGGCCACGGCCTTCGACCGCACGCGCCTGGTCGAGACCATGGGCGGCGCCCGCGCACTCGATGACGAGGAGCCGCCGGCGACCCGCACCCATGCCCGCGGCCAGACGCCGCTGATGGTGCGGGCCCGGCCGAAGGCGCAGCACGGCGGCATCGAACTCCAGGCCCATGAGGGCGAAATCGTCGGGCTCGCCGGCTTCTCCGGCCACGGCCAGACGGACCTGCTGATGGAGGTGCTGGAGGCAGGCGCCCACGCCTCGGCCCGGGTTTCGGCTATGGCGGGCGTCGCCCTCGTCGCCGGCGACCGGCAGGTGGACGGGGTCTTCCCCCTCTGGTCGATCGCCGAGAACATCACCATCCGTTCCCTCGCCCGGCTGCGGCGCAGCCTGCTGCTCTCTCCCGCCAGCGAAGCCGAGATGGCCCGCGACTGGCAGCAGCGCATCGGCATCCGCACACCCAACCTCGACAACCCCATCCTGTCGCTCTCGGGCGGCAACCAGCAGAAGGCGCTCTTTGCCCGCGCCCTCGGTTCCGATGCCCGGATCCTGGTGATGGACGACCCGATGCGCGGGGTCGATATCGGCACCAAGCTCGATGTCTACGATCTCATTCGCAGCGAGGCCGCCAGCGGCCGGACCTTTCTGTGGTACACCACCGAACTCGAGGAATTGCGCAACTGCGACCATGTCTACGTTTTCCGGCACGGCCGGATCGTCGCCGAGATCGAACGAGCGGATCTGACCGAACAGCAACTCATCCATGCCTCTTTCCAGGAGGCCGCGTGACGTGACGCCTGCCAGCTCCTCCGTCTCCGGCGGGGCGTCCAAGACCACGGCGCGCCGGTTCTCGGCCAGCCGCTTGCTGAGGACGCTGCTGCCGGCGATCTCCCTCGCCCTCGTTCTTCTGGCGATCGCGAACTTCAACCCGAGAGCGATCAGCTATTTCGGCTTCACGCTGATGCTGAACCTCGCGATTCCGGTGGCACTCGCCACCATCGCGCAGCTCATGGTCATCACCGTCAATGACCTGGATCTCTCCATCGGTGCCTTCGTGGGCTTCACCGGCTGCGTGACGGCAACCTGGCTGCCGAACCAGCCGCTGCTGGGCTGCGCGATTCTGATCGGGTCCATCGCGGTCTATGCGGGGCTCGGCGCGCTGATCCATCTGCGCCGGCTGCCCTCGATCGTGGTGACGCTCGGCATGAGTTTCGTCTGGCTTGGCCTCGCCATCCTGATCCGGCCGACGCCAGGCGGCACCGCCCCCGGCTGGCTGCACGGTTTTGTCAGCCAGCGCCTACCCTGGGTGCCCTTCCCCGTGGTCGCCGCCATCGTCATTGCGGGCGTGGTCCATTTCGGCCTGATGCGGACGACCTACGGCACCACGCTGCGCGGTGTCGGCGGCAACGCCAATGCGATCGAGCGGGCCGGATGGTCCCTGCTGCGTGCGAAGATGACGGCCTATGCCTTCGCCGGAGTCTTCGGCGTGCTCGCGGGCCTCTCTCTGGTCGGCGTTTCGACCTCGGCCGATGCCAATATGGCCAATGGCTACACGCTGCTGTCCATTGCTGGCGCGATCCTGGGCGGCGCGGAATTCGTGGGGGGCCGGGTCTCGCCCATCGGCGCGGTAATCGGCGCGCTGACGCTGCAGCTGGCCGCGGTCGCGCTCAATTTCTTCCACATCGCGGCCTTGCCCAACCTTCGTATTCCGCAGGAATGGCAGGTTGGGGCGCAGGGGATCATCCTCATCCTCATCCTGGCGGCACGGGCGCTGATCAACAGGGGCGATCGATGAGCGGCCGCAGCATGAGCTATTTTCGCTGGCTGAGCGGCCGACCCTGGCTGTGGTCCTTCCTCGGCGCGCTGGCCGTCTGGCTCCTCGCTATCGTCGTCTCGCACGGCCAGGGCGCGGGTGGCATGCTCTCCGCCGCCCTCGCCTTCTCGGTCTTCACCGTGCTCGTCGGCATCGGCCAGATGTTCGTCATCACCCTTGGTCCTGGCAATATCGACCTCTCGCTGCCGGCCAATATCGGCCTCAGCGGGGCCGTCGCCATGACGGTGATGGGCGAAGCCGACGACCGCATCCTGCTCGGCCTGGCCATGGCCGTGATCGTCGGCCTTGCAGTCGGCGGCTTCAATTATCTCCTGATTCGCCTGCTCCGCATCCCGCCCATCATCGCGACGCTCGCGGCGAGCTTCATCCTGGTCTCGGCCGGCATCAGCTACGGCCGCGGACTGCAGATCACGCCGCCGCCGGCCTTCGCCCAGTTCACCGTCATGCGGATTGGCGGCATTCCCGTGCTTGCTTTGGCGACACTGGTTCTGACCCTTCTCTGCGCCGTTCTGCTGCACCGGACCATCTATGGCCGGTCGGTTCTGGCGACGGGCCAGAACATGCGCGCAGCCCGCCTCGCGGGCGTGAAGGTGGAGCGGGTGCGGCTGCTCACCTACCTTCTCTGCGGGGCCTTCGGCGGCCTCTGCGGCGCGCTGCTTGCAGGCTTCACGGGTGGCTCGTCGCTCGACATGGGGGCCGAGTATCTCCTCAGCTCGATCGCGGTGGTGGTCATCGGCGGCACGGCTGTCGCCGGGGGTGCGGCCAACCTGCCCGGCATCTGGGGCGCGTCGCTGTTCCTCTTCATGGTGGTGACGCTGCTCAATACGGCCGGATTCGGCCCCGGCTTCCGGGACGTCATGACCGGTCTGATCATCATCGCCGTCATCACCATTGCGGGCGGACAGCGCCGCTTGCGGTAGAGAGGGATCGTGTCAGAAAGAAGCGACCCGCAATCTAACTGACACGGATCCCACACCCGACGCTATTGATAGGGGCGCGCCATGCCCCTGCCCAACTGTGCCTGCGCTAGCTTGGCAAGAAGCGTTTCCGTGACGACCGGCTTGCTGACGATGGGGATCCCCCGAAACCGCTCAGGGACACGCAGATCCTCCCCGTATCCCGTGAAGAAAACGAACGGCACGGCAAGCGCGCCCAACTTGTCCGCGACCACTTCCGCGGTTTCATGCCCAAGATTGAAATCCACGACGGCCAGGGTCGGCTTTGTCGTCTCAAGCAGTGTCAGCGCCTCAGCGACACTTGGAACCATCCAGCATTCCCTGGCCCCCAATCCGAGCAGCAGGCCCTCCACATCAAGGGCGATCAGCGCCTGATCCTCGACGATCAGGATATCCTGGCCGGCAACGACGGGAGACTTCTCATCACGTATCACGGAAGTCGCTTCGAAAGCGGCGCCGATCCGACCACATGTTTCAGGAATAAAAACCATAGCTGCACAAGGCGCCCCTTCCGAACTGCGTGACCGGAGACTTTCGTAGCCGCGAGCATCGGCCTTCCCACGATCTTCAATCACTTGTGTTCACGAGTAACATAGAAACCTGACTCTGTCGGTCCACTTGTAGACGGTTGCGACAAAGTCATTGCCTTGAGGAATGCTTATGCCCCCCCCGACCCCGCAAGAACTCGCCGGCAACGCCCTTCTTGGAACCTTGCGCGAAGACGACCGCGCGCGGCTGGTTCCCCATATGCTGGTCTTCAATCTTAAGGCCGGGGACGTGCTGCAGCGGGCGGGCGAGCCGGTGCTGGACACCTGGTTTCCCTGCGGTCCGGCCATGGCCTCATTTACCGTCAGTACCAGCGCCAACAATGAGGAAGTCGAAGTCGTGGTGATCGGTCGCGAAGGCGCGGTCGGCGGTATCGTGTCGAACGGCAGCCTGCCCTCCTTTGCCACCGCAATCACGCGCAACCCGGGCAAATTTCTGCGGATCAAGACCACGGCGCTGGAACACGCGAAGATTGACTCGATCCATCTCCGTCACTGGTTCTCCCGCTATTCAGACTGCCTGCTGGCGCAGGTCTTCCAGACGGCGGCTTGCAACGCCAAGCACACGATCACGCAGCGCGCCGCCAAATGGCTTCTTGCCGCGGTCCGGCGCAGCAATGCCAACGAGTTCGAAATGACCCAGGAGGAGTTGGCCGAGCTTCTCGGTGTCGGCCGCACCTTCGTGACGCGGACGGTCTCGAAATTGCGCGCCCAAGGATTGATCGAAACCCGGCGCGGGGTCTTCATTGTCCTGAACGAGCGCGGCCTGAGCGATCTCTGCTGCCATTGCACCACGGCGATCGAAGATCATTTCGACACGGTGATGCATGGCGTCTATCCGCCCGACTAGGTGGGATCGGAGCCGCCGCTGCCGCTCGTTGGTCCACGCCCGGCAGGTCGTGATGCAGCGCACCGTCAGCGTTCGGAGAGTTTCGTCGGCTCGGCCGGCGTGATCTCGAGGATAACCGGGTGATCGGCCAGATTGACCGTGATCTCTCTTGCGTTATGGGCGTGCTGAAGCGGCCGGATGCCCATGGTCGGATCGTAGACGGTGATATTGCCGTTCCCGCCCGCCAGGCTCACCGTGGTGGGAACTGGCGGATTGATGATCTCCTGATGGGTGAGATTGTTCCAGTCATCCGGTTCTGACCACAGGATGAGATCGAACACACCGTTGGATTTTTCGAGCAGCAGGGAATGGCTTTGCGCGCCCGATGGGAAATCCACCGAATAGTCGAGCGATGCAGGGGTGAAGCCACGCTTGCCATGGTCCGCCAGTATCGTCGTCAAATTATGAATGGCGACGGCGACCGGCTTCGGGGAATGATCCATCCGAAAAAGCCCTGATTGCGTGTCGATACCTTCGTTGGGATAGGCACTGAGCAGCTGATAGATGAAGGTCTCCGAACTGCCTTGGACAAAGGCATCCAGGAACAGATTCAGCGTGTTCTTTGCCTGCGTTGCATCATCTACTCCGCTGTCTTTCCGAGGTACGTCGAAATATCCGGCCTCTGTGATGACCTTCGGAAAAGGTGTCGCAATGGGAAACTGCTTTGCGAATTCCCCGGCGATCCGATTCCAGGGCTGCTGTCCCTGATAGCTGTAGGGATGGACATTGGCGAAATTGGCAAGGCCTGCCAGTCCATGTGCGGTATCGAGGCCCGTGTAATAATAGACTGCCGCATGCCGCAGGACCGGGAAGGAATGGACCGCATGGTAAAGGTCCCTCTGAAAGGCGACCGCGGCGGCTTGTCCATGCAATCCGTGATAGGTTACTGGATTGTTGTTGGTCTCATTCGGCCCTTCCACCGCCATGACGGAACCCGGACGGACGCGCTCCAGGATGCTGATCTGGTCAAGGGTGACGCCAATCGGCAGCGTCGGATTGACGATGAAGTCGAAGCGGTTTCCGGCCGCCGCTGCCGCGTAAAGCGCCGTCAAATCGTTGCGGTACGGAATGCCGCCGTTCGGGTCGGGCGTCGCGTCACGCAGACGGTGGATGCCGAGGTAGTCCAGGTCAGAAACTACCCGGGCATAATCAGCATAGGCGCCATCTGTATAGTTCAAATGGGTGTTAACGCCGAGCGACGCCAGAAAATCACCCACCCTGACCGCCTGGGCCGCGGAAGCCGCGGAGGCCCAGCCCAAAGCCAGCACCAGAACTCCGGCATAGGTTGAGGTTTTGGAAACTGCCTTCATCGGGGTAGCCTTGCGGTTTTCTTTTTACGTTATGATCAATCCCTTATTCCCTCTACGTGCAAAATAGGCTTGAGCTTCGCTCAGTCTCCCGGCTGCAGCTTTTTCTGCCGATTGCACCAATGGGGCGTTGCATCACCTATTTGGTCGATCCGACTACGAAGGCTCCTGCTGGTACTGACCGTTAGGAGTACGACCTTAGTTCCGCCAGCATGTTTGACCCCCCGCACTCTGCATTGTCCCCCCGGGTCCGCGGCGCGTCGAAAGCCGGCCCCGCTCCACTCAGGTCGCGTAATATGCAAAAGGCGAACAAGGATCGCGTGATTAATGAATTGTGCGATTGTGTTCGACAGCTTCGGGGATGACGAGTTTGCGAAGCATCGCGAGCACGTCATCCGCACCGGCAGCAGTGTCGATCCTGTGCTGAAGGGATGTGGACGCGAGTTCAATGTCGGCTTCGCCTGGCACGCCCACGAGCGCCATGGCCCAATTTCCGAAGTCCCGATTGGAGTGATGATCATTGTATAGAAGTTCGACATTCTCGTGCCGACGATCGCACATGATGCGGCCGAACAGGCTCTGAATGGCGTGTGACGGGCCTTCCAACACTTGCGCGTAGCCGTATGGACTGAGCAGAAGGGCTCCCGTGATGCCGCGCGCCGAGTTGTAGGCTCGGGCTACCCTGATAATGTCTTCGACATCTGCCTGGTTCTGACGGTCATCCGCACTTCGTACAGCCCGGCTTCGATAGACAATCTTGTAGATTTTCATGGCGACTGTCTCTTTATCCACGTGTCGACCTGCGGTGCCATTCTCTCACTGCTGATGCACCAGCCGCAAGATCAGTCGATGGTTGATCTTCAGTAGTTGAGCCAGCGGCGCGGAGGTCGCGAACCTGTTCATCTGGCTTAGATGCTTCATCTCTTACGACCAACTATCGAAGAACGTCCTGAAGTGCCTGGCCGCGCGGCCGAATATTACGATTGGGTCGCCCCTGACCTCCCTCCCCCTCGCTTGAGGCCTTCCAGGACCCTGCGCATCGCGGGTATTGCATCAGCGCAATCTTTTGCTAGGTTCGCCTCGCCCAAATCTGCACAACAGCCAAAAGGTGACACGCTTGGATCTTTCGCAGGCCGAGTTCGCTCGACTGATGGGCGTCTCCCGAAAATCCGTCACCGATTGGAAACGCAAAGGCCTGATCGTCATGCTCGGCGATTTGGTGGACCGCGAGGCATCGCTCAGGCGGCTCGTGGATGCGGGGAATGCCCGGGCCCTTACCGTGATCTTGGGCACGGCGGAACTTGTTACGCTGCCCAATGAACCGGTGAGCTTGCTCCCCTCCGCCAAGCCCGCGGGTCACAGCCAAGGTAACAATGTCGGCCGCCCGCCGCGGCAGCGACGCCCACGCCGAGAGACGCCGGCCGAGGCCGCCGAGCGGATTGTTCTGAGCACCGGCGGGCTGCTCAGCATGGCGGATGCTCAGACGGTGAAGGCGAGCTATCTCGCCCGCCTGCGGCAGCTGGAATACGACACCAAGGCTGGCCAGGTGGTCCACATCCGCGAAGTGGTCGAGGCGGTCGGCGCCGAATACGCCCGGGTGCGCGCCCGGCTTCTGGCGATTCCGGCGGAGCAGGCGCCGCGCCTCGCCCAGCTCAAGAGTGTGCCCGAGATCCAGGACGCGCTCATGCGAACGATCGTCGAGACCTTGGAGGAGCTGACCCGTGACGGAGATGGCCCCGCCGCTGCGCCTTCAGGCGGGCCCATATGATCGCGGCCGCAACTGCGAGCAGCCGCTGGCGGATGGCTCCAAGACCCTTCCCTTCAACCTGCGGCCGCCACCGCGCCTGAGGCTGAGCGAATGGGCGCCTTCCGAGAATGAACTAGTGCTTCGATTGCCCGGACACGATTTCGGTCTCTGACGAATGGATCGTCGGGTGATCCATAGCGTCCCAGACCACATTGTCCACGGACATCGGCTCGTGCAGCAGTTCGGCTTTTCCCGGCACCAGATGCCCGGACTTGTCGAAGTGCAGAGCAATCACCCAGTCGAAGAAATCGGAGGGCCAGCGTCCGTTCGGCAGCACGTCATGCTGATTGACGCCGAGAGCCGCCAGGATCCGTTCGATCTTCGAATGGTGCCACGAAATGAGAGTCGTCTGTCGCGCCGGCTGCGCCTTCAGCCAATGCACCAAACACGCAATATTCCCGCTCGAGCAGGGCTGGATGATCGGCATGCCGGTGGCGCCGCTCAGCGGCTCGAGCGTGAGGCGCGGCCGCGCACTCTTGGCACTGTCCGTCGAGGCTACGAGCGAATCGATATGCACCGGCCTGCCGTCCAATTTTAAATGCTCGAAATAAGTCGCATAGGCCTCGGCGCGCATGGCCCCGGCCGAACTCAGCCCCCGCCCCGTCCCGGTCTTTTCGGCGTGGCGGATGATGAAAATGGTCGCCCCGCTTAATCTGCCCTCGGCATGCTCAGCCGTTTGGGCGGAGGCCTGCTGCGCAGCCCAAGCGTCTCCGGCCGATGCCGCCAAGCCAAAGGCGAGAACACCCGCCCAGAGAACCTTCTTCATCAACCCGCCCTTCGCCTCCTGCGCGCCTGGAACCTAGTCTGTTCCGGCTGGAGCAAAGACTAGCGCAAGGGAAGGCAAGGCGGCAGCCGCAAACGGGTTTTTCGGTCATGCGAATCCCGGTGAGCCGTCCGCGCGGCGATGAACGAACGCGAACGGAAAATTCCCGCTCCGTCAGAAATGATAGGCAAGCCGAAGAGTGCCGCCCTGGGAGAGAAAATCCGAACCCCCGGCCAGATCATATTCGGCCCGGGCCTCGAAGCCACCCAGCCGATAGAGCGCGACGCCCACAGCCAGTTCACCCGTCACCCTCGGGGAATCGACATAAGTGTTGAAACTGCCGTCGGCCGAGGATGCGCCGACGAAACTTGCCGAGACGGTGCGCTGGTCGTTGGAGCGGATGCTGGCGCCGAGCGTCAGGTAGCTGCGCAGCACGGTCGCCGGATCCAGGTCGATCCGATTGCCGATTTCGAGGTTGGGGGTTGCGATGAAGGTCGTCTGGCTACTGCCGGAAACCTGCAGCGCATAGGTCGAATTCCCGCTTTCCTGATAGCCGGGCATGTGTGCGTAGACGATGTCGCCATCCAGATAGGGGCGCAGATACCAGTGCGGGAAGGTGAACTCGTAGCCCGCGCGCAGCCGGCCACCGAGCAGCAGCGTGTCGTTGTCGCTGGTCAGCCCCGCGAGCACCGCCGGCTGCGTGCCCGTGGCCGGCAGGGCGAGCACGCGGTCGTTCTGATAGCTGCCATTGGCGACCGCAACAGAACCCGCAAACAGCCATGGCCCGATCACACGTTTGAGCGCCACGCTGCCGTCGAAGGTCGTGCCATTGCCGCTTGAACCGTCCTCGCCCGATTGCCAGCTCTCGCCAAGCCCCAACGAGCCGCCGAGATACCAGCCCGGTGCCAGCTGCTTCTGCGCGCCCAGCCGGTAGGTGACAGCGGAGACGGTATCACTGCCATTGCCGGAGCTGCGATCGAGATTGGTCCAGTTGCCGATGACCTTGGACCACACGCACTGATCCTCGCCCAGCAGGGTTTCCTTGTCCGCGAAGACCGGGCAGCTCAGCGAGGCGCCGAGGATGCTGCCCGCATTGTCGATCAGCGCGCTTGACAGCGCATGCGTCGCTTCGGGCGACAGACTGTCCAGCACAGCCTTGTAACCGCCCGTGCCACCGCCGATCTGGGAGAGATAGCCGAAGACCGGGGCGAGATGCGGGTCAGCCCCATTCCAGCCGTTGGTGAGGTACTGCGCGAGCGAGGTTTCGGAGGCATCGAGCGTCACTGTCGCCGGCAGGAAATGCGCGCTCGGCGACAGCGAAAGTGTTTTTCCGTCATTGTTGACACCCCAATCGAACAATAGGGAGGACGGGGTGCTGGCATCTCCGGTCACGGATGCCGCTGTCAGGACCGCATAAGATCCAGGCAGCAGGTTCTTGGCATAAGGGACAATCGTTCCCTGCATGCTGGCTGCTTCGTCAACGGTCAGCAGGTCCGCCTTTTGCTGGGCCAGCGCGTCAATATCGACGCTCAGAGTGCCGGAGGATGTCTGCTGCAGGCTGCCGGTGACCGTGGTGCCGGCGACGTTCCCGATGCCGCCGACACTCATGGTTCCGGCATTTTCGAGGTTCGACAGGTTCAGCACCGGCCCGGCATTCAACAGGCCGTTATTGGTCATCGTGCCGGGCGTCGCGCCAAGATCGATGTTCCCGGTCACCGTGCCGTCATTCGTGACGATGGTATAGCCGTCATTCGTGAGGATTGCCGTGCCGGCCACGCCATCTGTCGTGGCAAGCATGCCGCCCTGGGCGATGGTGACGGTATTGGCGGTTGCGCCGTTATAGACGCCAAGGCTGCTGTTGCCGCCTGACAGCACAACGCCGGCCGCGCCCAACTCGCCGCCCGTATAGCCGGCATTCGTGCCGCCGATCACCGTGCCGGAGATATTCACCGAAATCGGATCGTTCGGGTAGCTATACAAGCCGGTCGCGCCCGAACTCTGCGCAAAAATCGCGACCGAGCCGACGCCGGCCGTGGAGATGAGCGCGCCAGCGTCTTCCGTAATCTGGATGCTGTTGCCGAACCCGTCACCGCCGCCGCCCTCTGTTTCCAGCGCGGCATTGCCGGCATTGTCCTCAAAGCCGCCGCCGCCCCCGATGGATTGCGCGACGATGCCGTGCGCGTTGGCGCCCGTGGTCGTGATGGTGCCGGATACCGTAACGTTGACCGTGCCCGCCTGCGCGGCGGCGTTATTGCCGCCGATAGTATTCGAGACAGGCATGGCAAGGTCGAGCGAGGGGTCACCGGCGAAGCCACCCCCGCCGCCAATGCTCTGCGCCAGAACGCCCCAGGCGCCATCGCCGGACGTCGAGGTGCTGCCGCCCGCGGTCAGGTTGACCGAGACATTGCCGGCATCGGAGCTTGGTTCGTAGGCCGCGCTCTGCTGCAGCGTGGCCTGCGCGATGTTGCCGACGCTGGCCGAGAACATGCCGCCGCCGCCGCCAATGCTTTGCGCCACGATGCCGAAGGCTCGTGCCCCTTTGGTGACGATGGCATCATCGGCTGTAACACTCACCGTGCTGGCGTCACCGGCACTGCCGATGCCGCCGCCGACATCCACGGTGAAGGTGGAGGAATCGTTCCAGGGCGCGGTCGAGAGAGTCAAACCTGCGGTATTGCCGAAGCAGGCCGTGGCGCTCACGCCCTGGAAGGCAGCCCCCGACGAATTGCTGCAACCGGCACTCGCCAGGCCGCCACTCCCGCCGATGGATTGCGCCAGCACGCCATAGGCATCATCGCCGAGCGTGACGATCTGGCCGCTGGTGACGTTGACCGCGGCGCCGTTGCCTGCGGCGCCGCCCGAGCCGCCGACATTGGCGCCGATGCCGATGGTGGTGGTGTTATCAACCGTGCCTTCCGTGCCCACGCCGCCACCGCCGCCGATGGATTGCGCCGCCAGGCCAATGGCGCCGTAGCCGGCGGTGGCGATGCTGCCGCCATTGGTCGCGACCGTCACCGCGCCGCCCTCGCCGCCCGACCCGCCGGAACCGGCGACAGAGACGGTGGCGCTATAACTGCCTTGGCCGACGCCCCCCACATAGGAATTGGCCGAGGAATCCACCACCCCGCCCACACCGCCGCCGCCGCCGATGGATTGCGCCAGGATGCCGTAGGCGCGCGCGCCGAGCGTGGAGATGCTGCCCGTATCGCTCACCTGCACCGTGCCGCCGGTGCCGCCCGTACCGCCGGTGCCACCCACAGCCGCGACCCCCTCGTAGGTCGTCGACGGATTTTGCAGCAAAGCCAGCAGTTGGTAGGCCGTGCTGATATTGGCGGCGGCATCCGAGGAGCCGCCCACCCCGCCGCCGCCGCCGATGGATTGCGCCAGGATGCCGTCGGCATCGCCGCCGCTGACATAGGCGGTGGTGCCGTCGCTGGTCGCGGCCCCGGTCTCGATACTGCCGCCATTCGCGACCAGGACGGTGCCGCCATTGCCGCCC
>NZ_DATJJK010000157.1:0-10015 GCF_035492295.1 Acidisoma sp. | reverse complement strand
CCCGAGCGAAAGCTGAGGGTGGAGACGCAGATTCCGTCGGTATGCGCGAACTGCGTGCGCGGATCGGGGCGCACGGTGGTGGAGATGCTTTCGACGTCCCCGAAGAGATAGCGCAGCACGTCGAAATGGTGGATCGACATGTTGAGCAGAGTGAGGCGCCCGTAGCTTTGCAGAAAGGGCTGCCAATGCGGGATGGCGCGCATGTCGATGCTCGCCATCACCGGCGTGCCGAGAGCATTCTGGTCAAGCACTTGCTTCAGTGTTCGCATCGACTGGTCAAAGCGCATGTTCTGATTGACGGAGAGCAGCTTTCCGGACTCCCGGCATTCCCGCTCCAGCGCCTCCGCGGTCGCGAGATCAAGAGCCAAGGGCTTCTGCGCCAGGATGGCGCGGATATCGGGCTGTGCAATAGCCGCGCGGATGAGGGCCGGTTGCCGGTCCGGCGGATAGGCGATGTCGAGAATCTCGAAGCCGCCGGCCTCAATCATTGCTTCCGGCGTGTCATGCACGGTTGCGATGTTCCAGCGGCGCGCCACCTGTTCTGCCTTGTCCCGGGTGCGGGAGGCGATGGCGACGACCGGAAAGCCGGCGGCATTGTAGGCTGCAAGATGGATGTCCGCCATGATGAAGCCGGCGCCGACGCAGCCGATGCGGAACTCGCGGCAGCGGATCGGGGCATCGGGCGTCAGGGTGAGGGTCTGGGCCATGCTTAGCCTCCTGAAGACGGATCGGGAGCGGACGCGGTCGTGGGCAGGGGGGCGGCCCGGCGCAGGCGGCCGAACAGCGGGCCTAGCAGCCTGCCTTTCAGGACGCGATCGAGGCCGAGGAAGGCAAGGAGCGTGGCGCCGAAGATGATCTGTCTCCCAGCCTCGCCGATGGTCAGCGCCGTCAGCAGGCTGACAAGCACAGTCATCATGATCGCGCCGCAGATAACGCCAAAATAGGGTGCGCGGCCGCCGACCAGCGAAGCGCCCCCGATGGTGGCGACCACGATGCTGGTGAGAATATAGGGATCGCCAAGACCGAAGAAGGCTTGGCCGACATAGCCCGTGAGCATGAAGCCGCCGAAGGCCGCGAGCGCGCCGCTCAGGGCATAGGCGGTGATGCGTACCGCCTGCGTATTGGTGCCGGAGAGCAGGGCGGCGGTTGGGTTGGCACCGGTCGCCTCCAGTCGCTTGCCCCAGGCCGAGGCTGAGAGTAGCCAGACCGCGACGGCAGCAAGTGCCGCCCAGATGACGACGACATTGGGCATGCCGGCGCTGGACCAGCCGGCCATCCAGACGAGGGCGGGGCTCGCGGCATTGGAGGGGTGGAGCATGCCAACCCCGGCGATGACAGCGCCATCGACAACGCTCGTCATGGCGAGTGTCGCGACCAGTGGTGGCACGCGCATCACGGCGATACCGACACCGTTGAGCGTGCCAGTCGTGAGGCCGGCGGCGAGTGCGGCGAGCAGGCCGGGTGCCGTCATGCCGTTGCTGCCATGCATGATGGCTGCACCGAGAAGGCCGCCGAGGGTTGCGTTGGCGCCGACCGAGAGATCAAGCCCCTGGCCGCCGGCGGCGATGACGATGGTCTGGCAAAGCCCGAAGATACCAAGGAAGGCCGCGATCTTAAGTTGATTGCCGATCTGCCCGGCGCTGAGGAAGCCGGGCATGGCGGTCTGGCCGACGATCAGCAGTAGAAGCGCGATGCCGACGAGCAGGAGCGGACGAGCAAGGGCGGTTTTCATAACCGGCGCCGCCCCTCCAGCACCATGAAGCCGAGGGCAATGACGATGACGAGGCCCTTGACCAGTTCCTGCCAGCTGCTGGCGATGCCGGCGAAATAGATGACATTGGTGACAAGTCCGAGAACCAGCGCGCCGACGAGGGCGCCCCATGGCGTGCCGCGACCGCCACGCAGCGAAATGCCGCCGATGACGACGGCCGCGACCGAGGCGAGGGTATAGCCCTGGCCGAGCCGCGGATCGCCCGACATGGTCTGCGCGGAAATCGTCGCCGCACAGAGGAAGACCAGGAACCAGGCGAAGACATAGGCCATGAGCTTGGTCCGGCGCAGCGGAATGCCGGCATCCCGCGCGGCTTGCGCATTGCTGCCGACGGCCATGATGCGCCGCCCGGCGCGATGGCGGATGAGCGCGAACCAGAGCAGCATGGCGAGGGCAACGATGAGCAGCGGCACGGGCAGGCCGAAGACCGTGCCGGCATAGCCGTCCCCCACCGTATCGGGAATGACGCCCCCGGGCTGCGGCATGATGGCGAGTGCGAGGCCGAACCAGATGGCGCCGGTCGCGAAGGTCGCGACCAGCGACGGCAGTTCGGCATAGGCAACCAGCAGCCCGTTGACAGCGCCCAAGGCGAGCGACACTGCGAGCGCGATGGTAAAGATGCCGATGGGGCCGCCGACATGGGCGGAAGGCAGGCTCGCCATGACACAGTTGAGGAGGGAGACGCCAGCGCCGACCGAGAGGTCAAGCTCGCCGCTCAGCACGATCACCGCCTGGGCGACGCAGATGAGGATCGTCGGCGCGAAGGTCGCGATATTGCTGGAGAGCGAACCGCCGCTGAAGAAATCAGGCTGCAGCACGATGTTGAGGATGACGACGGCCGCCAGCATGAGGAAGCCGGGGACGAGGCCGCTGCGGCGCAGCCTGCCCCAGAGGGCCACGCGCGGCGCTTGCACGGCGGCGCTCATGCGGCGCGCCCGAAGCTGGCGGCGATCACGCGCTGCTCCGTCATCTCATCACCGCTCAGGGACTCTACGATACGGCCTTCGTACATGACCAGGATGCGGTCGCAATGTTGCAGCAATTCATGCGTGTCGGAGGCATAAACCAAGGCGGCACTGCCCTTCGCCACCAAATTGCCGAGCGTCTGGTAGATTTCCCGGCGCGCCCGGATGTCCACCCCCTTGGTGGGATCACTCAACAGAAGAACGTCAATTTCCGTCGCCAGCCATTTTCCAACCACGACCTTTTGCTGATTGCCGCCGGAAAGGCTGGCGACCGGCCGGTCCGGCCCGACGGTCTTGATGAGGAGACCGGAAATGGTACGAAGAACGAAGGCTTGCAGCATGCGGCGCGGGAGGCGCCAGGGGCGCCGCCATAAGGCGAGGGCGACAGCGGAGAGGTTTTCGCCGACCGTCTGCTCCATGAACAGGCCCTGGCGGTGCCGGTCGTTCGGCACCAGGCAGATGCCGCGGCGGATCATGTCCCGCGGCAGGCGGGGAGACAGGGTCTGCCCGTGATGCCGAATTTCTCCGCCGCTCTGGGCACGGAAGCCGGCCATGGCGTCCAGCAGCTGTTCCTGGCCCTGACCCTGCAGGCCGGCGAGACCCAGGATTTCGCCCTGCCGCAGTTCGAGGTCGACGCCGCGCACCGCGGCGCCGCTTCGGAAATCGCGCAGGCTGAGCACGCAACCCCCTGGTGCGCGTGCCGCGAGAGCGGTACGGGGTGGCTGGTCTGCATCGCCCGTCAGAAGGTTGAGGATGCGGGCCTCATCAAGCCCCTCGGAGAGGGGCCAGTGGCCGACGCGGCGTCCGTTGCGCAGCACGACGAGATCGTCGCAGAGCGCTTCCACCTCCTGCAGGCGATGGGAGATGAAGATGACGGCGGTGCCGCCACGGGCGAGCACCCGCACGCGGTCAAAAAGGAGATTGACGAGAGCCGCCGAAAGAGGCGCCGTCGGCTCGTCCAGGATCAGCAGTTTCGGATTGCGCGAGAGTGCCCGGGCGATTTCCAGAAGTTGCTGCTCGGCTGCCGACAGGCGTTCGACCGGCTGGTCGAGGCTGATGCTGAGGCCTACCGCATCCAGAAAGCCGCGCGCCGCGGTGCGGGCGCGGCGGCGGTCGACAAAGCCGCCGCGCGCACACCATTCCGTGCCGAGGAAGAGGTTTTCCCAGACCGGCAGATCCGGCGCCAGGCTCGGATGCTGATGCGCGATGACAATGCCACGCCGCACTGCCTCCATCGGACTGGCGAGCCGTACCGCGGTGCCATCCACCAGAATCTCGCCGCCATCGGCCGCAAGTTCGCCCGCGATGATGCGGCAGAGCGTGGATTTGCCTGAGCCGTTCGCGCCGAGCAGGCCGAGAATGCGGCCCGGCAGCGGCTCGAGACTGACCCCCTCCAGCGCCGCGACGCCGCCGAAGAATTTCGAAATCCTTCGCGCAGAGACGAGACCGGAAAGGGGGGGCGTCGTGTCCGGCATCAGGCGAACAGCGCGTCGAGCTGTTTCTCGTCCAGCCATTCGCCAAGAAAGTAGCCGTCCGGCTTGTCCTTCACTCCCTCTAGAAGCTCATCGAGATTGTCGTTCGTGACCTCGATCTTGATCGGATAGTGGTAGGTGTTGTCGGGCAGCGGCTTGAGCTGTTTGCCTTGCGCGATGCGCGTCGCGACGCCGACCGCTGTGCGACCGATTTCGGGCGGGTTGGAGCGTGCGAAAAGATGCACGTCATGCCCCGCATCGCGTTCCTTTTTCCAGGCGAGGAGGAAGGATTTCTGCGCTTCCCCGGTCATGATCGGCACCGGGCGGCCGGCCGCCTGGAAGGCACGCATGATGCCGAGCCCCATGCCGTCCTCGGTGCAGACCGCGTCGATATGCGGGGTCGCCGCCAGCACGGTCGCCATCACCGCCTGGGCCTTGGCCTGGTCCCACATGCCGTAGCCGGACCAGACGATGTCGATGCCCTTGTTCTTTGCAAAGACATCCATGAAGGCGGTGCGGCGGGCGACGGCGGCGGGGTGGCCCGGCACGCCGTCCATCACCGCCACACGGCCTTTTCCGTTCAGCTGCTGGACGATCCACTCCGCGTAATGCTTGCCCCAGTCGTATTCGTCGATTCCGACATTGATCGCATACGGGTCGCTCACGGCCTGGTCGAAGGCGATGACGGGAATCTTCGCGCGCTTAGCCTCGTGAATGACGCCGGTCAGTGCGGTCGCGGAATTGGCGTCGATCATGATGACCTTGACGCGGCTGCGGATCATGTTCCGCACATCCTGAATCTGGGCCGCGGTATCGGGCCCGGCCTGCTGGACGATGAGTTTTCCGGCAAGCCCGTTCGCCTCGTACATGGCGAATTGCTTCTTGGAGGCGTCGATCATCTGGTCGCGCCATTCGGTGCCGAAATAGCCGTTGGAGAGGCCGATGGTAATCGGCTCTGCGGCCCTGGCCCCGGTGACGCCGCCGAGCGACGCCAGGCCGATGAGGCCGAGGGCGGAGGAGGAAAATCCTCGTCGCGTGAGTGCCATTGCGTGTCCTCATGGTGCTTTTGATGGGGCCGTAGCCGCACCTGCGACGACCCCTTTTCTTGTTGGACGCGGGACCGCGGCTCGTGCCGCACTACTCCACAGCGCCGAGGCCATTTAGGCAAAGAGCTCAAAACACATCAAGAAAAATTGTCATAATGAGGTGAATTGAGGTGAATTTTGATAGAAGCGCCGCCAAAGTCAGGAGATCAGCGGGAAAATCGGCCGCAAATCAGGGATCTGCGTCGCCTCTCTCGGGTGCCGCTTTGGCGGGGGCGCCCTGGTCTCGGCCTTCCCAAGGGGGCAAAATGGTGGGGAGAGCCCGAGTCTGGAGTGGCCATGGCGACGCTGAGCGACCGGAATGACGACGAGGCAGCGGGGCGGCCGCCCGTGGCGCGGCCATCCCCGGGACGGCGCGTGACGCTTGATGACATCGCGCGCGACGCGGGCGCCTCCCTCGCCACCGTCGATCGTGTGATCAATCAACGGCCCGGCGTGAAGGACAGGACCCGCGAGCGAGTTCTGCTGGTGGCGAGCCGCCTTGGCTATCTTCCGGCACCGCCGGAAGAGGCGGCGGAGGACACCGCTCCCCTGATGCTCGATTTCGTGCTGCCCGACGGTACCAACCGCTTCATCCTCAATCTCGCCCAGCATATTGTGGATTGCGCCGCCCTACGGCCGGAGGTTCAGGCGCGCCTGCACATGATCGAAGGCTTCGATCCGGCGGCGATGGCGGAGAAGCTCGGTGAACTTACCGGCAAGTCCCAGGGCGTCGCCCTGACCGCCCTCGACCATCCGCGGCTGCGCGAGGCGATCCGCTCGCTGACCGCGGCGGGCACGCCGGTCGTGACGCTCGCCTCCGATATCACTCAGGTGCCACGCGTCGGCTATGTCGGCATCGACAATCGTGCGGCCGGGCGTCTGGCTGGGTATCTCCTGGGTCGCTTCCTGCGCGGTAGCGCAGGCAAGGTGGCGCTCTTTGCAGGCTCGCTCTCCTATCGCGGGCATGAGGAGCGGGAGATGGGCTTTCGCCACATCCTGGCGGAAGCCTATCCTGCCCTCACCATCGTCGACTTGCGGGAGGTGAGTGACGACAGGCGCCAGGGCTATGCAGAGGCGAAGCTCCTGCTCGGCCGCTATCCCGATCTGGCGGCCATCTATAGTATTGGTGGCGGTGTCGAAGGCATCGCGCTCGCGCTTGAGGAAGCGGGGCGGGGGCAGGATGTCGTGATCATCGGGCACGAATTGACGGAGGAGACACGCCGCTTCCTCGTCAGCGGCACGATCGACGCGCTGATCGACCAGAATCCGCGGGTCGAGGCGCGGGAAGCGATCGAGCTGCTCGTTCAGGCGGCGCGCGGCGTGGAACGCCCGGCCAGCCGGCCGATGCGCGTGCATGCGATCTTCCGTGAGAACCTGCCGGAATGAAGGCCTGGGTGACACCATTGGAGCGGTTTTAGACATGAAGAGCTATCGGATTGCCCTCATCCCGGGAGACGGGATTGGCCCGGACGTCACGCAGGCGGCCTGGCAGGTCTTGCAGGCGGCCGCGGCCGTGGACGGACTGGAATTGCACGGGCAGGCGTTCCCCTGGTCTTGCGCATATTACAAAGAAACGGGCGCGATGATGCCCCCGGACGGGATTGAGACCCTGCGCGGTTTCGATGCAATCCTGCTCGGCGCCGTGGGTTGGCCGCAGGAGGTGCCGGATTCGGTCTCCCTGCACGGTCTTCTGCTGCCGATCCGCAAGGCCTTCGTGCAATATGCCAATATCCGTCCCCATCGCCTGCTGCCGGGGGTCAACGGGCCTCTGCGCAAGACCGATTTCGATATTCTCTGCATTCGTGAAAATACCGAAGGGGAGTATTCCGGGGCCGGCGGCCGGGTTCATCAGGGCACGGAGAATGAAGTGGCGGTTGAAACCGCAATCTTCACGGCGCGCGGCGTTGAGCGGATTCTCCGGTTTGCCTTCGAATCCGCGCGCAAACGCCGCGGGATTCTAGCGTCAGTCACCAAATCCAATGCCCAGAAACATTCGATGGTCTTCTGGGATGAGATGACGGCGCGCGTCGCCGCAGAGTTTCCCGATGTCGATGTGCGCAGCTACCATGTCGATGCCATGGCGGCGCGGATGGTGATGGCGCCCGAAAGCCTCGATGTCGTCGTGGCCTCAAATCTGTTCGGTGATATCCTGACCGACTTGGGGGCTGCCCTTCAAGGCGGCCTCGGGTTCGCCGCCTCGGCCAATGTCGATCCGACCCGCAGGTTTCCCTCGATGTTCGAGCCGGTGCACGGTTCCGCGCCAGACATCGCACATCTCGGTATCGCCAGCCCGATCGCTGCCATCTGGTCAGGTGCCATGATGCTCGATCATCTGGGCGAGACCGGGGCGGCCGCGCGCGTGATGGGCGCGATTGAAGCGGTGACGGCGCGCGGGATCGGCACACGGCCGGGTCAGGACAAGACTGAAACCGTGACGGCGGCCGTACTGGCGGCGGTGCGGGCGCGCTGACGCGGCACCCGCCACAGAGCATGAGGTTTGACATGAGCGACAGTTACGAATTCGCCTCCCTCCTCTCGGTAGCGGAGCGTATCCGCCGGGGCGAGGTCACCTCCGTCAGCGTCACGCAGGCGATGCTGGACAGGATCGCCGCGCTCGACCCCATCTATCGCAGCTACACGACGGTTCTGGGCGAGCGCGCCCTGGCGCGCGCCGAGGCGGCGGACGCGGAGATCGCGAGTGGCCTGTGGCGCGGGCCGCTGCACGGCGTGCCCATCGCGGTCAAGGATCTCTGCAACACCGTCTTCGCCCCGACCGGAGGCGGGACCGCGCTGTTCCGGGACTGGACGCCCGATCATAACGCCACGGTTGTCGATCGACTGGAGCAGGCCGGCGCGGTGATCCTCGGCAAGCTCGCCATGACCGAAGGGGCCTATACCAGTCATCATCCGGAGAATCCCGGGCCGCTCAATCCCTGGAGCCGCGACCACTGGGTTGGCTCATCATCGACCGGCTCCGGCGCCGCGACAGCCGCCGGATTCTGCTACGGCGCGCTTGGTTCCGATACCGGCGGGTCGATCCGCTTTCCCTCCGCGACCTGCGGCCTGACCGGTATCAAGCCGACCTGGGGCCGGGTCAGCCGCCATGGCGTTTTCGCCCTGGCGGCGTCCTTGGACCATGTTGGCCCGATGGCGCGGAGTGCGGCTGATTGTGCCGCCATGCTCGGTGTCATCGCCGGATCCGACGTGAACGATCCGACAGCGCTGCCCGGCCCGATTCCCAACTATCTCGCCGGGATCGGCGACAGTATCCGCGGCCTGACCATCGGTATCGACCGGCGCTTCATCAGCGACGAAATCGACCCCCAGGTCGTGGCGGCCGTCACCGAGGCCGAACACGTCCTGGCGAGCCTGGGCGCGCGCATCACCGAGATTGCGATGCCCCCAACCGCCGACCTGGTGCGTGGCTGGATACCCTTCTGCTCGGTCGAGACCGCGCTTGCCCACCAGGACACCTATCCGCGCCACAAGGACGCCTATGGGCCGGATCTCGCGGGTTTGATCGAACAAGGCCGCGCGGTGACGGGAATGGAACTGGGCCGGATCTATCACGATCGCTTGGCCTTTTCGGGCGCGCTCAAGGCGCTGTTCGAAACGGTGGATCTGCTTCTCGTGCCGACCATGCCGGTGCCGATCCCGAGCCTTGCCAGAATGGGCGAATACGGCAAGGACCCCGCGGTGCTGGAACGTATTCTGCGCTTCACCGCACCCTTCAATTTCTCCGGCAGCCCGACCATCACGCTGCCGAGCGGGATTGACGAGGCCGGTCTGCCGCTCAGCCTGCAACTGGTCGCGCGCCACGAGGCGGAGCAGCTGCTCTGCCGCGTGGGCCACGCGTTTCAATCCGTGACGGACTGGCATACGAGGCATCCGGCCCTCGCCACCTGAAGGAAGAGGGATCAGGCCACGCGCTGCGTATGCCGGCGCGGGGCCGCGCCCATGACGCGCTTGAAGGCCGTGCTGAACGCGCTTTCGGAGGTGTAGCCGAGTGACAGCGCAACGGCCGAGACCGGTTCCCGCGAGTGGCGCAGCCGGTCATCCGCGAGCAACATGCGCCAGCGGGTTAGATATTCCATCGGCGTCTGCCCCACCCGGTCCTTGAAACGCAGGGCAAAAGCGGTGCGGGACATGCCCGCCGCGCGGGCGAGTTGGTCCACGCTCCAAGGCAGAGCGGGCTCAGCATGCATGGCCGTCAGAGCCGCGCCGAGTTGCCTGTCTGCGAGCGCGAAAAGCCAGCCCACGCCGGTACCGGGTTCCAGAAGATGCGCCCGCAAGGCCTGCACCAGAAGCATCTGTGCCAGTTGCTGGGCGATGAGGAAACCGCCCGGCTGCGGGTCCTTCATTTCCTCGCGCATATGGTCGATGCACCAACGCAGCACGCTTTTGGCCTTCTCGCCGCGGATATGCAGCGCCGGCGGCAGAACGCTGAGCAGAATGGCGGCGTGGTCACCGGCCAGCGAACAAAAGCCGCCCAGGCTGAGGAAGTCGCCACCGCCGTTCAGCACCACGAGATCGCCCGGCCGCTTGTTGGCGACCACGGTTTCGGCGGGGACGGCGGGCAGATCCAGCCGCGCACCAATACGGCAGGCGCGGCCGCGCGGCAGCAGAAAGCAGTCTCCGGCCTGGGCCAGAATCGGCTCTGGCATGCCGTCGACCGCCACCATGCAGGAACCCGTGACGACGGCCTGGAACTTGATGCCCTCA
>NZ_DATJJK010000156.1:0-14090 GCF_035492295.1 Acidisoma sp. | reverse complement strand
TTGGCACCACGGATTGCACCTGAGACCGTTCTATGATGGACATCGCTCACTCCGCTCGTTGTGTCGTCAGCAAGCCAAGCCGGAAGTCTTCTTGTTTCTTTTTCCTCTGAAAAAGAAATTCCTTCATTTCATTCCAATGGCACGTCCGGCCTCGGCAGGCCAGGGCAGACCGGCCTGGGCCGTGGCAAGATCGCCGAGCTTCGCCTGAACCTCCGCTGCCGCCTCCGTCGCGCGATGCGCCCTGGTGTCGACATGCAGCAGCATCTGCTCACCTGTGGCGACCTCCGTGCCGTCATTCCTGAGCACACGATGATAGAGGCGCAGACGCTTCTCATCGTGTGAGAGAATCTGCGTCGTCGTGAAAAAGCCATCCCCCAGCTTCATCTCATCTAGATGCCGGATATGGCTTTCTACCGTGTAATAGCTGAAACCGCGCTCTAGCATCGCCGCATCCATGCCGATTTTCGCAAGCAGGGCATCGGTCGCATAGCCGCAGATCTCGACATAGCGGCTGTCATTCATATGGCCGTTGTAGTCAATCCATTCAGGCGGCACGCGGCCTTGATAGAGGCGCAAAGGCGCCCCCTGCGGCGCCGTTCGGCCCAGTTGCGCCTCGAAGCTCGCGAGCGTCGCACCCGCGCCAAAATCCTGAGCCTTCAAGGCGCGCATAATGCTGATCAGGCAATCATCCCGCTTCGCCTCCAGGACACGAAAACCCCAGGAACCGGATTGGTCGTCCGATTGCACTGCGATCTGATCAATGAACGCATCGGTCAGTTCCGGCACGTCCATCAGCTTGGTCCAGGGCAATTGCAGCGCCGGGCCGAACTGAGCCATGAAATGGCGCATTCCCGCCTCGCCCCCGGCCAGGCGGTAAATCTGGAACGTGCCCATGAAGGCCCAGCGCATGCCGGCGCCGAAGCGGATGGCGTCATCCACTTCCTCGACGGTGGCGACGCCATCATGCACCAGCCACAACGCCTCCCGCCACAGGGCTTCCAGCAGACGATCGGCAATGAAACCGTCGATCTCTTTCCGCACGTGCAGCGGGTGCATGCCGATACTGGCGAAGAAGGCTTTTGCCCGCGCAATCGTCTCCGGCGCCGTGCGCTCACCGCCGCAAAGCTCGACCAGGGGCAGGAGATAGACCGGGTTGAAGGGATGGGCGACCAGGAAACGCTCCGGCCGTTGCATCTCTGCCGAAATGCGCGTGGGCAGCAAGCCCGAGGTCGAGGAGCAGATCAGGGCATCAGGCTTTGCCGCGCGGTCGATTTCGGACAGTATCTTCTGCTTGATGCTTTCGACTTCAGGGGCGCTTTCCTGAATGAGATCGGCCTCCGCCACCGCTTCGGCCAGGGTCGAGGCGAAATGGAGGTGCCCCATCGGAGGGAGCGGTGCCGCGATCAGTTTCTTCCAGGCGCGCTCGGCGAGCGTCACCATCTCGCGTAAGCGGCGCTCGGCCTCAGGATGCGGGTCAAAGACCGTGACATCATGCCCCGCGAGCAGGAAGCGCGCGGCCCAGCCGCCACCGATGACCCCGCCACCGATGATGGCGCAATGACGGACGGCGCTCATGCGAGGCTCCCAATACGCTTCTCGAGGGCGAGCTTGGCGCGCACCTCGGCCGGGCCCAGGATGCGGGCGCCCATGCTCTCCGCGGTGCGCACGGCGCGTTCGACCAGCTGGCCATTGGTTGCCGGCACTCCCCGCGCGAGCCAGATATTGTCCTCGAGCCCGACACGGATATTGCCGCCCGCAAGCAGCGCCATGGCGGCATAGGGCAGCTGCATGCGGCCGATGGAGAAAGCCGAGAAGATCGCGCCTGGAGGCAGATTGTTCACCATCGCCATCAGCGTCTGCGGATCATCCGGCGCTCCGTAGGGAATGCCCATGCAGAGCTGAATCATCACCGGATCGTCGATCAATCCTTCGCGGATCAGCTGCTTGCAGAGAACCAGATGGCCGGTGTCGAAAACCTCTATCTCCGGTCGCACGCCCAAGCCCTGCACGCGCGCGGCCATGGCGCGCAGCATGCCAGGCGTATTGGTCATGACATAGTCGCCCTCGGCGAAGTTCATGGACCCGCAGTCGATCGTGCAGATCTCCGGCAGCAGCGCGGTAACATGGGCGAGCCGCTCCTCCGCCCCCACCATATCCGTGCCGCGCGGATTGAGCGGCAGAGGCTGTTCGACGCCGCCGAGCACGAGATCACCGCCCATGCCGGCGGTGAGGTTGATGATGACATCAGTGTCGGACGCCCGGATGCGCCGCACAACCTCGGCATAAAGCGAAACATCGCGCGCGCCGCGTCCGGTCTCGGGATCGCGAACATGGATATGGGCGATGGCAGCCCCGGCCCGCGCGGCTTCGATGGCGGCGCCCGCGATCGCTTCCGGCGTGATGGGCACATGGGGGTTCTTGCCCTGACTGTCGCCCACGCCGGTCACAGCACAGGTAATGAAAGCGTCCCAATTCATGCCGTCGATCCTCGTGGCTTGGCGATGAAGGGTGCAGCCGTCCTGGCCGCCCTGCTATACGAAAGACGAATATTTCCATTCGTTTTGCGAAGGACAAATCATGGACCGGCAGCAGGGAGAAACTGCGGCAGCGGGCACAAAACTGGTCGATGTCCTCGTCCTCGAACAATTCTCCCTCATGTGCCTCGCCGCCGTGATCGAGCCGCTGCGTGCGGCGAACCGGGTGGCCGCCGCCCCGCTCTATCGCTGGCGCCTGCTGTCGCGGGACGGCGGCGCGCCGATCAGCACCTCGGGCGTGCGCGTCGGTGCTGACGGCCCGTTCACGGCGGAGGCCCAGCGCTCAGCACTCTTCGTGCTCGGTTCCTTCAACGCCCGCGGCGTGGACCGCAGACTTTCGGCCGATCTCCGCCGCGCCGCCCGCGGCCGGCCGGCCATGGCCGGGATCGAGGCCGGGTCCTGGCTACTCGCCCGCGCCGGGCTGCTGGATGGCTTCGCCGCCACCACGCATTGGGAGGATCTGCAGGAATTCGCCGAAAGCTTCCCTAAGATCGCCGTCGCGAAAGACCGTTTCGTGATGGACCGCAACCGCTGGACAGCCGGTGGCGCCGCCCCCGCCCTCGACATGATGCTGACGATGCTGCGGCGGGAACATGGCCTGCCGCTTGCCCTCAACGTCGCGAGCGTCTTCATCTACGATCAGACGCTCGCAGGCTCCACGCCGCAACCCGTGGTCTCGCTCGGGCGGTTGCTGGCCAACGATCCGGCACTCGCCGCCGCCATCGCTCTCATGCACCAAAATCTGGAGGAGCCGCAGCCTTTGGCTGCCATCGCCGAGGGCGCGGGGGTCTTGCTGCGCACATTGCAGGCGCGGTTCCGCACTCAGCTTGGCCAGTCACCCCATGCCTATTACCTCGATTTGCGGCTCGCTTCGGCCAAACGCATGCTGGAACAGAGTGGGGCGAGCGTCGCCGAAATCGCAGCCGCGCATGGCTTCGGTTCGGCCTCCGCCTTCGCTCGCGCCTTCCGCCAACGCTTCGGCCAGAACCCGCTCGGGGCCCGCGGCGCCATGCGCATGCCTTTCCCTCCCGCCACAGGACGAATGGAAGGGTAAGCCCCTTTCAGAGATGATCGCGCGGGAAAGTCTCGTCCCAGTTGCGCGTGACGATCAGCGCACCATTCTCGAAGGCGCGGAGCGTCCCCGTCATACGGAAAGTCTCTGCCTGACCGGTCATCTCAGTCTCGGTCTCGATGCGGATGCGCCAGCCTTGGCGGCCGAATTCGAAGCTCTGGGTGATTGCCGAACGCGCGGAAAATGGATCATCCGCCTGCACGGAGAGGGTTCGGCTGAGCGAATGATCGACCGTCAGGTCGATTTCTTCGAAATGCTCCACGCCCTCGCCGAAGAGCCCGCCCTCGCCCTTCGTCTCATAGGTCGCAACGCCGGAGAGACTGTCGAGCGTCACGCGGCGGGTGCTTTTGCTCTCGGCGAGTTTGGTGATGCGCGCGAAAGGCCCATGCGCCGGCGGCAGGAACGCAACCGGCATCTCCACGCCACCCTGCCGCACCGGCAGGGCAAGGCGGCTGCCCGCACAGTCGAGCGTGACGGTCGCCGCATACGGCGCAGGCCAAAGGATCGGCCAGTAGGCCGTGGAAAGGGCAATGCGGATGCGATGGCCGGGCGCGAAATGATGGCCGCAGATCTTCAGTCGCAGCAGCACGTCATAGAAGGTGCCCGGCTCCAAGGGCACGGGCTCGGCCGAACCCGTGCGATGAGCGAGGTTGAGCACGCCATAGCTCACACGCTGGCTCGCGCCGTCCGGCGCGACATCGCAAAGCCGCACCGCGATCTGCGCGAGCGGTGCATCGGCCGCAAGCCGCAGCTTCACCACGGGCGAGCCCAGGATCTCCACCGCCGCAGCAAGCCCATCAGTCTCGAAGACCAGCGAATAGGCATCGTCTAAGCGCTGATCACCCGGCATATCGCCGGCCACACCCGTGCCCATCCATTCGCCGCAGGCGGTGCCGGTCCAAAGCGGTGAGCGGATTTTCCGCAATCCGGAGGCGGCTTCGGCGCACAAGCTGCCGTCAGAACCAGGGTGAAAGACGGTCTCGGCGATGTCCGGGCTCGGCCAGGCAGGCTCGCCCCGCCAGCGGCCAGAAGCCAGGGCTTTGGTGGAGGAGACGGTGGACTGTGCATCCTCCACGAAGGCGCGCAGCATCGGCTCCTGCATGATGCCGGTGTCCCGGTCCTTCAGCCAATGGTCCCACCAGCGGACGGCTTCCTGCAGGAAGCCGATGGCGGGGCCGGGCGCACCATCCTGCGGATAGATATGCGCCCAGGGGCCGATGAGGCCGAGACGCGGTACGGCGAGATGCTCCAGAAACTCCGGCACCGCATTGGTGTAGGAATCGGCCCAGCCGCCGACCGCCATAACGGGACACTGAATCGCTGACCAGTCCTCGCAAACCGAGCCATGCCGCCAGTAGGCATCGCGCCGCTGATGGGCAAGCCAAAGGGCAGGCCAGAAGGGCATATGCTCCAGCCGCGCAATCCATTGCGTCCGCCAATCCTCGCCCCGCAGCAGCGGGTCCGCCGGCCGCGCCTGGAAGGCGAGCATGATGGCCCCCCACCAGTGATTGTCGTTGAGCAAACCGCCGCCCATGTAGTGGATGTCGTTGGCGAAACGATCCGCGGTGGAGCAAACGGTGAGAATGGCGCCGAGCGCCGGCGGCCGGCGTGCCGCGACCTGCAGGCAGTTGAAGCCGCCCCAGCTTTTGCCCATCATGCCGACACGCCCGTTGCACCAACTCTGGCGACTGATCCAGTCGATCACTTCCAGCGCATCATCCTGTTCCTGGGCCAGGTATTCGTCGTCCAGAAAACCATCGGATTCGCCCGATCCGCGCATATCCACGCGGATCGCCGCATAGCCCTGGGCGGCAAAATAGCCGTGCATCGGCTCGTCCCGGCCGCGCGTGCCATCGCGCTTGCGATAGGGGATGTATTCGAGGATGGCCGGCACGGGCGCGGCCTCCTCCGGCAGCCAGAGGCGAGCGGATAGCCGCGTGCCGTCAGCCAGCGGAATCCAGAGATGCTCGGTCACCGTCACGGTCATCAGTTCACTCGCTTGCAGCAGGAAGGTTGTAGCTCGGGTCAGTGAAGCCTGACACCCTGGCGGCGCAACTCGGCCTGCACCGCCGCCATGTCGACGCGATCGAGTTCGCAGCCGGTTTTGACGGAGAGCGCCGCGGCCACGCCCGCCCCCTGGCCTGCCACAGCGCAGCACGCCATGTTGCGCGTGGCGGCATGGGCAATCCTGTCCCCACCGATGGCGCGGCCGGTCACCAGGAGGTTCGCCGTGCTTTTCGGCAGCATTGCGCGATAGGGGATCTGCATATACCGGCCCGTCGTCGGCAGGATCAGCACACCGTAGCCGTCGATGAACTCCGGGTAGATGCCAATCGTGTCCTCGAACCGGCCCTGATGGCGGACATCGGCCTCGGTCATGTTATAGGCCGCGTCGATCTTGCGCGTATCGCGGATACCGATGGTCATGCCGAAGTTGCGCAGCCGTGCCGAAGCGCAGCCGGGCGCGAAACGCCGCAGGGCCTCGATCGCCAGCATGACCTGCTTCCTTCCCTCGATCTCGAACCGCGTCAAACTGTTGGGGTCGGTGCCATCGCAACCCGCCAGATGGACAAGGTTCATATAGGTGAGCTCGCCCGTGTCGTGCATCGCACCCCAGGTGCCTGAAATCGTGTTGAGATGGGCCGGTATCACACCGGCCTCGATGGCTTGCTGAAACGGTTTCTTGAGAAAGGGGGAGAACATGGCGTCCTCCTTGCCAGAGGTCTCGACGCTCCATTCCCCGGTTGACCAGTCCGCATAGGTCTGTGGGTCCTCCCGCACCGAGGCCATGAAAGCCCGCTTGTCGACGCCGGCCAGATGAAACATGACGGATGCCGCCTGCATCTCCTCGACCGGTGTTTTTTGCGTCTCGGCACCGGCGCGATGCGCGACATCGGCATCCCCGGTCGCATCGACAATGCGCTTGGCAAGAATCGCCTCGCGGCCCGCTTTTGATTCCGTGATGATGCCGATCACCGCACCGCTGTCCAGAATGGGCGCCACGAATTGCCGATGCAACATGGGGCGGATACCGGCTTCTTCCACCAGCCGGTCGGCAACCAGCTTGAACCCCTCCGAGTCGAGTTCGTAGCTCAAGGACTGGCTCTCCGGAACCGCGGCGCCCATGACGCGTGCACGCTCCTCGAACTCCCAGCCGATGCCACCGGCCTCAATCGTCTGTTCGTGGCGGTACCAGGCGAATCCTTCCACGCCGACGGTGGTGATATTGCCGCCGAAGCACCCGAAGCGCTCAACCAGCGCGACCTCGACGCCCGCCCGCGCCGCCGCGAGAGCAGCCGCGAGGCCACCCGGGCCCGAGCCCACGACGAGAACATCCGTCTCGTGGATGACGTCGATGGCGCGGGCCGGTTCGTGAATGAGTTTCGCGGCCACGACGCCCGCCCTTTTACGCGAGCGCCGGCGTTGGTCCGGCGCGCCAGATCTCGCGCCGCGCCAATGCTTCGTCCAGCCAATCGGTGCGCATCTCCGGCACGGAGAGCAGGAGTTTGCGGGTGTAGTCATCCGGCGGGTTTTCGAAAATCTCGGCCGTCGGGCCTTCGGCCACCATCTGCCCCTTGAGCATGACGACGACGCGATGGGCGATGCGCTTCACGGTGCCGAGGTCATGGGTGATGAAAAGATAGGAGACGCCGAGATCGTCCTGCAGCTCTTTGAGCAGTTTAAGAATCTCCTCGGCGACAAGCGGATCGAGGGCCGAGGTCACTTCGTCGCAGATCACCAGCGCCGGCCGCGCGGCGAGCGCGCGCGCGATGCAGATACGCTGCTTCTGCCCGCCCGAAAGCTGACCGGGGAAGCGCTCGACGAAATCCGCCGGCAACCCCACGAGGGTGAGCAGCTCCGCGACCCGCGTACCCACAGCAGCACCGGATACCCTGTCGAAGAAAGCGACCGGACGGCCCAGAATCATGCCAATTTTTTGGCGCGGATTGAGCGCGATATCGGGCAGCTGATAGATGAGCTGGATGCGCTGGCGCTGCTCCCGGCTGCGCGCCTTGTAGGAGGGGGGCAGCAGGTCCCGGCCGAAGCGAAAGCTGCCTGCGGCAGGAAGGAGCTGGCCGACGGCAGCATAGGCGAGGGTCGATTTGCCCGAGCCCGATTCGCCTACGACCGCCACCGTCTCCCCTCGGGAGACGGTAAAGGCGACCTCGGATACCGCTTTGACCGGCCCAAAAGTGACGGTGACATCCTGAACCGCGAGCACCGTCTCGCGGCGCGCTGCCTCGGCCACGCCATGGCCCTGCATCGCAGCCCGTCGCTCGGAGACGAGCGCCGTCGTATAGGGCTCTCGGGGGGTCATGAGAATCTGTTCGGTGGCGCCGGTTTCCACCATGCGCCCGTGGCGCAGCACCATGATGCGATCGGCGATTTGCGCCACGACCGAGAGGTCATGGGTCACATACAAGGCCGCCGTCCGGTATTCGCGGATGAGTTCGCGCAGCTTGGCCAAAACCTCGATCTGGGTCGTGACATCCAGCGCGGTCGTGGGCTCGTCCAACACCAGCAAGTCAGGCTGGCAGGACATGGCCATCGCCGCCATGGCGCGCTGCAACTGCCCACCAGAGGCTTCATGCGGGTAGCGCGCACCGAAGGTCTGAGGGTTCGGCAAATCAAGCGCCGCGAAAAGCTCAACCGCGCGGGCTTCCGCCTCGCGCCGACCCATCAAGCCGTGACGCACCGGCCCTTCGCAGACTTGCGCCATCAGGGTCATGGAAGGGTTGAAAGCGGAAGCGGCACTCTGTGCGACATAGGCGACGCGCACGCCACGCAACCCGCGGCGCTCATTCGTATCCAGCTTGCGGATGTCGCGACCCGCAAGCAGGATCTCGCCGCCGGTGATGCTGCATCCGGGCCGCGCATAAACAAGGGGCGCGAGGCCGAGCGTCGATTTTCCCGCCCCCGATTCACCAATCAAGCCCAGCACCTCGCCGCGATGCAGGTCGAGGTCAATACCATCCGTCAGTACCTGTCCATTCGACGCCTCAATGCGCAGGCCCCGAATCTGCAGCAGCAGATCTTCGCTCATCGCCTTATACCTCCGCGCCGGCGCTGGCGCCGGCCGGCATGGCATGGATCGAGAGCAGCCAATCGACGATCAGATTGACGCCGATGGTGACGATGGCAATGGCCGCGGCCGGGTAGAGCGGCGCGTAGCCGCCGAAGCTGATCGCCTGGGCATTGTCATGCACCATGCTGCCCCAGTCCGCCGCGGGCGGTTGAATGCCGAGGCCGAGGAAGCTCAGCGACGCGATGAAAAGAAAGGTGAAGCAGAAGCGGAGGCCAAATTCCGCGACCAGCGGCGGCACGGCATTGGGCAGCACCTCACGCAGAATGATCCAGCCCACGCCTTCGCCGCGCAGCCGAGCCACCTGCACGTAATCCATCACCGTGATGCTCATCGCGACCGCCCGCGCGAGGCGAAAAACGCGCGTCGATTCCAGAATGGAGATCGTCGCGATCATGATCGGGATGGAGGTGCCGAGGACCGCAAAGACCATCAGGCCAAAAATCAGGATCGGCATGGCAAGCAAGATATCGACGATGCGGGACAGGATATTGTCCACCACCTTGTTCGTGGAGGCGGCCAGGAAGCCGAGCCCCACGCCGATCACCATGGTGAAAAAGGTCGCAATCAGCGCGATGCTGACGGAGGTGCGGCCGCCATAGATGAGGCGGGAGAGCATGTCACGCCCGATGCTATCCGTCCCGAGCCATGTATGGGCATTCGGCGGATCCCACACGCCGCCGACAATCTTGGTCTGCTGATAGGGGGCGATCCAAGGCGCGAAGAGGATCATGACAACCGTCAGCAGCACGATGACGCCGCCAATACAGGCGGTGAAGGGCACACGGCGTCCGGCGATTGTCATAGCAATTTCTCCCTCATTGCCGCAGACCGCTGCGCAGTCGCGGATTGGCGAGGGCCGCGAGAATATCGGCGAGCGTATTGAGGCCGATGAAGACAGTGGCAAAGATGAGGCCGCAGGCCTGCACCGTCGGCAGATCACGCTTCGACACCGCGTCCACCATGAACTGCCCGACGCCCGGATAGACGAAGACGACTTCGACGACGACGACGCCGACGACGAGATAGGCTAGGTTGATCGCAACCACGTTGATAATCGGCCCCAACGCATTCGGCAGGGCGTGGCCCAGCACGACGCGCGTGCGCGACATGCCCTTGAGGAAGGCCGTCTCGATATAGGGCGATGACATAACGGCAAGGGTGGAGGTCCGGGTCATGCGCAGCATATGGGCGACGACGACGAGCGTCAGCGTGATCGCCGGCAAGGTTGTAGCATCAAGGCGGCTCCAGAAGCCCATGCCGTCATAGACGGTGGCAAGGCTCGGCAGCCAGCCGAACCCAGAGGCGAAGATCACGATCAGGATGTAGCTGACGAAAAATTCCGGAAAGGAGATGGTGGCGAGGCTCAGAATGCTCGCTGTTCTGTCCAGAATGCCGCCTTCGCGGATGGCCGAGAGAATGCCTAGACCGACCGCCAACGGGACGGCAATGATGGCGGCATAACCTGCGAGAAACAGTGTATTGGCGAGACGCGGCAGCAAAACGCTGGCGATGGGCGTGCCGGTGGTCAGCGACGTGCCGAGGTTGCCGTGCAGCACGCCGAAGAGCCAGTGGAGATAACGCAGATAGGCCGGGTCATTGAGGCCAAGCTTGGCCCGCAGCACGGCGAGCGCTTCCGGCGTCGCTGATTGACCGAGAAGGGCACTCGCCACGTCACCCGGCAGGAGCTGCGTGCCGAGAAAGAGGAGCAGCGAGACGGCGAACAGGGTGAGGACCCCAAGCGCCGCCCGGAAAACAATGAAGCGAAGGATCGCCACCGATCAGCTCAGCCAGACTTTTTCGCCGATACGCTCGCCCATGAAATCGAATAGCGGGTTGGGCTTCATGCCATGGACGCGATCGGACCCCGCTTCCAGATAGTCGATGAACAGCGGAATAATCGCGCCGCCCGTGTCGGAGATCATGCCCTGCATCTGGCCGTACATCTCCTTGCGCTTCGCCTGGTCGAGTTCGACGCGCGCTTCCAACAAGAGCTTATCGAACTCCGGGTTCTTCCAGAAGGTGTCGTTCCACGGCGCATCGGACTTGTAGGCAATGGTCAACATCTGATCGGCCGTGGGCCGGCCGCCCCAGTAGGAGGCGCAGAAAGGCGCCTTCATCCAAATATTGCTCCAATAGCCATCCGCCGGCTGCTGCTTGATGGAGAGGTTGATGCCGGCCGCCTTCGCCGTCTGCTGGAACAGCTGTGCCGCATCGGTGGCGCCCGTGAAGGCCACGTCATTGACGTTGAGCTCGACCTTGAGGTCCGTCTGGCCGGCCTTCTTCAAATAGAACTTGGCTTTATCCGGGTCGAAACTGTGCTGCGGCAAGGACGCATCGTAGTATTGGTTGGTGGACGGGATGGGTTGGTCGTTGCCGATCCGGCCATAGCCGCGCAGCACGGTGTCGAGAAGCTGCTTGCGATCGATCGCGTATTTAAGCGCCATGCGAACATTGTTGTCATTGTAGGGTGCATCGGTGCAGTTCATGACGAACAGCCCATGCTGCCCGGCCGCGCTCTGAATGACATGAACCTTCGGCCGCTTTTTGAGCAGATCGACGGTACGCGCATCAAGCCGGTTGATGGCATCGACCTGGCCTGAGAGCAGCGCCGCCGTGCGGGCCGACACGTCGTTGATCGTTAGTGTCTCGACGCTATCGACATAGCCGCAGTTCGGCTTCCAGTAGGGGCGCGTCTTCTTGGTGATGCAGCGGACGCCGGCTTCATAGTGCTCCAGAACGAAGCAGCCGGTGCCGATGGGATTCTTCCAGTCGGTGAATCCGTTCGGCACTGCGAGGATGTGATAGTCGGAGAGCAGGAAGGGCAGATCCGCGTTGCCCGAACTCATGAGAATCTGGATTTTGTTCGGTGAGAGCTTCTTGATGTCGGTGACCGCCGCGAGGGTCGGCTTCGCAGGCGAGGACGACTTCCCGCGATGCAGATTGATAGAATAGATGATGTCGTCTGCATCCAGCGTCTTGCCGTTGGAGAAGGTGATGTCGCGGCGGACATCGAAGGTCCAGTCGGCAGCGCCCGGCTTCGACTCCCAGTTCATGAGGAGTTCCGGAGTTGCCTGATTGTGCTCGTCGATTTCGACGAGGCCATTCATGATCTGGTAGCCGATATTGGCTGGCACCCAGGAAAGATAGGTCGTGGGGTTGAGGCTGTCGGTCGTGCTGCCGCCGCTCATGCCGAGACGGAGATGGCCGCCCTGCTTGGGTGCGACTTCGGCCGCTCCGGCGCCGATCAGGGGAATGGAGGAGAGACCGGTCGCAGCTCCCATCAGAGCGGCAGCCCCCAGGAACTGGCGCCGGTCGATCATCGAATGAGGCTTGGGCATGTTCAGCTCCCGAGATGAGGTGTCGTGCTCCCGCCGGGGCCTCGGCGGAGAGCGCCTCATGCCTTAGGAAGCGTTATGAATGGAACGCATAGCTGCATTTCCGAGACTATCTTTGGCTGTATGGGCGGGAGTTGTCGATTGCCGACATCGGCTTCGTGCGAAGCCGACCGGCGTGCGACGGGCACGGCAGGATGACCGTGCCACGTCAACGAGAGGGCGCGATCGGCCCTCTTCGGTCCGGCGGGGTGCTCCGCCGGACCGTTCAGATCAGATCCTTCGTCATTCCGATATCCGACATATGGGCCATGACAGCCGCCGTATCCTCGGCCACCAGGGCGCAGCGCAGGGCGATGGCGACGACGACGAGACTCCAGATCACGGTCACGATCACCGCCGGCCAGAAGGTGAGGATGCCCAGACCACCCCCGACATTGGAGAGCGCAGAGATGACCCAGATGCCGCCGAACCACGGCAGCAGCCAGAAGATCTCACGCCAGCCAAATTCAGCCGCCGAGCGCCGGCTGATGAGATGAAACCAGCCGGCGTAGGCGGCGAAACCGACCACGACGATCACCATCAGCACGGTATTGGTCAGAAAACCGGTCCAGAGCACGATCAGGTTGCTGCAGACGAAGGCAGCGGGCGCGATGACATTGGCGGCGGGCAGCAGGAAGGGCCGCTTAACCTGCGGCACGTTGCGGCGAAGCACGAGCAGGGCGATCGGGCCGAGACCGTAGGTCAACACGGTGATGGAGGTGATGTAGTTGACCAGAAGCTGCCAAGCCGGGAAGGGCAGAAGGAAGATCACGCCGACGACCCACATCACGGCCACCGCCAGCCAGGGCACCTTGGCGCCGTTGAGCAGGGTGAGCCAGGTCGGGCCCGCCCGCATTTCGCCCATGGCGTAAAGGATCCGGGAACCGCCGGTGACATACATGAGGCCGGTGCCGCCTGGTGAAACATAGGCGTCGACATAGAGAATGAAGGCCAGCCAGCCGAGCCCCATCATGGCGGCGAGGCCGGCAAAGGGTCCCATCGCGCCCGGGAAGTTCAGATGGGCCCAGCCATGCGCAAGGTCTTTAGGGGTGAGCGCCGCCAGGAAGCCGATCTGGAGCAGGATATAGACCACGGCGCCGAGTAGAACGGAGCCGATAACCGCAAGCGGAATGTTGCGCCCGGGATTGGCGCTCTCGCCGCCGAGATCGATCGCGGTCCGGAAGCCGAGGAAGCTGAAAACGATGCCGGCGGCGGGCAAAGCGAGGAAGATGCCGGTCGCGCTGTAGCCCCCGGGATCGGCACTCATGGCGCTCGGATGGCCCATCGAGGCGAAAATGAGGGTCAGCGCCGTCACCACCGGCACCGCGATCTTCCACCAGGTGACCGTGGAATTAACCTGCAGCAGCAGCCGGATGGCCATCAGGTTGAGCGCCGCCATGATGAGCAGCAAGATGGCGCAGACGACGAAACCGAGGCCCGTCAGAACGCCCGTGCCGCCGGGCACGATGAGGCCGGGAACGTAGTTGTTGGCATAGGTCACGACCGCCTCGGTCTCGACCGCTGGCACCGGCACATAGGCGAGGAACAGCATCCAACCCCAGATGCGGCCAAGCCCGTCGCCATGGCTCGCGTGGCTCATATGGACCAGGGCCCCGCTCTTCGGGAACATGGAGGAGAGTTCGGCGAAGCAGAGCGCGATCAGCATGATGATGACGGCCCCGACGATCCAGCTCCAGACGGCGAGCGGACCCGCGATCCTTGCCGCATGAAAGGCGCCGAAGAGCCAACCCGAGCCGATCATGCTGGTGGTGCTGGCGAAAAGGAGGCCGATGATTCTTGCGTCACGACGGAGGGGGGCGGTGGGTACCAAAGGTGCGACACCAGACGGGGGACTGCTCATAGCATCTCTCCGAGCTCGAGGATAAAGGAGGCTCCCCTAAAACGAAGGGCGCTCTATGACAAATTGTTTATAAAATTCGACAGATTTTGAACAATTTATCTCATCCCTCACCACTTCTTGAGATGAACATTCTTTCGCTAAACGATTTTCCTTTAGTCATGGA
>NZ_DATJJK010000155.1:0-17612 GCF_035492295.1 Acidisoma sp. | reverse complement strand
GGGACGGTGCGCAGCATCGAGTATCGCGGCCGCGCCTTCTTCGGCACGGCCAGCCTCGCCGACGGCACCGATGTCTTCTTTCGCAGCGAGATGCGTCTCTCCATCGGGCAGAGGATCGGCTTCACGGCGCCCCCGTCCCAGGTCCTCGTCTTCGCCGAGGACGGATCGTGAGCGCGACCGTGCCCGCGCCCGCGCGGCAGGAGGTGAGGCGCGCGGGCATCCCGCTGCGCCAGCGGCTGCGGGCGCGCGGAATAGACGGCATCACGCTGCTGGTGCTGCCTGCGCTGCTCGCGCTGATCGCCCTCTTCGTCTATCCCTTCGTCTATGGGCTGGTGGTCTCCTTCGCGCCGAAGGTCGGGCCTTTCTACGAGAATTACCGCAAGTTCTTCAGCGACCCGTTCCTGCGGTCGACCATCTGGCATACGCTGGCGCTCGCTTTCCCGACGACGCTCCTCAGCATTCTTCTCGCCCTGCCCATCGCCTTTCGGGTGCGACTGATGCGACGCCAGAGGGCATTAACGACCATTCTGCTGTTGCCGATGACACTCGGCACCGTTCTGGTGGCGCAAGGGCTGCTGACCTATCTTGGCCCCCATGGCTGGTTCAACCGGGTTTTGCTTCTGCTCCACATCACCCAGGCGCCGTTGCTGCTCACCAACAACTACTGGGGCGTCTTCGCCTCCCTGGTGCTGACCGGCTTTCCCTTCACTTTTCTGCTTACCCTTTCCTATGTCAGCGGTATCGATCCGGCCCTGGAGGAGGCGGCGGCGACGCTCGGGGGCCGCGCCTGGGACCGCTTCAGGCGAATCTTTCTGCCATTACTGGCCCCGGGCCTCGCCGTGACCTTCTGCCTCTCCTTCGTGCAGTCCTTCTCGGTCTTTCCCTCGGCCGTTTTGCTCGGTGCGCCGGCCGGCAGCACGCATGTGATCTCCATCGCCGCCTATCAGGCGGCCTTCGAGCAATACAACTACTCGCTCGGGTCCGCGATCGCGATGATCATGGGCGTGGTCCAGCTTGTCATTGTGATCGCGGTTCTGGCCAGCCGGCAGCTTTTCTACCGGGGCCCGGTCGGGGGCACCAAGGGATGACGCCATGATCCGTGAAGAGGGTCTCGCCGCCCGGCTCTGGCGTTTCGCAATCTGGGCCGCCGTCGCCGTATTCGTCCTCAACGTCGTTGCGGTCATCGCGGTCGTCGTCATCGACTCCTTCGCCGCGCGCTGGTTCGGCACCTGGCTTCCGCCGGCCTTCGTCACGCACTGGTATTCGGACGCCTGGAACGATTTCCAGCTGTCCGACATCCTGATCGTCACCTTCGAGATCGTGGCGGCCGTCGTCGTCATCTCGGGTGTGCTCGGCGTGACCGCCGCCTATGCCATGGCGCGGCGCAATTTCCCGGGCAAGCAGGCGGTTATGCTCATCTTCCTCGCCCCCCTGCTGGTCCCACCTTTGACATACGGCATTCCGCTCGCGACCCTGCTCTACAAGGCCGGGTTGGGTGGCACGATGGGCGGCGTCATCCTCGCCAATCTCGTGCCCACCGTGCCCTTCATGGTGCTGGTCATGATCCCCTTCATCGAGCAGATCGATCCAAGGATCGAGGCGGCCGCGCGCGTCTTCGGTGCCTCCACCTTCAGCCTTTTCATCCGCGTCCTGGTGCCGCTGCTGCTGCCTGGAGTCCTGTCCGGGCTGCTGCTGGTGATGGTGCGCACCATCGCGATGTTCGAGCTGACCTTCCTGACCTCGGGCCCGACGAGCCAGACGCTTGTGGTCGCGCTCTACTATGCGGTCTTCGCCTCCGGTGTCCGTGCGGGTCAGGAGGTCGATGTCATGGCCGTGGTCTACATGATTTCGACGTTGATCTGGCTGCTCATCGCGCTGCGTTTCGTGAGCCCGACGCAGATCGTCTCGCGCGCCAAGCAGCGCGCCTGACTCTACATCGGAAGGTTGCGAAGCTCGGCCACGGCAGTCATGACTCCGCGGAGTTCCGCGAGCCCGCGCAGGCGGCCGATGACCGGGTAACCCGGATGGGTTTTACGGCCCCGGTCACTCAGCAACTCGTGCCCGTGGTCGGGCCTCAGCGGAATGCGCCAATGGGCATCGCCGGCCGCGCGTCGCCTGCCGGCGGCCTCCATCAGCGCCTGGATCACCGGCACCATGGGCACGTCGCCGCCCAAGTGATCCGCCTCCATGAAGGAGCCGTCGGGTTCCTTCGTCACATTGCGGAGATGGGCGAACCAGGTGCGGTCGGCAAAGCGGCGGGCAATGGCCGGCACGTCATTGCCGACACCGGCACCGAGCGAACCCGTGCAGAGTGTCAATCCATTGGCGGGGCTGTCCACGGCGCCGAGGATGAAGGCGATGTCGTCTTCGGTCGAGACGATGCGGCTGAGACCGAACATCGGCCGCGGCGGATCGTCGGGATGGATGCAGAGGCGGATGCCGACCTCCTCGGCCGTCGGCACCACCTCGCGCAGAAAGCGCGCAAGATTCTCGCGCAGCCTTGCCTTGTCGATGCCAGCGTAGCTCTCCAGCATGTGGCGCAGGCTTGGGATGTCGTAACGCTCATAGGCGCCGGGCAGGCCCGCCATGATCGTCGCCAGCAACTCGTCCTGGTCCGCGGGGCGCGACGCATCGAACCAGGCGCGCGCACGGGTCAGTACCGCGGGCTCATACGCGGCCGCGGCGCCGGGGCGTTCCAGCATGAAACAGTCGAAGGCCGCGATTTGCTGCGCATTGTAGCGCAGGGCGGTGCCGCCGCCGGGTAGTGCCGCCCGCAGTTCCGTCCGCGTCCAGTCCAGAATGGGCATGAAGTTGTAGCAAACGGTGCGAAGGCCGGCTGCCGCGAGGTTGCGCAACGACTGGCGATAGTTCTCGAACAGCGCATTCAATTGGCCGGAGCCGCGCTTGATGTCCTCGTGCACCGGCAGGCTCTCGACGACGCTCCAGCGCAGGCCGAGCGCAGGCTCGGCCTCGATCAGCGCGCGGCGCTCGGCAATGGCCTCCTGCGTCCAGACGGCGCCATAGGGAATCTCATGCAGCGCGGAGACGATGCCCGAGGCACCAGTCTGCGCGATCTCCCGCAGCGTGACAGTGTCGCCGGGGCCGAACCATCGCCAGGTCTGTTCCATGCGCCCTGCGCTCCGGTCAGGCCGGTGCCATATCGGCCACAATTTTTCGCAGCGCCTCTTCGAAAACCTCCGGCGTCTGGCCGCCCGATATCAGATAGCGCTCGTCGATGACCACGGCCGGAACCGAGGTGATGCCGCGCGACTGCCACAGATGCTCGGCCGCGCGCACCTCGGCGGCAAACCGGTCCGAGTTCAGCACCGCACGCGCCGCCTCGCCGTCCAGCCCCGCCTTCACAGCGGCCGCCACCAGCACGTCATGATCGGAAGGGCTTTTGCCCTCGGTAAAATAGGCGTCGAACAGCGCGTGTTTCAGTGCCGCCTGATGCCCTTCCAACTCGGCCCAATGCAGCAGGCGATGCGCGTCGAAGGTATTATAGATACGGCTCTCATCCGACATCGCCATGGTGAAGCCCACGCCCGCCGCGCGTTCGCGGATCATCTGGCGCGTGGCAGCGGATTGCGCCGGCGTGGAGCCGTATTTCTGCGTGATATGCTCAACGATATTCTGCCCGGCGGCGGGCATGTCGGGATTGAGTTCGAAGGGCTGAAAGTGGATGTCGGCGTCGATCACGTCGCTTGTCCGCGCCAGGGCCTCTTCCAGGCCGCGCAGGCCGATGATGCACCAGGGGCAGGAAACATCCGACACGAAGTCGATCTTCATGCTGCGTGTCATCGTCACATCCTCTCCATCAGCGAAGCCCCTATATGGACCTACGCCCGAAGAGCATCAACCGCACTGTCCGATCCACGCGGCGCGAGGCCATACCGCTCCATCTTGCGGTAGAGCGTGCTGCGGGAAATGCGCAAGCATCGGGCGGCCTCTGCCAGGTTGCCGTGGCAAGCGCGCATGGCCTGCAGAATAGCCGCGCGTTCCGCATCCTCTAGGCTCGCGCCACTCCGCTCGCCCGCGGCGGCCGCGCCCGGATGGCCGCCGGATCGTTCCAGCAAGTCCGTGACCTCCGCCTCGGTCACCTGCTCGGTCTCGGCCATCAGCAGCAGGCTCTCGACCAGATTGCGCAGCTCGCGCACATTGCCGGGCCAGTCGTAGTCGCCAAGCAGCGCCAGAATAGGCTCCGCGAACAGGCGTTCCGGCACCCCGTGGCGCGCGGCCAATTGCCGGTTGAAATGCGCGATCAGCAGCGGGACATCCCCTGCCCTCTCCCGCAGCGGCGGCGGCTGAATGCGGGTTACGCTCAACCGGTGATAGAGATCGCGGCGGAACCGCCCGGCCGCCACCTCTTCCAGCAGATGGCGGTTGGTCATGGCGACCAGCCGCACATCCACCGGATGCGGCTGGCCGCTTCCAAGGCGGTAGATGACGCCATCTTCCAGCACGCGCAGCAGGATGGATTGCAAATCCAACGGCATTTCGCCGATCTCGTCGAGGCAGAGCGTGCCACCATGCGCCTGCTCGAAACGGCCGATGGCGCCGCCGGAGGTCGCACCGGTGAAGGCGCCGCGGACGTAGCCGAAAAGCTCGCTCGCCAGCAGTTCCTTCACCACCGCTCCGCAATTGAAGACGATGAAGGGGTGGCTGTCCCGCATCTCGCCGTGCAGGGCGCGGGCGAACAACTCCTTGCCGACGCCGGTCTCGCCCTCGATCAAGACGGGCACACGCTTGCCGCGCAGCTGGCGGGTGCGCGTCAGCGCCTGTTCAAGCTCTGGGCTTTGGCCAATGATGGCGCTGAAGCCGGCCTCCGCCGCGTCAGCAACGGCGACAGAGCGAGCCAGGGGTTTCTCGGGAATCACCAGAACGGCCCCGATCGCCCGTCCGTCGACCCGGATGACATTGAACCAGTCGGCCCGCAGCGGCGCCGGCAAGGAGACGGCCCAATCATCGACCGTCGCCTGCGCATCGAGGCCCGGCAGCCGGTGACCCAGGGGGACCAGATCAGGCAGGCGTCCGCTGTTATGGACCAGACGCCCCTCCCGATCGATCGCGACAAGTCCGGCAACGTCGGTCGCTGTCATCCGCTCCAGACAGGCTTCCAGCAGGCGCATCCGCTCCCGGCTCGCGCGCTCGTTCATCACCATTTCGATCTGCCGGGCGATCGAGACCGCGAGGCTGAGATTGTTGCGCTGATAGGTGCTGGTCGGGCCTGAAATATCGAGAATGCCGAGCACCTCTCCGGTGCCGAGCGCGAAGATCGGCGCGGCGGCGCAGGTCCAGGCCTTGATGCCTTCGCAGAAATGCTCCGAGGCATGAACCTGGGCGGGGCGACGCGTGGCCAGCGCCGTGCCGATGCCATTCGTGCCGACCGTATCCTCCCGCCAGTCGCCGCCCTGCATCAGATGGATGCTCTGCCCGGCATCCAGGGTCTGATGGTCGCCCACCGCATCCAGCACGATGCCGTCCGGGTTGGTGAGCAGCATGAGGGAGCGGGAACCGCCGAAAAGCGGCGCCGAGGTCGCGAACACATCCGCCGCCGCGCCGAGAAGATCGGCATGGCGTTCGCGCAGATGCTCCATCGCATCGCCCCGGGCCGCGAGCGGGGCAGCCCTGCCGCGGGGATTGATGCCCAGTTCCCGGCTCCGCAGCCAGGAGGAGACGACGAAATTGCGCACGGGATCAATGCCATGCGGGTCATCCGTCAGAAACCTTTCCCAGGCAAGCATCGTGTCGCGGCCAGCACTGCTGTGCTGGATATTGAACGGTGGCAAGCCCTGCGGGTCAGGCTGTCGGCCTGGCATGGCTAATCCTTCCCTGGCGCCCGCCTGATCAGCGGGCGGTTCGACGCTCGAGCGGCGCGTTCTTTTGCCGACAGGATAGCGCCGATCCGTCGGCAACCGCCAGCCCGATAGACCAGGGGTTCAGGCTCGGCCGAGCCGCTCAGCACCTCCCCCCAAAGCAGGGCCTGCCGTCGGGTCATGCCCATCCGGAATGCTCGCGACCAGGGTCTGGGTGGTCAGGATCAATCCGGCGACAGAGGCCGCATTGCGCAGCGCCGTCACGCTGACCTTGACGGGGTCCAGCACGCCGGCCGGCATCAGGGCCAGAATATCGCCATTTCGCGCATCCAGACCCTCGCCGCGTCGCGCTTGAGCGACCCGGGAGACGATCTCCGTCGCGTTCAGCCCGCAATTGGCCGCGATACAGGAAAGCGGCTGGGCCAGGGCGCCCTGCAACAGCGCCGCCCCCAGCCGTTTGCCGCCGCTCAGCCGCTCCATCATCGGCAATAGCTCCGGCCCGATCTGCACCAGAGCGGTGCCACCACCCGCAACCACGCCGTCCTGCAGCGCGGCACGGGTCGCGTTGATGGCATCCTCAATCATCTGCACCCGACGCTTCTGCTCCACAGGCGTCGCACCGCCGGCCAGAATGATCGCCGAGCCGCCCGAAAGCTTGGCCAGCCTTTCCTGCAGCTTGTCGCGCTCGATATTCTGGGGCGCCGCATCCAGCTGCCGCGTTACCTGAGCGCGGCGCGCGGCAATCACGGTCGGATCTCCGCCGCCGGCGCTGATGATGGTCTGGTTCGCCGAAACGCGGACCTGCCGGGCCTCGCCCAGATCCCGACGGGTGACCGCAGAGAGGGACCCGCCAAGCTCGCGCGCGATCACCCTTCCGCCGGTGACGATGGCGATATCCTCCAGCATCGCGCGGCGCCAATGGCCGTATTCGGGAGGATGGATGGCGGCGACCGCAGGCAGCCCACGCTCCCGCCGCCCGAGGAGTTGCATAATGCAGCTGGGTGCGATTTCCTCCGCCAGGATCAGCAGCGGCCGCCGGCTGCCCTCGAGCAAAGCCTCGATCGCGCTCGCATCTTCCGGGCCCGAGAGCTTGAGGTCCGTCATCAGGATGAGCGGATCTTCCAGCACCACCTGCATGCGCTCGATATCGGTAACCATGTGGTGGGAAAGGTAGCCGCGGTCGAAGGACATGCCGTCCACAACCTCCAGCAGCGTTTCCACCGTGGTGCCGAATTCCACGGTGACGATGCCGTCCGGCCCGACCCGCTCCAGCGCTTCGGCGACCATCGCCCCGGTCGCCGCATCATTCGCGGCGATAGTCGCGACCGCGCGGGTCTCTTCCGGCCCGGAGAGCGGCCGGGCGCTGCGGTGGAGGGCTGCCAGAGCCTCCGTTACAGCCAGTTCCAGCCCAGCCACGAGATCAACCGGGCTGGCGCCTTCAGCAAGGAAGCCGAGGCCCTGCTGCACCATGGCATCCGCCAGTACCGTCGCGGTGGTGGTGCCGTCGCCTGCGATATCATTGGTCTGTTTGGAAACCTCCCGCAGCACCTGCGCGCCCATATTCTCAAAGGGGCAAGGCAGCTCGATCTCCTGCGCGATGCTGACCCCGTCGCGCGACACCAGGGGCGTGCCGATCGGGCGGTCGATGATCGCATTCATGCCGCGGGGGCCGAGCGTGCCGCGCACCGCCCGCGCAAGCTTGCCGACACCGCGGCCCAGGGCCTGGCGCGCCTCATCATCGTGCAGCATCATTTTGGCCATCGCATCTCTCCGTTTCCTGTCTTTCCTCGCGTCCCTTTTGCGCCGGTTGAAGGTCCCGGCGGGTGCGCGTCGTTCGGTCAGAGGCGGCTGGGTTGTTCAGCCGGCAAGGCGTGAATGAAGTCGAGCAGGCCCGGCTCGCGATCCTTGCTCTCCTCCTCGTCGAAGCGCGCCGCGAGCAACCCCCGGCACAGCGCGCCGTTGAACTCCACATTCACCGCAACCCGGCGAAGCGCGCGGATATGGGCCCGGAACGCCTCGGGCGGGACGGCGGCTCCCGCTTCGTCGACGAAAGCCGGGTCCTCTGTCCCCACCGGCCCCACGACGGCCCGACGGTCGAGATAGCGCGCGATGAGCTTCCTGGGCGCTTCCTCGGTGCCGAGTGCGACCAGTTCCGCGATGGAGAGATCGGCAAGGATTTCGGCGGCATAGCCCGCGGCCAACAAGTGCTCGACCAAGGCGACCTGACGGCGCTGAAAAGCCTTGACGAGAAAGGTGCGGCGGAGCGCTTCCAGATCGCCATCGGAGGCATCGCCGAAAGACGTCTGGAAAGAGCGTTTGGCGGCGATGCCGGCATTGATGGTGTCGGCATACATGTGGTCGCCAAGGATCACCGAAACATCGGTGACCCAGGGCAGGCTTGCCACCGCAAGCCGCATATCCTCCGCCATCAGAAAGGCGAAGTTGGCGGCACACCAGTAGGTCGGCAGGCGGAAGGTGACATCCACCGCGCCCGCGGGACTGACCGCGACCGCCGTGACGAAGCGAAGCTCCGTCACGGATTCGTCCAGTTCAGGATCGTTGACGGTCCCGAGCTGACGCCAGACCTCGCTTTCGCGGCTCATTCGGCGGCGACGCTTTGGCGATAGCCCAAAGCAGCCTTCTTGGCTTCGATGTCGATGTTGTAGATGCGCGCCGCGTTGAGTCCGAGGATCTTCTTCTTAGCCGTGAGCGAGAGGTCGACCTTCGTCTCCTTGCGGACATCATCCGGCAGTTCGAATTCCATGAAGGCATCGACCAACCATTTCGGCGTCCAGATGCCGTAATCGCTGCCGAAAAGGATGCGATCCTCACCAAGCCAGAAGAGCAGCTCGGAAATGATATGGGCAAAATAGCCGGGGCGGCTGTGAATGAAGGGGAGTGCCACCGCAAGCCCGCCGTAAACGTTCGGCTCCTGCACCGCGATCCAGCAGAAATCATCAAGGCGCGGCAGGCCGCAATGCTCGACGATGAAGTTCAGGTTGGGGAAACAGGTGGCGGCATCGTCGATATCCGCGACATCGAAGGCATCGCGGTTGAGCGGCAGGATGGTCGGCCCCTTATGGACATGGATGTTCTTGATGCCGAGCTTCTCCGCCCGCTCGAGGTAGCGCTTCGCATGGTCATCGGACAGCTTGTAGCCCTTGCTGTCACCGATCCACTCGGCTGTGTAGAGTTTTACGCCTTTGATCTTGTATTGCTCGACGTCCGCCTGCAGTTGCTCAAGTCCGGCCTCGCCGTGGCGCGGATCGAAAGCGCCATTGATGACGAAACGCTCTGGGTACCGGGTGCCGAGGCTGGCATTCTGCTCCAGCGTATTGAAGCCGTTCTTGTAGAATTCCTTGAGATAGGTGGGCTGAAAGATCGCCATATCGTCGTAGCCCTTGACGAAGAGATCCTCATACATCGTCTCGGCGCCGTATTTTTCGAACTTCTCCCGCGGCCACACCTCCTCCTTCGGACTGAGGGCCGCATGGTAGCCGTAGAAACAATTGATGAACTCGGCACCATGGACATTCCGCTGGTTCTCGGGGCTCCCGTCCCAGAGATGAACGTGCCCGTCGATTACGAAGATTTCTTCGCCGTCTTTTGTCTTGTACATTTTTGTTCCCTTCCTGGACGTTCGTGCGATCTTTCAGATGAATTCCTGAACGTCGTCCATATTGCCGAACAGCACGACGGTATTGTCATCCACCATCACCATCCGGCCGTAGTGCGTGGATGTGCAAATCTCGAAAAGATGCGGGGTCATCTCGCGGCCGAGCCGCTCGGTGATCTCATCCATCTTGAATTCCATCTTCCCCTCGCCGTCGATGCGGATCATCGCCGGCATGTAGGTGACGGTAACGCCGGGCTTCTCGCCCATGACCTCGGCGATGACGCGGGATTCCACGCTGTCATTCATGGTCACCCCGCACTCGACCGAAATCGTCGTCTCGAACTGCATGTCCTTCATGGACTTGAAGATATTATCGGTATGGGACATCGGCTTTTCCTTGTGCGTTCAGGGCGGATGATCAGACGTCGACAATCGACTGCACGTCGATGGCGGTCTCGGCACCGATCGCGCGGAGGCGGTTCTTTGCCAGTTCCAGCGCTTCGGGGAACTGAGCGACCTTCACCCGGGGCTGCGACCAGATCGGCTGCAGTCCGCGCGCCGCTGCCATGGCGAGCGTCCCGTGCTTGTGCAGCCAGGTGCCGAAGAGACGGCGGTTGTGGGCGCCATGGGTCTCGTCCAGTTCCAGCATGCGGAATAGCTCGATGGCATTGGCGAGATTGCGTTCGTAGTCACCTTCGGCGGCGGAAACGACGGCGGGAGTGATGAAGTCGTTTTGAGAAGCCGCCGCCTGCATGATGAAGCCGCTGCGGAACAGCTCGCCGACCAGCGGTTCGAAGATCAGGTTGACGGCAAAATACTGCTCGAGGAAATCCGTGGCACCGCTAATCGTCTCGATCGCGCGGCGCGTCTCCTGCCAGATCGGGTCATCCACCCAATGGCGCTTGCCGGCATCGCCGTCGAACGTCTCGATATCCATGCCGATTTCGGACAGGTAGAGCGTCAGATCCTGCGCGAAGCGGATTTTGTAAGAGGAATTGGTCAGGATCGCATTGTTGATCATCTGCGTATAGCCGTAGCGCTGCGCCTGCATGGTCGCGGTGCCGAGGCCGAATTCCGCGTGCTTGTAGGCGCCGACGTGATCCTGCAGGATCTTGACCCAGGCCGGATCGAAGCGCTTTGGCGCGCCGGCGCGGCGGCCGTTCTCCACGACATTCTGGATCATGCCGCAGATGGTGGATTGCCGCTGATAATGCGTGCGCTCCCATTCCTGGTCGACGCTGCGATAGGCGTGCCAGTCGGACGATTTGGCCTCGGTCCACTTTTCCGAATAGGTCGGCGTGCCGTCCGCGAAGGAGATGATCCAGTCCTGCAGCAGATACCGCTTCGGGTCCGGCTGCACATCGACGGTCATATCCTCGTAGTGCGTCGCCCGCCGCCCCTTAGGGTCGAAATAGTTGTATTTGCGGCTGTCCGACCCGGCAAAGGTCGCGGCCCCCGCGGCACCCGATTTTACCGGGCCTGCCGGTGGTTGCACTGCTGCACTCATGATGTTCTTTCCTTCCCGTTTTGCTTTTGGATGACCGATGGTCAACGAGTGGCCGTTGTGAACTTGTCGAAGTAGATCCGCTCGGGCTCGACCCCGGCCATTTGCAGAATCGGCAGAACGGCGTCGATCATCGGCGGCGGTCCGCACGAATAGGCATCGATCTCTCCGTCCAGCCCCTCCTCCCGCAGCACCCGCGCCACGACGTCGTGAACGAAACCGGTCTCCCCGCTCCAATCATCGTCGGGCTCGGCATGTGACAGGGCCGGGATGAACTTGAAATCGGGCAATTGCGCGCCGATGGCCGCGAACTCTGCGAGATGGAAGAGATCGGCCTTGGTGCGGGCGCCGTAGAAGAAGCGTACCGGCCGCGCCTCCCCCTGGGCGATGTGGTCCTGCAGGATTGACCACAGCGGCGACATGCCTGAGCCGCCACCCACGAGGACGAGCGGACCTGACCGCCCCTCGCGATGAAAGCAGGTGCCATAGGGGCCCTTGACCGTCAGCGTGTCGCCGGTCGCGAGCCCGCCTTCGAGCCGAGACGAAAACGCACCCTGGGGATAGATCTTGATGATGAACTGCAGGGTTCTGACGCCTTCGGCCGATGGCGCATTCGCCATCGAGAAGGCGCGGGTGATTCCGCTGCCGGGAATGGTGATGTCAACATACTGGCCGGCCCAGAAGCGCAAGGGTGCCCGCAGGTCCAGCGTCAGTAGCCGGATATCCCGTGTCAGTTCCTGGACGGAGACGACAGTTGCCGAAATCTCCTTGACCGCGATGGAGCGGCTGAGCAAATCCTCGTCGTAATTGAGCAGTTCCACCGTGATATCGCTATAGGCAAGGCTCCGGCAAAGCAGGATATGGTCGGTGTCGCGTTCCGATTCAGGCAGCGCGAAGGTCGAATATTTCAGCATCTCGACGTCGCCATCGAGCAGTTTCGATTTGCAGCTGGCGCATTGTCCCTCCTTGCAGCCATGCATCACGGAAATGCCCTGGCGGAAGGCGGCATCGAGCACGGTCTCTCCCTCATCCACCGTCATCTCGATGCCCATCGGCTCGAAGCGCACGGTGTGGGTCACAACCTCGGTCTCGGTCTTGGCGATGATATCGTTCATGGCAACCCTTTTCGGGATGCGGCGGGACGGGGCCCGGTTCTGCCGGACCCCCTCCCGTCCTCACCCAATCAGTGGATCGGATTGATCTTGAAGCCCTTGCGGTATTCGGCGAGATGCGCTTCCCGCGCCTCCGGCGTCATGCCGCGGATGGTCAGCAAGGGACTGGCGAGCGTATGGCCACGGACATGATCCAGCGTCCACATCTCGCGGTCGTCGAAGCGCAGATGCGGCTGGGGCACAAGGGTCTTGCCGTCGCCACGAACAAAGCCAAGATCCTGGATGGCATCGGCCAGATCCCAGCCGTGGTAGCATTCCTCCCACTCGCGCCTGCCGCTGAAGCGGCCCATCGCGGGCGTCGGCCGGCCCTCGTAGGTGGCGGCGAAGGCTGTCTTATGCGTCCAATGGCAAAGCTCGGAACAATAGGTGTAGGTCTTGCCGTCAACCTCGTCACACACGATGTCCTCGCGGATCAGGCAGGGCACCATGCAGCTCCAGCAGCGATGCGGATAGACGTAGCCGGTCTCGGTGTTGAAGGTCATCACCGTCTCGCCGGGCTTGCTCAGCTTCCCGTACCACTTCCAGTAATCGCCGAATTCGGCGTACCAGCCCGGATACTTATGCTCGAACCATTCGAAGTCCTTCTCCGTCTGGGCTTCGATCCGCCAGAAGTTGAGCGGCCATCCAACCGAGAAGAATTGTGCGGTCTTGTGCACATAGTGTTTCTTGACCATCCGCTCCCAGGCGGCGCCGACATCATCATGATGGATCTTGATGCCGTATTTCTCGAGCGGCAGCATATAGGTGCGGTAGTAATCCTCGTAGATCCAGCGATGCCAGAGCTCGGCATAGCTTTCCTTGTTCTTGTCGCGATCGGTCGTCGCATATTCAATCAGTGTGCCGATGGCGGCATCAACGATCGCGTGGTTCTGCCAGAAGGCATAGCGCAGATCACGCTCGATAAGCTGGTGGTTGTCCGGATCATTGATGATGGACATCAGCATGGAATGGCCATTGCCGATATGCCGGCTCTCGTCCGACTGCACCGAGAGGAAGACGGTGGGCAGCGCATAGTCGCCATTGCGCGCGGCTTCCGACGGCATGGCGACGAAGAGGGTATTGGTAAAGGCCGTTTCGGCCACCACGGTCAGATAGATATTGGCGGAAGTGATGGCGTCACCGGTGACGAAGCCCTCGGCGAACTGGCGGCCGATGGTGGTCGCGTAGCAGCGGCCGAAAGCGGCTTCGGTAATATCGAACCCGGCAGGGTCGATATAATTCTCCATATACCACTTCTTGAGATTCATCTGGATGGTCGAGTGCCGGAACTCATCCACCATCTGCATCGTGAAGCCGGTACGCAATTCCTCGCCCGGCGCCAGGCGAGCCACCATCGCCATGGACCGCGCCGCCGAGATTTCCGGGAAGGGGATGATCGCCAGGAACAGCTTCATCCATTCGACCCAACGCGGCTCGACATTGCGGAACATGTCACCGCGCAGCGCCGCATCCAACGCGCCATAGACGCGATTGTCCTTTTCCTCCTGCATCGGGAAATAGGACCGCAGCACCTGCTTCATCGGGTCGCGCGGTGCCTTCTTGATTTTGTAGTCCGTCGGGAAGGTCATTGCTTCCTGGACATAGCTTGGCGTCCAGCCCAGATCGGCGACACGCTTCGCGGCCTCGCCGATACTGATTCCCTTCTGTGCTGTGATCTTGGTTAAAGACAGGCCATCAGGCATCTGAACATCTCCTTGGATCTTTTGTGATCTTCTGATCCGCTTGTGCGGCAACGCGACCAATGCAAGTTCATCATCTCTACTGACGAAAGCGATGGGCAACGCCACCTTATTAAGAGATAGCAAGTGTTGTGCCAGATCCAGACTATCCGTCTTTGCGAGGATCTATGCAAGTATTTGTATAAGGTCCTTAATTACTGCGATGCAGCATGTCTTATTATGAGACACCGCAGTGTATTACTGTATCAGATTGGGACAGTCAGGCCGATGGCTCGGTGCTGCCGGGCCGGCCGATGGGCTTGCCGTCTGCGATGAAGCGCGCCGCCAGAATCAAGGTTCCCATGGTGAAATCCTTGCCGTGGGCGTCGATCATCTCCTGCGCCAGCAGACCGAGGCGTTTGAAAAACTCGTCCTTGGAACGATCTTCGTCCGTCATCGTCGCTTCCCCTGCGGCCATCACGGTATCAAGACCGCGCGGCCGCGGATGCGACCGTGATGGAGGTCGTGCAATGCTTGGTTGGCGTCAGCCAACCGGTATTCGCGCGTGGACAGATGAACCAGGCCGCGATCGGCGAGCGCCATCAACTCGACGAGTTCCGGGTAGGTGCCGACGAGATTGCCGACGATCGTCTTCTCCGACGTGATCATGTCGAGCGTCGGCATTTCGATGCGGCCGCCATAGCCCACGATATAGTAGAAACCGGCATTGGCGGTCATGGCCAGGCCCTTCGCCACGGCATCGCCCTCGCCCACGAAGTCGATCACCGCCTCCGCGCCGCGGCCACCCGTCAGCGCCATGATGTTCTCAACCTCCTCACCGTCGGCGCGAACCTGGTGATGGGCCCCGCACTCCTTCGCGAGCGCGAGGCCGGTATCTGACCGGTCAACTGCGATGATTTCAGCTGCACAAAGAGCGGCGAGGACCTGAATGCCAATATGGCCGAGACCGCCGGCGCCGATGACGACAACGAACTGGCCGGGCAAGAGGTGGCGGGAGGCTTTCTTCGCGGCGCGATAGGCAGTCAATCCAGCATCGGTGTAGGGTGCCACGTCTTTCGGCGCCAGGCCTGCAGGCAGCTTGATGAGGGAGCGCTGCCCGGTGCGGAGATAGTCGGCATAACCGCCATTGGCATTGACGCCAGGAAACTGGCTGTCCGTCGCATGCATGTCATCGCCACGCCGGCAGGCCAGGCAATGTCCACTGGTCACCAGCGGATGACAGATCACCGCATCGCCCACCGCAAAACCTTCGACCGCCGGCCCCACCTCCTCGATCCAGCCGGCATTCTCATGCCCCATGATATAGGGCAGCTGGACATCCACCTTGCTTCGCCAGATGCCTTCGACGATGTGCAGATCGGTGCGACAGACCCCGGCGCCCCCGACGCGCAGAATAACATCGGTCGGCCGCTCGATCTTCGGATCAGGAACATCCTCGTATTGGACAAAAGTGTCGGATGAGAGCGTCTCATCATAGCGATGCAGAACGGCTGCCTTCATGGCGTCTTTCTCCTCTCGCCCGCTTCATGTTGGCGGGCCTTCACGGCAATCATGATTGCATAGACCGTGCCACCGACTTTGATGCTGTCATAACAATGGTTTGCAGGACCGTTCTCGCGACGCATGCTGTTCCGCGCGGAACAGATGAACGAAAGCAAGTGTTCCGTTTCGGAACAGTTGCCGATGGTGACGCGGCTTTGTTATCCTCCGGCCAAAGTCCCTCGAAGTGGACTGTCAGGAATGAAATGCTGATTTCGGCAGAAGACCGTCTGGTGCGTGCGCGTGCGGTGCTGGAGCGGCGTCACGCCATCGCCACGGATTTGCTGGCGCCCGATATTTCCGCGAGCTGGTCGCGCTGCCTCAGCTATGGACTGGACCCCGAAAGGCCGCCGCCTCTGAAACAGGCCGAGGCTGCGTCTCTGCGCCATGCACGAGAGGCGGCCGGTGCCATGCGCCCCCTGGTGCTGGCCGAAATGGAAAACCTCTATCATCAGATAGCCGGCAGCAATTTCATGATCGCCTTCGCGGGTGGGGACGGGATGTTGTTGGACACGATCGCCGACAACAGCTTCAGTGCCACCGCGCACGCGACGCGCATCCGGCCCGGCTGCCTGTGGTCGGAACAAGGCTGCGGCACCAATGCGCTCGGCAGTGTCGCCGCCACGAAGCGGGCATTGACGATTCATGGCGGCGAACATTTCTTCAGCCGATATGATCAGCTGACCTGCACCGCCGCCCCTGTCTTTGCGCCGGATGGCGCGCTGGCGGGGGTCCTGGATGCGTCTTCGGATTGCCATTCGCGGCAGCAGCACACCCGGGCGCTCGTCTCCATGGCGGCGACCCAGATCGAGAACGGCCTCTTCCGGGACATGTACCGCGCCCATGTCGTGCTGGCCTTCCACAACCGCGCCGAATATCTCCATACGCTGAGCGCCGGGCTGATGGCCTTCGATGCCTCCGGCACGATCCTGGGGGCGACGCCGCGGGCACGGCTGTTCCTGCAGGGTCTGCCGACGATGGCGGGCGGGCGGTTTGACGAGGTCTTCCGCATGCCCTTCGGCGCCTTCATCGATGCTGGGCGGCATGCCCCGCAGACCAGGTTGCAGGATCGCGCCGGCAGTGTTTTCGTGGTCCAGCTGGAACACCTCTCCCCACCACCCAAGGCTGCGTCCCCCAAGCCCGTGCCGCCCAAGCCGTCGGCCGCCGCGCCCGGCTTCGTCGCCACGGACCCCGCGGTCGCCACGGTGCTGCGCCATGTCGAAGCCGCTTCCATGCGCGGCCTGCCGATCCTCATCCGCGGCGAGACTGGCACGGGCAAGGAGCAGCTGGCCCGCCATGCCCATGCGGCGAGTGGGCGGCGCGGCGCCTTCGTGCCGGTCAATTGCGCGGCGCTGCCCGAGACCCTGGTGGAGGCCGAACTCTTCGGCCATGCCGAGGGCGCCTTCACCGGTGCCCGGCGCGGCGGCGCCCCTGGGCTGGTCACCCAGGCCCATGGCGGCACGCTGTTCCTCGACGAGATCGGGGACATGCCACTGACCCTGCAGGCGGTGCTGCTGCGGCTTCTGGATGACTGGACGGTGCGCCCGGTGGGCGGCGGGACCAGCCGCCAGGTGGATGTCCTGCTGGTCGCGGCAACCCATGTCGACCTCGCGGAGCAGGTGGCGAAAGGCCGCTTCCGCGCCGATCTGTATTACCGGCTCGATACGATCGAGGCGACGCTGCCGCCGCTGCGCGCGCGCACGGATTTCGCCGAGATCCTGCGCCATGTTCTGGCAACGCTTGGTCGCAGCACGGAGATCGAGGAGCAGGCGCTCACCCGCCTGGCGCTCCATTCCTGGCCAGGCAATATCCGCGAACTCCGCAACCTGCTGACGCGACTGACCTTGATCGACCACCCTGACCGGATCGATCTCACGGCCGTCGAAGCAGCGCTTGGCGCATCGGCTTGTTCAGCGGTCAATCTGCGTAGCCAGACGGTTGCGCGGATCGCGGCCGTGCATCGGGAATTGGGGGGCAATCTCAGCGCCGCCGCCCGCCGCCTCGGTGTATCGCGCAACACGGTCTACCGGGCCCTGCGAGGCCTGGACGGTTGACCCGTCAGGCGAGCGCGTTCAGTGCGCGGGCGAAGAAGTCCGGTCCGCCGAAATTGCCGGATTTGAGGGCGATGCGCAGCCCGGCGTGATGGGTGCCGATGACGCCGAGCGCCGGCACGCCGGGGGCGATCTCCGCGCCGATGCGGAAGGCCTGCAGCCCGAGACGGTTGACGACGGAACCGGAGGTCTCGCCACCCGCGACGACGAGGCGGCCGAGGCCGGCCTGCGTCAG
>NZ_DATJJK010000154.1:0-3657 GCF_035492295.1 Acidisoma sp. | reverse complement strand
CCTTGACGGCCGAGGTGCCGAGATCGATGCCGAGAAAGCAGCTCATGGTTGGAAGCCCCGTCCGCGTCCGATGATGGTGGCGCCGAACCGGTCGCGGAGCCGGTCCATAGCCTGTTGACGGGCCACCCGCCGTTCCGAATCAGGATCGGCGAGGTCGATCGGGTCTGCCTCGACCGCCGGCCGCAACGGTTGCGCGCCGAGGCCGATGAGCCGGAAGGCGGTGCCATCGGTCTCACGCGTGAGAAGCCCACGCCCGGCCTGGAAGAGTAGTTCGGGCAGCGCCGTCGGCACGGGCAGTCGCTGGCTTCGCGTGCGCAGCGCGAATTGCGCAGTCTTGAGCTTCAGCGTGATGCCACCGGCGGCATAGTCCGCGCGGCGCAGCCGCCCGCCGAGCTTTTCCGCGAGTCTCCAGAGAATGGCTTCGAGTTCGGCGGGGTTGGAAATATCCTGATCGAACGTCGTCTCGCTGCTGATGGACTTGGTTTCCCGCACCGGCACCACGCGCCGGTCGTCCTCGCCCCGCGCGCGGCGGACGAGCGCCGGCCCGTCCGGCCCCAGAAGGCGGATGGCACCCTCTGCATCCAGCCGCTGCAATTGGCCGAGCCGGGTGAGGCCGAGCGCGGTGAGCCGGGCGGTCGCCGCCGGGCCGATGCCGGGCAGCAGGCTGATCGGCTCGTTCGCCAATAAGTCCGGCGCTTCCGACCCGATGACGGAGAAGCCGCGCGGTTTGTCCCGCTCGGCCGCGAGCTTGGCGAGCAAGCGGTTATGCGAGAGGCCGATGGAGATGGTGACGCCGATCTCCTGCTCCACCCGCCGCGCGAGGCGCGCCAGCATGACGGCGGGCGGTGCACGGTGGAGGGCCTCGGTGCCCGAAAGGTCGAGCGCCGCTTCGTCGATGGAAAGCGGTTCGACGAGGGGCGAAAGATCGGCCATCAGCGCCCGGATACGGCGCGATTCGGCCACGTATTTCGCCATGTCGGGCTTCATGATCACCGCTTCGGGGCAGAGCTTCCGGGCTTTGAACATGGGCATGGCGGAGCGCACGCCCGAGAGGCGCGCGATATAGCAGGCCGTGCTGACGACGCCGCGTGTGCCGCCGCCGATGATCAGGGGTTTTGCCGCCAGTTCCGGATGGTCCCGCTTCTCCACGCTCGCATAGAAGGCGTCGCAGTCGACATGGGCGATGGCGAGGGTGAGGAGGTCCGGGTGGCTCACCGACAGCCGCGATCCGCAACGCGCGCAGAGGCGGCTCTCGCCGTCACTCGTCGCGTCGCAGGATCGGCAGAGGCGGGGCATCGCGGTTCGCTTATGATTGCCAGCAGATTACAGGGCTTCGCCCTGGAAGTTGAGTCCGGCTGGGAGAGGGTGAGGCACGAGTCTTGAATGGCGCATCCCTGAGCTGGTGAGTCCGCCCATCCTGGAGAGTGACTGCTGATGACCGACGCGCGCTTTCACCTTGGCTGGTTCATGAATTTCACGCCGGACGAATGGCGCGACCCTTTCGGCCAGGGCGGCTATCCATGGGACGGCAAATTCTACATGGAGATGGCCCGCAGCCTGGAGCGCGCCTGTTTCGATTATATCATGATCGAAGACAAGCTGATGGTGCCGGAGACCTTCGGCGGCAGCCGGGACCTCAGCCTGAAACACGCGATGATGGTGCCGAAGCATGATCCGGCGCCGCTTGCGGTTGCCATGGGCATGGCCACCAGCCGTCTCGGCGTCGTCGCCACCCTATCCACCCTCGCCTACCCGCCCTTCCTGCTCGCGCGCCTCTCCTCCACCATCGACAGCCTGACCGGCGGCCGGTTCGGCTGGAATATCGTGACGAGTGCGGAGGATCTGGCGGCGCAGAATTTCGGCTTGGACAAGTTGCCAGCGCGCGATCTCCGCTACGCCATGGCGGAGGAATATCTGGACGTGGTGAACAAGCTCTTCGCCTCCTGGGACAAGGATGCGGTGGTGCTGGACCGGGAGGCCGGCCTCTATGCCGATCCGGAGAAGGTCCATACCATCGACCACAAGGGCCGCTTCTTCAGCGTGCGTGGGCCGCTGAATACCGTGCCCTCGCCGCAGCACCGGCCGGTCTATGTGCAGGCCGGCGCTTCCCCAAAGGGGCGAGACTTTGCGGCGCGTCACGCCGAATCCATCATCTCCGTTGCGAGCGGCATCGAGAGCATGAAGGCTTTCCGCGACGATATCCGCGCCCGTGCTGCAGCCATCGGGCGCGATCCGGACAGCATCAAGGTGATGTTCTGCGTGACGCCGGTACTGGGCGAGACCTGGGAAGAGGCCGAGGAGAAGCAGCGCCGCATGGTCTCTGCCCCGCATTTCGTCACCGATATCCTGGCCTCGATTTCGGCCATCACGGAAATCGACTTCGCGCGGTTCGATCTCGACAAGCCCCTGCCCCACCGGCTGGAGACTAATGGCGAGCAGGGGTCCCTGGATAAGTTCCAGCAATGGGGCAGCGGCAAGACCTTGCGCGAACTGGTGGTGAGCGGCGCGGGCGGGCTCGTCTCCTCCATCGAGCTCACCGGCACCCCGGACATGGTGGCGGAGCGGATGGGGCGGGTGATGGAGGAGGTAGGCGGCGACGGCTTTCTGATCACGACGCCGGTGCTGCGTGTCAGTCGGCGACAGATTCTGGAGGTGGTGGATGGGCTTGTCCCGGCGCTGCAGAAGCGCGGCCTCGTCCGCAAAGCCTATGCACATGAGACGCTGCGGGAGAATTTGATGGAGTTCTAAGGAGTCCGGCCCGCTTTCATGTTACGGTCACGTGACAAGAAGGGAGGGGCACATGGGCAAAAATAAGAAGGCTAAGAAGAATGGGCCGCTGCAGGAGGATGCGCCTGAGCCGGACCCATCCGGAAAGCTGCGCAACAAGACCTATGAGGCCGAGCTGGAGCGGCTCCATGTCGAACTCGTCAAACTGCAGACCTGGGTCGTCGCTCAGGGCCTGAAGGTCTGTATCGTTTTCGAGGGACGGGATGCCGCGGGCAAGGGCGGCACCATCAAGGCGATTACGGAGCGGGTCAGTCCGCGGGTGTTTCGCGTCGTGGCGCTGCCGGCGCCGACCGAGCGCGAGAAGTCGCAATTGTACGTGCAACGCTATGTGCCGCATCTGCCGGCGGCCGGCGAGGTCGTGATCTTTGATCGTAGCTGGTACAACCGCGCGGGCGTTGAGCGGGTCATGGGTTTCTGCACGGAAGAGGTCTCGCTGAAATTCCTGGAAACCGTGCCGGGCATGGAAAAGAGCATAATCGCCTCCGGCATCATCCTGCTGAAATACTGGCTGGAAGTCAGCGAGGAGGAGCAGGAACGGCGGCTGACGGCGCGCATCTCCGACGGCCGCAAGCTGTGGAAGCTCTCGCCGATGGATCTGAAATCCTATAGCCGGTGGTATGATTATTCCCGAGCGCGGGACGATATGTTCGCGGCGACCGACACGCCCTGGGCGCCCTGGTTCGTCGTGCGGTCCGATGACAAGAAGCGAGCGCGGCTGAACACCATCTCGCACCTCCTGCGGCACATCCCCTACGAGGAAATCGAGCGGCCGACGGTGACCTTGCCGCATCGCCAGAAGCCGCACGGCTATGTCGAACCGGATTATCCGTTCAAGTTCATTCCGGAACTGACCTACCCGGTGGGGTAAGT
>NZ_DATJJK010000153.1:0-8497 GCF_035492295.1 Acidisoma sp. | reverse complement strand
CGCATGCGCGCGACCATGATCGAATCGGTCTCGGCAATCGTTTCCCGGAAGAGCGGCGAGCCCTGGGTATTGGGCAGGCCCCGCACATCCTCCAGATCCTTTACCGCCATCGGCAATCCGTGCAGCGCACCCAGGGGGCCGCTGGCCTTCAGAACACGGTCCTTCTCGGCTGCTTCCGCCAGAAGCGTTTCGCGCGGCACCCGGGAGACGATGGCGTTGACGCGGGGGTTGATGGCGTCGATCCGGTCGAGAAAGGCGGTCATGACCTCGACGGAAGAGAGCTTCCGCCCCGCGATGGCCTGGGCGAGGTCGATGGCGGAAAGGGCGGTCGGATCGGTCTCGGTCAAGGCGCGGCACTCTCCGGCTGGTGCTTGTGGAAGACGCAGGCAAGCTTGTTACCGTCCGGATCACGGACGTAAGCGACATAGAAGCTCGGCTCGTAATAGGAGCGGGTGCCGGGGGCGCCCTCATTGGTGCCGCCATGGGCCAGCGCCGCGGCATGGAAGGCCTCGACCTCGGCCTCACTTTCCGCGCGCAGCGCGATCATGGTCCCGTTGCCGGCGGAGGGCGGCTGACCATCGAAGGGGCGGCAGATCCAGAAGCTGACCCCACCGTCATAGTCCGGGCCCCAATGGAGGAAGTCGGCGGAGGAGTCGGGGTGTCGTTTTTGACCGAGGGCTGCGAAAACCGCGTCATAGAAGCGGCCGCTCCGCTCGAGGTCGCTCACCCCCAGCGTGGTGTAGAGGACGAGCGACATAGGCGGTCTCCGGTGCTTGGTGTCAGGCGCCTTGCTTGGCGAGCGTGTCGAAGGCGCGGAGGCGGGCGAGAACGGCGGGCATCTGGGCGAGCGGGATCATGTTCGGCCCGTCCGACGGCGCATGGTCCGGATCGGGATGGGTTTCCATGAAGATCGCCGCGCAGCCGACCGCCAGCGCCGCGCGTGCCAGGATCGGGGCGTATTCGCGCTGCCCGCCGGAGGAGGATCCTTGCCCGCCCGGCTGCTGCACGGAATGGGTGGCATCGAAGACCACCGGATAGCCGGTGCGCGCCATTTCGGGCAGGCCGCGGAAATCGGTCACCAGCGTATTGTAGCCGAAGCTGGTGCCGCGATCGGTGAGCAGGATACGCTCATTGCCCGTGCTCGCGATTTTGGCGGCGACGTTCTTCATGTCCCAAGGGGCGAGGAACTGGCCCTTCTTGACGTTGATGGCCGCGCCGGTTTCGCCGGCGGCGAGCAGAAGATCGGTCTGGCGGCAGAGGAATGCCGGGATCTGCAGCACGTCCACCGCTTCTGCCACCGGCTTGCACTGGCTGGCGTCATGCACATCGGTGAGGACGGGAAGGCCGAACGTTTCGCGGACTTCGGCGAGGATGGCGAGGCCCTGCGCCATGCCGATGCCGCGTTGGGCCGTGCCCGACGTGCGGTTGGCCTTGTCGAAGCTCGACTTGTAGACCAGCGGGATATCGAGATCCCGGCAGAGGCCGGCCAGTTCCTCGGCGACTTCGAGCGCGTGGTCGCGGCTTTCGATCTGGCAGGGGCCACCGATCAGGACGAAGGGCAGGTCATTGCCGAAGGTGACCTGGCCGACGGAGGCGGACCCGACCCGGACATGGGCCATCAGACAAGCCTCGCCTGGCGAACGCAGGCGCCGATGAAGCCCTTGAAGAGCGGATGGGGGTCGAAAGGCTTGGACTTCAGCTCGGGGTGATATTGCACGCCGATGAACCAGGGATGGTCCGGATATTCGATGATCTCGGGCAGCACGCCATCGGGCGAGAGGCCGGAGAAGCGCAGACCGGTCTTCTCCAGCTGCTCGCGGTAATGGATGTTCACCTCGAAGCGATGGCGATGCCGCTCCTCAATCGAGGGAGCGCCGTCATAGACCTCGCGCACGAGGGAATCCGCCGCGAGGGTTGCCGGATAGGCGCCAAGGCGCATGGAGCCGCCGAGATCGCCGCCGGCCTCGCGCCGCACCCGCTCATTGCCCTGCGCCCATTCCGTGAGCAGGCCCACGATCGGGGTATCGCAAGGGCCGAATTCGGTGGAGGAGGCATCCTTCATGCCGGCGAGATTGCGTGCCGCCTCGATGCAGGCCATCTGCATGCCGAAGCAGATGCCGAGGAAGGGCACCTTATGCTCCCGCGCGAAGCGCACGGCTTCGATCTTGCCCTCCGAACCGCGCTCGCCGAAGCCGCCCGGCACCAGGATGCCGTGCACGCCTTCCAGCCTTGCGACCGAATTCGGCTCCTCGAAAATCTGGCTGTCGACCCATTCCAGCTTGACCCGCATCCGGTTCGCGATGCCGCCGTGGAAGAGCGCCTCGGCGAGCGACTTATAGCTGTCGAGCAGGGTCGTGTATTTGCCGACGACGGCGATACGGACTTCGCCCTCGGGGGAGCGTATCGCGTCCATGATCGCGTCCCAGCGGCTCATGTCCGGCTCAGGCTCGGTCGGCAGGCGGAAGTGGCGCAGCACTTCCCGGTCCATGCCCTCGGCGTGGTAGCGCGCCGGCACGGCATAGATGCTGTCGACGTCGAGCGCCGGAATCACCGCCTCGGCGCGGACATTGCAGAAGAGTGCAATCTTGCGGCGCTCATTCTCGGGGATCGGCCGGTCGCAGCGGCAGAGCAGCATCTGCGGCTGAATGCCGACATTGAGCAGTTCCTTGACCGAATGCTGGGTCGGCTTGGTCTTCAGCTCCCCGGCGGAGGGGATGTAGGGCACCAGCGTCAGGTGGACGAACATCGAGCGCTCGGGCCCGAGCTCGTTGCCGAGCTGGCGGATCGCTTCGAGGAAGGGCAGGCTCTCGATGTCGCCGACCGTGCCACCGATCTCGATGATGACGAAGTCGAGCCCATCGGTCTTGTTGAGGACCGTTTCCTTGATGGCGTCCGTGATGTGCGGAATGACCTGGACGGTTCCGCCCAGATAGTCGCCCCGGCGCTCCCGCGCGATAACCTCGGAATAGATGCGGCCAGTGGTGGCGTTGTCCGCCTTGCTCGCATGCACGCCGGTGAAGCGCTCGTAATGGCCGAGGTCGAGATCGGTTTCCGCGCCGTCGTCGGTCACGAAGACTTCCCCGTGCTGGTAGGGGCTCATCGTTCCCGGGTCGACGTTGAGATAGGGGTCGAGCTTGCGGAGGCGGACCGAGTAGCCCCTGGCCTGAAGCAGAGCACCCAATGCAGCGGCGGCGATGCCCTTGCCCAAGGAAGACACAACGCCGCCCGTCACGAAGATGTATCGCGTCATGGGCTTCCCTCATACAGGTTCAGGCCCGGCTGAGGGAACCCCAGCCGTGCGGTTAGGCTCAATGCGAAAAGCTCAAGGCGCGGCCCGCTTAGGGCGCCGCGGGCGCGGACGGCTTGGCCGGGGCGCTGGGCGCCGCAGGCTGAGCGGGAGCGGTATTGCCGGCACCCGGCGCGGGCGTGGTGCCGGGCAGGGTGAGCGGGGCAGGGCTGCTGCTGGCCGGCGCATTGAAGATCGCGTTCACGCCGCTCGTGCTGTTGCGCGTCATCAGAGCGAGCACGAGGGAAAGGGCGAGGAAGATCGTTGCCAGGATCGCCGTCGTGCGGGTGAGGAGATTGGCTGTCCCGCGCCCGGTCATGAAGCTGCCCATGCCCTGGCCACCACCGATGCCCAGGCCACCGCCCTCGCTGCGCTGGACCAGCACGACGCCGATCAGCGCCAGGGTGACGAAAACATGGATGACGAGCAGGACGGTGAACATACGAAGCCTTTCGGGGGAGGACCCGCCCGCCTTCTAGCGAAGCTTCGCCGGTATGCAAAGCGCGGCAGCCTTGCGTTTAAGAAACGGGCATCCCATCCCCGCTCCGGGGGTGCGATGCCCGTGCGCAAGGGTCGCCTCAATCGTCGCGGTGGACTCGCTCCATCCGTTCGTGGCGCTCCTGCGCCTCGATCGAAAGGGTCGCGATCGGGCGTGCTTCCAGCCGCTTCAGGCCGATGGGCTCGCCGGTATCCTCGCAATACCCATAGCTCCCGTTTTCGATTCGGAGCAGGGCCTGTTCGATTTTGGAAATGAGCTTGCGGGCCCGGTCGCGGGTCCGGAGTTCCAGGGCACGGTCGGTCTCGACGCTTGCCCTGTCAGTAATATCGGCTTCCATGATGCCGCCTTCGGAAAGGCTGGCCAAAGTACCATTCGCTTCCTTAAGTAAATCCTCCTGCCAACGGAGAAGTTTCCGCCTGAAATACTCAACTTGCATAGGATTCATGAAATCTTCGTCCTCACGCGGACGATAGTCTTCTGGTAGCGTAATCATCATGCGGCGAAGTCTCCGCTAGCGCTTTTCGGAACCCGAGACGGAACAAATCCGGCCGTTCGCGCGGCTTATAGCGGGCCTCCCCAGAGACGCCAAGCAGATTGCAACAAGTTCAAATTTCTGCAACGCAGCTACCGATTGACATTTCCGGCTGCCTTTACCCTGTTTTGTCGGACAGGAAGGATTCGAGGGCCGCCCTGGTCGGCATTGCGTCCATCCCGCCCGGGGCCGTCGCTGTCATGGCTCCGGCCGCGCAGGCGAAGCGGCCGATTCGGCCGAGGGTCGCCTCCGACAGGTCCATTTCCGACTCGATGAGACCGGTGAGAAAGGCAGCCATGAAGCTATCCCCGCAGCCCGTCGTGTCCACGACTTTGACCGCAATGCCCGGAACGGTGACGCGCGCCGAGGGCGTTACGATTGTCGCACCCGCCGCACCCGCGGTCACCGCCGCGACCCGCAGCCCGTCATGCCAGAGAGAGGCGAGGGCTGCCGCCGGGTCCGCGATGCCGGTGATGATGGCCAGTTCGTCCTCGCCGATCTTGAGGATGGTGGCGGCCGCGATCATCTCCCGGGCGCCGGCGATCATCGCCTCCCGGCTGTCCCAGAGCAGCGGCCGGAGATTGGGGTCGACCGAAACGATGATGCCGGCCTTGCGGGCGAGGGAGAGGGCATGGCGCTGGGCGCTGGCCGAGACCAGGCTCGCCAGCACCAGGCTGTTCACATGCAGGATGCCGGCCGACTCGATAACGGCGGAGGGGACCTCGTCGGGCGCGTAGTTCGCATCCGCGCAATCCTGCCGGTAGAACAGGAAATCCCGGTCGCCCTGCGCGTCCAGGGTCACGACCGCCATGCCGGTGAGGTGGCGATCGGACACAATGATATGCTCGATCGAAGCGCCGGAGGCGGCGATCGTGCCCGTCAAAAGCCGGCCGAAGGCATCGCGGCCTACCTTGCTCAGCATGGTAACGCTGCGACCGAGCTTGGCGAGGCCGACGGCCGAGTTGCCGGGCGCGCCGCCCGGCTTGGCGGCGAAGTTGAGCGCGCCGGGTTCGGCCGGCAGCGGCACCATGTCGATCAGCAATTCGCCCAGCGACGCGACTTCGAAACCCATGACGCTCTCACCCCGTTCGGTCTTGGCGGCTTATTGTCATGACTCGGCGGCGGTTTCCATGCCCCTTCGCGCCAGCCAGAGCGCGCGGGCCAGGATCAGCAGGCGCTGCGGCCGCGGGCGCCCGCCGATACCGCGCCGGAGCAGGGGGAGCGCGGGGCTCGCCTCGCCCCGCCGCAGCATCTCGCGCCCGACCGTCCACAGCAGTTCCCGCCGCGCCCGGCTGCTGAGATGAGCGAGCCGGGCCGGGCCAAGCCGTGCCGCGATATCGGCATTTTGGGCGATCGCGGCCAGCGTGGGCTCGTAGGCGGCGAGGCGCGTCGCAGCCCCGTGCATGAGACTGCCCTGCCGCCGGCGCACGAACAGCGCCGGCGGGCCTGCGGCGGCGAGGATCGGGCCAAGCAGGGCGAGGCGCGGCCAGAATTCCCAATCCTCGGCGAACCGGAGGTCTTCCCGGAAGCCGCCCGCCCGAGCCCAGGCTTCGCTCCGGATCAGCACGTGGCCGCCATTGGCGAAGAGATTGCCGAGGATCAGCCGTGCCAGCAGATCGGTGCCTGAGACCTTCCGGTGGTCCAGCGCACCCGCGGCGTCTGGCGTCGCACCTTCGGCGACATAGGCGAAAGGCGCCTGGATGGCGGCTGCCCCCGGTGTGCCGGCAAGACCCGCGCAAAGCCGGGCGATGGCATCCGGGGCCAACCAGTCGTCCCCATCCAGGAACAGGAGGGCTTCCGCCGCGCGCGCGGCGGGATGCGCCGCGCCCCGGTTCCGGGCATGCGAAATCCCCTGGGCCGGTTGCTGGAGGAGGTGAAGGCGGGAACCGCCAATCTGGATGGCGCGATCTGCGGTCGCGTCCTCAGACCCGTCATCGACGAGGATAAGCGTTAGATCGGGATGGCTCTGCCGGAGGACGGAGCGGATGGCATCCCCGATGAAGGGGGCCAGATTGCGGGCCGCGATGATGACCGCGACCCGCATGGAGGCCGAAGCCTCAGGCGGCGACGGTGTGGGGGATGTCGTTCTCGGCCAGCAGGATGGACAGCTCGCCGGTCTGGTACATCTCGGTGATGATATCGCAGCCGCCGACGAATTCACCCTTCACATAGAGCTGGGGAATGGTCGGCCAGTTCGAGAACTGCTTGATACCGTCGCGCAGCTCAGGATCTTCCAGCACATTGGCCGTCGCGAAGGGGACGTTCATGTGGCTGAGGATCTGGACCACGCGGGCGGAGAAGCCGCACTGTGGAAACATCGCCGTGCCCTTCATGTAAAGCATGACGGGGTTCTCGGTGGTCTCCTTGCGGATGCGCTCCGCAACGACGTCTTGAGACATGAAAAGCTCCTTACTCGGGCGCCGAGGTCTGCAGGGCAAGGGCGTGAAGCTCTCCACCCATCCGGCCCTGAAGCGCCGCGTAAATCATTTGATGCTGTTTCAAGCGCGAAAGCCCACGAAACTGCTCACTCACCACTGTAGCAGCATAGTGGTCACCGTCACCGGCCAAATCTTCGACCGTCACCCGCGCGTCAGGAATAGCGGTGCGGATCAGGCTCTCGATCGTACTGGCGGACATGGCCATGCCGTCTCTCCTTGCAGGGCGGCAGGGCGCGCGCCCGCCGTCAGCTCATCCAGGTCTTGAAGAAGCGCTCATGGGCTTCCCGCAACCGGACCAAGGATACGGACGATCCCCCGGGCAATGTCAATTCATTCCCGCCGGTGCGGCCGAGGAGTACCGCCGGAATGCCGGCCGCCCGCGCGGCTTCCAGGAGGCTGGTTGCGTCCTCGGCGGCGACCACGTAGCGGGCCTGATCCTCACCGAAGAAGAAGCCGTGGACGGAGATGCCTTCCGGCAACTCATTCAGCGCCAGGCCGCAATTGCCGGCGAGCGCCATTTCGGCCAATGCCACCAGCAACCCGCCATCGGACACGTCATGGCAGGCGGCGACCCCGCCTTCGGCGATCTGGTGGCGAACGAAATCGCCGTTCCGGCGTTCGGCGACCAGATTGACGGGCGGCGGAGCGCCTTCCTCGCGGCCCAGAATCTCGCGCAGGAAGAGGGATTGACCGAGCCAGCCCGTGGTCTCCCCGATCAGCACGAGGTCCAGACGCGGGCCGATGGCGATGCCGCGCGCCTGGTGCGCATCTTCGATGACGCCGAGGCCGCCGATCGCCGGGGTAGGCAGGATGCCGGTCCCCTCGGTCTCGTTGTAGAGGCTGACATTGCCGGAAACGACCGGGAAATCGAGCGCCCGGCAGGCTTCCGCCATGCCCTGAATGGCAGCGGCGAACTGGCCCATGATCTCGGGCTTCTCGGGATTGCCGAAGTTCAGGTTGTCGGTCACGGCAAGGGGCCGGGCGCCGGTTGCGGTGATGTTGCGCCAAGCCTCGGCCACGGCCTGGGCGCCGCCCGTCCGCGGGTCGGCTTGGCAGTAGCGGGGCGTGCAGTCCGTCGTGATGGCGAGCGCGCGGTTCGAGCCCTCGATCTTGACGATGGCCGCGTCCGCCTGGCCGGGCTTTTTGACCGTCTGGCCGCCGACCGCCGGATCATACTGGCTGGCGATCCAGGCGCGGGAGCAGAGGTCCGGGCTGGCGACAAGTTGCAACAGGGCCTCGTCGATGGGGACGTTGCAGCCAATGGCGCCATGGTCGAGGGCGGCGGGGGGGACCGGCCATTCGATCGGGCGGCGATAGAGCGGCGCCTCGTCGGCCAGTGGATCGAGCGGAATATCGGCCTCCACGACCCCCTTGTGGCGAACCACGATGCGCCCGGTATCGGTGATGTGGCCGATGACCGCGAAATCGAGGTCCCACTTGTCGAAGATGGCCCGCGCGATATCCTCGGCGCCGGGGCGCAGGACGATGAGCATGCGCTCCTGGCTTTCCGACAGCATCATCTCATAGGCCGACATGCCCGCCTCGCGCTGGGGCACGCTGTCGAGGTCGAGCGCGATGCCGACGCCGCCCTTGCCCGCCATTTCGACGGAGGAGGAGGTAAGGCCGGCGGCCCCCATGTCCTGGATGGCGACGATGGCGTCCGTCCCCATCAGTTCCAGGCAGGCCTCGATCAGAAGCTTCTCGGTAAAGGGGTCGCCGACCTGCACGGTCGGGCGCTTCTC
>NZ_DATJJK010000152.1:0-3860 GCF_035492295.1 Acidisoma sp. | reverse complement strand
CGATGGTTCGGGCAATGTTGCGGCCTATGACTTTTCCGTCCGCTATCCCTCCAACGGCGCGCCGCTGCTCGCTTCGCTTCTCACGGGCGCGGTGCCTCCGGTGCCCATGGTCTTCACCATGGGGGACCGCACGGCGATCCCCCCCTATCAGTACGAGACGATGCGCGTTGCGGCCTACGACATGCCGCCCATCATCCGCGCCTCCTGGCTGCGCGGCGTTTCCTCCATGCCGAATTCCTTTGCGCATGAAAGCTGGATCGACGAAGCCGCCGCCGCCGCGCGTGTCGATCCTATTGCGTATCGTTTGCGCTATCTCAAGGATCCGCGTGCCGTCGATCTCGTAAAGGCGATGGCCGAGCGGGTCGACTGGGTGCCCCATACGGAACCCGGCTCGCTTGGGGGAGAGGGAGAGATCCTGCGCGGCCGCGGCTTCGCCTATGCCGTGTACGTCCATGGCCAGTTCCCCGGCGTGCCCGCCGCCTGGTCGGCCTGGGTCGCCGATGTCGAGGTCAACAAGGCGACCGGAGATGTCGCACTGACACGGGTGACCGTCGGCCAGGATTCCGGCCTCATGATCAATCCGGCCGGCGTCCAGCATCAGATCCACGGCAATGTCATCCAGTCCATCAGCCGGGTGATGAAGGAGGAGGTGGCCGTCGGGCCGAAGGCTGTGGAGACCCAGGAATGGGGCGGCTACCCCATCATCACCTTCCCGGAAATCCCGCCTATCGACGTGCTGATGATGGACAAGCCAGACGAGCCGCCGCTGGGCGTCGGTGAATCGGCTTCGGTGCCGAGTGCCGCCGCCATCGCCAACGCCATTTACGATGCGACGGGCGTGCGCTTCCGCGAGCTTCCCTTTACTCCTGAGCGGGTGCGGGCGGGGCTGCAGGCCGCCGGCGTAGCGTCACCGATACCCGCCCCAGCTTTGGCTGCGCCACCCGGAAAGAGACGCGGCTTCTGGGCCGGCCTCGGTCTCGGCCTTGCCGGGCTGATCGGCGCGGGTGTCGTGGCGCTGCCCTGGCGCGGCGCGATCGCGCCCGTCTCCCCACCCGCGCCCGGCCTCTATTCGAAGGAAACGGTCGCGCGGGGGAAGATGCTGGCGGCGCTCGGCGATTGCGCGGTGTGCCACACGGCCCCCGGTGGCGTCGCCAATGCCGGCGGCCTGCCGATCGAAACGCCCTTCGGCATTGTCCACAGCACCAATATCACCCCCGATGCGCAGACCGGAATCGGCGCCTGGTCCTTCGAAGCCTTTCGCCGCGCCATGCGCGAAGGCATCGGGCGGAACGGGCAGCACCTCTATCCCGTCTTCCCCTATGATCACTTCACCAAGACGACGGACGCCGATCTGGAGGCGATCTACGCTTATCTGATGTCCGAAACGCCGGTGGTCGCGAAAGCGCTGCCGAATACGCTGCCGTTTCCTCTGAATCAACGCGCGACGATGGCCGGGTGGAATGCGCTCTACCTCAAGCCCGGCGCCTATGTGCCCGATCCTGCGCAGTCCGAAACCTGGAACCGCGGCGCCTATCTGGTGGAGGGCCTGGGCCACTGCTCGTCCTGCCATACGCCGCGCAACGCCTTGGGCGCCGAGATCAAGGCGCGTGCCTATGCCGGCGGCATGGCTGAGGGCTGGGAGGCGCCGCCGCTCTCCGATCTCTCGCAATCGCCCGTGCCCTGGACGGAAGATGCGCTCTTTACCTATCTGCGTACCGGCTTCTCGCCGCAGCACGGACCGGCGGCGGGGCCGATGGCGCCCGTCATTCACGAATTGCAGGCTCTGCCCGATTCGGATCTGCGATCCATGGCGACCTATCTCGCGACGCTCGCGAAACCGGTGTCGGTGGAAGCCGAAGCAGCGGCGGTGGCGGCGGCTGAGGTGCGCAATGCCGGTGTCATGCTGCCTTCCGCCGGTCCGGGTGGTCGCATTTTCCAAGGTGCCTGCGCGGTCTGCCACGCGCCGTCGGCCCCCCAGCTTTTCGGCGTGAAGCCCAACCTCGCCCTGAACACCAATCTGCAGAGCGATCGGCCTGATAACCTCATCCGCATCATCCTGGGTGGGGTGCCGCAGCCTGCGCTGCCGTCGATGGGCGCGATGCCCGCCTTCGGCCCAGTTCTGACCGACCGCCAGATCGCCGACCTCGTCTCCTTCCTGCGCCGCCAGTACGCGCCAGATCAGAAACCTTGGGCCGGGCTCGAGCAGACGGTCGCGACATTGCGTGCCGTGACCGCCGGAGCGAGCCAACCGTGAGCGAGACACAACATGTCTGAAGCCGCCGCCATCCCGATCGTCCGCTGCGATGCCTGCCCGGTGATGTGCAACATCCGCCCGGGGCTTGCCGGCGCGTGCGACCGTTATGCCAATGCGGATGGCGTGCTCGTGCGGGTCGATCCGCTCGTGCTGCTCGAAGCCGCGCGGGAACGCGGTGCGCCGCTGGTCGCTTTCCGCAATGAGGAGGATTGGGACGGCAGCCTGGTGCGCGGCGCCGATACCTTCGTCACCGCCATCGGTGCCGGCACCACCTATCCCGACTACAAGCCCGCGCCCTTCATCGTCTCGACCGAGGTCGAGGGCGTGGACATGGTGACCGTGGTGACGGAAGGGGTGTTCAGCTATTGCGGTGTCAAGATCAAGATCGACACCGATCGGCATCTGGGTGATGAGCGCTCGATCGTCCGCGCTGGCGGGGAGCCGGTCGGGCATGTGATGACGGCCGAATACGGCTCCCAGATGCTCTCGCTTGGCGGCGTCGCGCATCTCACAGGCGGCAGCAAGAAGGAAGGCCGCGTCACCTGCGATACGCTGCTTGCACTCTGTAACAAGCAGGCGGTCGAACTCACTATCGATGATGGGGCAACGGTCGTGGTTCAGGCTGGAAAGGCGCCAGTTGTGAACGGCGTGCGGGAGACGCGCATGCGCGTCGGCTGCGGTTCGGCCACCATCGGCATCTTCGCGCCGCAATGGATGGGCAAGGTGGATGAGGTCGTGGTGGTGGACGATCACATCACCGGCGTGTTGTCCGAACATCAGGGTGGCAAGCTGCTCGGCGTGCCACCGACCGGCATCCGCATGCGCGGCAGGCGCTCCACCCCCGGCCGCTATTTCCAGGTCGCCCATCCCGGCACGGGCTGGGGCGGCACCGATATCTCGGATCCGCTGTCGATCCTCGATCCCTTCGATCCGAAACATGCCCGGCCGGGCCTGCGCATGCTCATGGTCAGCACCACCGGCGAGCATTTCGGCTACTATATTCTCGACGAGGATTTGCGGCCGGTGCCGCAGGGCATGCCAATGGACCTTGTGCAATCCGTCGAGCGGATCGCCGAGAATTGCGAACCCGCTTTGTGCAGCGTGCTTTTCGTGGCGGGTGCGGGCGGATCGCTCCGCGCCGGGGTAACGGACAATCCCGTCCGGCTCACGCAGTCGGTCGCGCGTGGCATCACGCGCCTCACCTGTGGCGGCGCGCCGGTCTATCTCTGGCCGGGCGGCGGCATCACCTTCATGGTCGATGTAACGAAGCTGCCTGACAACGCCTTCGGCTATGTGCCGACGCCGGCGCTCGTCGCCCCCATCGAATTCACCATGCCCCGCGACCAGTATGAGGCCATGGGCGGCTATCTGGATCAGGTGCGCAAGGCGGCGTCGCTGGACCCCGCGGCACCGCATCGCTTCGAGCCGCAATTGCCGGAGAATCCATGGCCGCTTCTGCCCATGATCCGGCACTGAGCCCGACGCCCCGCGCCCGGGCGCGGCTCCTGCCCCAGGCGGCGGCAGGCTTGCCGCGTCTGCATCTGCAGGATGGGCCGATCGACCTCGTGATCATGGCTGAGGGCACGCCCGCCGCGGTGGAGGCCGC
>NZ_DATJJK010000151.1:0-4806 GCF_035492295.1 Acidisoma sp. | reverse complement strand
ATAGGAGGTGGTGGAGCGCGGGCTGGTATAGGACAGGCCGACGCCGAGCCCGTTCGCGGCAAGGCTGCGCATCGTCTCCGTCGTGCCGGCATGATGGGCGATCCGCGGGTGCAGCCCGGCGCGTTCGAAAAGCTGCAGCATATGGGCGCGGCTCAGCTCCTGCTCGGTCAGGATGATCGGCTCGGCCGCGACTTCCGCCAGGGTGACGGTCGCGACCTTGGCAAAAGGATGCGCGCGGCTGACGACCACCTGCAGGGGCAAATCCAGAAGCACTTGGCGCAGACAGGCGGAATCGAGACCGAGGTTATAGGTGATGGCGAGATCGAGGCCCGGACCGCGGCCGATCTGGCGCGCAATCTCTTCGAAGGTCAATGTCTGCCAGCGGATTTCGATCTCTGGCAGGTCCAGCGCCGCGCGGGCCAGAATCGGCGCGAGCAGGAGCGGGGCCAAATCCTCAAAGACGCCGAGCAGCACAGGCGTTTGGGGTGCTGCATCGTCGAGCGTGAGCAACGTCGTTGTTTCAGCAATTATCAGTCGCGCGCGGGCGAGAAATTCCCGTCCGAAGGAAGTGGCCGCCATCCGCGCTCCCGGACGTCGCAGGAACAGCGGCTTGCCGAGCAAGGCCTCGATCTGGGTCAGGGCGACGGACACCGCCGGTTGCGAGACATGAAGCGCCGCCGCCGCGGCCGAGACGCCACCGTGGGTCTCGATCGCGACCGCATATTCCAGTTGCCGCAGAGTTACCGATAGCATCTACTTATCGTGTGCATGAGAATATATTATTCGTTTTTATGGGTTGTGCAGGGCAAGCTGGTCAAGCCGCAGCACCGGGGGGATGACGACATTGGCCGCACCTGTCTCTGACCAGCAGATTGCCGATTACCGCCGCGATGGCGCCGTGTTGATCAAAGGCCTGTTCGCCCCCTGGGTCGAGACGCTGCGCGCCGGGGTCGCGCGCAACATGGCCGAGCCCGGCCCCTATGCGTCCGAAAATACGAAGCCGGGAGAGCGGGGCCGCTTTTTCGATGATTACTGCAACTGGGAACGGATTCCCGAATTCGCCGCGGTTATCCGCCAGCCCGTGGTGGCGGCCGTGGCGGCAGCGCTGATGCAGTCGGAAACCGTGCAAATGTTTCACGACCATGTGCTGGTGAAGGAATCCGGCACCGCGAAGGCGACGCCCTGGCACCAGGACAGCCCCTACTACTTCGTGGAGGGAGCGCAGACGGTGAGCTTCTGGTCCCCGCTCGACCCGGTGAAAGAGGCGAGCCTGCGGTGTGTCGCGGGGTCGCATCTGTGGGATAAGCCGGTTCTCCCGTTGCGCTGGGCGTCAGAGCAGAATTTCTATCCGGACCCGAGCCTTTATCAGCCGGTGCCCGACCCGGATGCGGAAGGCATGACCGTGCTGGAATGGGCGATGGAGCCGGGGGATGCGGTGGCCTTCAACTTCAAGACGCTGCATGGCGCTCGCGGCAACAGCGGTGCGCTCAATCGCCGCGCCTTTTCCCTGCGACTGGTGGGCGATGACGCCCGCTATGTCGAGCGGCCGGGCCGCACCTCGCCACCCTATCCCGGGCATGACATGCGGCCGGGCCAAAGACTGCGGGAAGATTGGTTCCCCTATTTGCGCGGCGGGGCCAAAACCTGAGGCGGTTGCGTGGCCGAAACGCCACGACAGGTCGGATCGCAGCCCGGCGCGCCGCAACCGCTGTTCGAGCTGGAGATCTCCGCCGGCTGTCGCACCGTCATCGGGCCGTGCTTTGTTCGCCCGGGTGAAGGGGCTGCGGGGCGAAGCTGGAGCAGCTGGGCGACCACGGCAATGGCGATCTCGGCCGGCAGCTTCTTTCCCACGCCCGGCAGGCCCACGGGGCAGGTGAAGCGCGTGAGCGTCGCCTCATCCACGCCGGCGCGGCGCAGCCGGCTCATGAAGCGCGCGCGCTTAGTGTCCGACCCGATGGTACCGACGAAGCCGAGATCGCGCCGTGCCAGGGCGGCGGAGGAGAGATCGTAATCGAGCCCGTGATCATGGGTCATGATCAATACCATTGTTCCCGGCGGCAGGGCCGCGATATCCTCGGCCGTGGTCGTTGACCGAAGATGGATGTTGGAGGGCAAGGGAGCTTCCCCGAAGATGCCGGGCCGAGCATCGAACCAGAGAAGCCGGCAGGGCAAATCGCCCAGAAGCTTCGCGGTTGCCCGCCCGACATGCCCGGCGCCGAAAAGTGCCACAATCCAGGCTGGCGGCCGGATCGGCTCGAACAACACCGTGGTCGCGCCCCCGCAGCACTGGCCGAGCGCGGGCCCGAGCGGAAAATCGCGCATCACGGGAACCGCATTCTCCGAGGCGAGCAGAGCGCGGGCGCCCTGGATGCTTTGGAATTCGAGATTGCCGCCACCGATCGTGTCCCACACCTCGGCCTGGGAGACGACCATCTTCACCCCGGCCTCGCGCGGGGAGGAGCCGTCGGCCGCGATGACGCTGACAAGCACGCCGGCCTCTCCTCGCCGATCAAGCGCGTTCAGGGCGTCGAGCCAGGCCGGCATCACTCGGCCGCCCTGGTATCGGGGAGGGCGACCGACGCGCGCAGACTCTCGATGGCCATCAGCACGCGTTCCGGCGTCGCCGGCGCATCGAGCGCAGGGGCGGCCTGGCCGCTGCCGAAAGCGGCAGCGGCATCGCGCAGCGCCTGGAAGACCGCGATGCCAAGGTTGAGCGGCGGCTCTCCCACGGCCTTGGAGCGGAAGATCGCATTTTCCCTGTTACGCCCGGCCTCGTAGAGGCGCGCGTTGAATTTCGTTGCGAGGTCTCCGATCGCGGGGATCTTGTAGGTGGAGGGGGCGTGCGTGCGCAGCCGGCCGCGTTCGTCCCACCAGAGCTCCTCCGACGTCAGCCAGCCGGCACCCTGCACGAAACCACCCTCGATTTGTCCAAGGTCGATTGCGGGGTTCAGGGACTTGCCGCAGTCATGCAGGATATCGACACGGCGCTGGCGATACTCGCCGGTCAACCCGTCGACCTCGACCTCGGCCAGCGCCGCGCCATAGGCGAAATAGTAGAAGGGGCGGCCAGTCTGCGTCTCCGCGTCGAAATGGATTTTCGGCGTGGCGTAAAAGCCGGTGGAGGACAGCGAAACGCGCTGCAGACGGGCGAGCTTGGCGAGTTCAGCAAAGGCGATGCGCCGGCGCCCGGCAATGACTTCGCCATTCGCGAAGATGACGGCGGTAGCCGGCACGTCAAATTCCGCGGCCGCGACATGGGCGAGCCGCTGGCGGATGGTATGCGCCGCCGCCTGGGCTGCCTTGGCATTCAGATCCGTGCCGGCCGAGGCGGCGGTGGGCGACGTGTTTGGCACCTTGGCGGTGCTGGTGGCCGTTACCCGCACCCGATCGAGCGGAATGCCGAACTCTTCCGCCACGACCTGGGCGACCTTGGTAAAGAGACCCTGGCCCATCTCCGTGCCGCCATGGTTCAGGAGCACGCTGCCGTCGGCGTAAAGCTGCACCAGGGCGCCTGCCTGGTTCAGATGGATCGCCGTGAAGGAAATGCCGAATTTCACCGGCACCAAAGCAAGGCCGCGCTTGATCCAGGGACTTTCCCGATTGAAGGCCGCGATCTCCTCCCGCCGGGCGGCGTAGCCCGCGCTCGTCGCCAGCTCATCGACAAGATCGGCGATGATGTTGTCCTCTACCACCATGCCATAGGGCGTGATGTTGCGGGACGTGAGCCCATAGAAATTGTGCCGCCGCACGGCGAGCGGATCGTGACCCAGATGGCGCGCGATCTCGTCCATGACATGTTCGATTCCCATGATGCCCTGCGGGCCGCCGAAGCCACGAAAGGCTGTATGGGAGACTGTGTTGGTCTTGCAACGATGCGACAGGATCGAGACGTTCTCGAGATAGTAGCAATTGTCCGCATGCATCATGGCGCGGTCGTTGACGCCGGTGGAGAGATCTGCCGAAAAGCCGCAATCCCCGGCTAGCATGAAATGGATGCCGCCGATGCGGCCCTGCGCATCGAACCCGACCTCGTAGTCGATACGGAAGGGATGGCGCTTGCCGGTTGCCACCATGTCGTCGTCCCGGTCCATCCTCAGCTTGACCGGGCGGCCGGTACGCTGGGCAAAAATCGCGGCGATGGCGGCGGGCAGTGCCGCCTGGCTCTCCTTGCCGCCGAAACCGCCGCCCATGCGCCGGGTTTCGCAGACCACGGAATGATCCGCGACGCCGAGCGCGCGCGCCACGAGGTGCTGGAGTTCGGACGGATTCTGCGTCGAACTCAGAATTGTCATGTCGCCCTGCTCGCCGGGCGTGGCCAGGGCGATCTGCCCCTCGAGGTAGAAATGGTCCTGTCCGCCGATGCGTAAGCTGCCGCGCAGCTTGTGCGGGCTGCGGGCGATTGCCATGTCCGGATGCCCGCGTCGCATGAGCCGGCTGGGCGCGATTCGCGCATCCTCCCGCGCCAGCGCCTCGTCCAGCGTCAGGATCGCGGGAAGCGGCTCGTAGTCGATGCGGGCCAGCAGCACCGCCGCGCGCGCCTCCGCGCGCGTGCGGGCGGCGACCGCGAAGAGGGACTGGCCACAATATTCCGTGACCTCGCCAGCAAAGATCGGATCGCCCGCGAAGATCGGGCCGATGTCGTTCACGCCCGGCACATCCTCCGCTGCGATGACCGCCATGACGCCGGGCGCCCTGCGGACGGCTGATAGATCAATCGACTTGATCCGTGCGTGAGCTTCCGTGCTGAGGCCGATCGCCGCATGCAGCAGGCCGCGCGGCTCGGGCAGGTCGTCGATATAGGCAGCC
>NZ_DATJJK010000150.1:0-6035 GCF_035492295.1 Acidisoma sp. | reverse complement strand
CACCCGAACACTGACGAAAGAATAAGCTTTGGCGATTGAACCCCACGTCAAACTGTCGATCCGCAGTCTCGATCACAATTTCGGCTCGTTCCAGGCGCTGAATCAGGTTTCCCTTGATATCGGGAACGGTGAATTCGTCTGCATCCTCGGCGCCTCCGGATGCGGCAAGAGCACGCTCTTCAACGCCGTCTCCGGACTGCTGCGGCCGACATCGGGGGAAATCCTGCTTGACGGCCAGGACATAGCGGCGAGGCCCGGCCAGGTCGGCTACATGCTTCAGAAAGATCTGCTGCTGCCTTGGCGCACCGTCCTCGGCAACATCACCCTCGGCGCGTCACTGACGCGCGGCGCCACCCGCGCCGACCGCGAGCGCGCCGCCGAGCTCGCGCGCCATTACGGCCTTGGCGAGTTCCTCCGCCACTATCCGCGCGCGCTTTCCGGCGGCATGCGCCAGCGCGTGGCGCTGATGCGCACCATCGCCGCCGGCCGCGAGGTCATGCTGCTCGACGAACCGTTCGGCGCGCTCGACAGTCAGACCCGCATCGGCATGCAGCAATGGCTGCTGGAAATCTGGAAGGAAATGAAGCGGACGGTGATGTTCGTGACCCATGACGTGGACGAGGCGATCTTCCTCGCCGACCGCGTCGTGGTCATGCTGCCCCGCCCCGGCCGCATCGGCTGGATCATCGACGTCACCATTCCGCGCCCGCGCGCGATGGACTGCCTGACTTCGGAGACATTCGTGGAGATCAAGCGCCGGATCATGGAAATGCTCTACAGTCAGGCGACCCTGCACGGCGTGCCCGGCGCGATGACGGTGCCGGCATGAGCAACGAGCCCTCGGCCCTGCGTGAATACGGCCGCCATGTCGGCCTCTGGATTGTCGCCATCGCGCTGATCTTCGTGGCCTGGAAACTGCTCCTCGTCATCACCGGACTGCCACCCTACGTCATCCCGACCCCGTCCGCGGCGATCGACGTGATCCTGCATAATATGACGATGATGAAGCAGCTCACCCAGCAAACGCTGGGCGAGACCTTCTACGGCTATATCGTGGGCGCCGTGCTCGGCGTGGTGCTGGCCGTCATCATGGCGCAGATCCCCATCGTCCATCGCCTTCTCTACCCTGCCCTGATCACCTCCCAGGCGGTGCCGATCGTGGCGATCGCGGCGCCGCTCGTCATCATCTTCGGCTTCGGCCTCACCCCGAAACTCATCATCGTCGCCTGGATCGTCTTCTTTCCGGTCGTCGTGAACGTGCTCGACGGGCTCGCGAGCGTCGACCAAGATCAGGTCAACCTCGCACGCCTCCTCGGCGGCACGCGGCTGCGCACCTTCATGATCGTGCGGCTGCCAGCCTGCATTGGGCCGCTCTTCTCCGGCCTCAAGATCGGCGCCTGCTATGCCGTAACGGGCGCGGTCATCGGCGAATGGACCGCCTCCTCCCACATCGGCCTCGGCACCTACCTGCTGACGGCGAACGCCCAGATGAACACGGCCGGCGTCTACGGCGCCATGCTGCTGCTCACCGCCATCGGCATCGGCTCCTTCATCCTCGTCGTCATCGTCGAGCATTTCGCCACACCCTGGCGCACGCGCATGACCGCCCCCTCCTGGTTCGGCGGCAAGGTCCCTTCCCCCCATTCCCCCAGCACAAAGGTCTGAGATGAAGCCTCTCCGTATTCTCGCACGGCTGGCCGCCAGCACCGCCGCCGCCGGCGCCCTGATGCTCGGCCTTGGCCCCTTGGCGCCCCGCGCCCACGCCGCCGATGTCACCAAGATCCGCCTGGTCTATGACTGGGTGACGCCCGATTTCGAACTGATCCCCACGGCCGTCGCCCAGGCCGAGGGTTTCTACAAGGCGGCCGGCCTCGAGGTATCGACGCTCTTCCCGCCGAACAACTCCACGACGGTGCGGATGCTGGCAGCGGGCCAGGGCGACATCGGTTTCGATCCGGTAACGGACGTCGTCTTCGCCGCGGCCCAGGGCATCCCCATCACCTCCATCGCCTTCTATTCCCAGTCGAATAACTGGGGCCTGTTCGCGCCGCCGGGCGCGACGATCGATCTCTCGACCCTCAAGGGCAAGAAGATCGGCGTCTATACCGACAGCTGGACCAAGGCGATGATGCCCTACGTGCTGAAGAAGGCCGGGGTGTCGGAGAGCGACGTGCAGCAGATCATCGCGACGGATGACGACATCCCGATGATGCTCACGGGCAAAATCGACTACGCCACCAATTGCGCGAACTACGCGCTGGCCGACGTGGTGCCGCAGCTGAAGAAGAATCCCGCTCAGCTCATCGGCCCGGCAGCCGGCGTGCCTGACATCCCCGTCTGGGATTTCACGGTCATGAAGGCCTATGGCGAGGCCCATCCGGAGGCCGTGAAGGCATGGCTCGCCGCCACCAAAAAGGGCATGGAATGGGCCTCCGCCCATCCCGACGAGGCGGTCGCCGACCTGATCAAACTCTACCCCGCTTCCGGCTCCAAGGATTACAACGCGGTCGGCTGGAAAGAGACGATCGGCCTGCTCAAGGGCAAGGACGGCTACATGACCCAGTCCGATGCGCAGTGGAACGGCATCGCCAAGGCCCTCGCCGATACCAAGCAGATCGACAAGGTGCTGCCCGCTTCCGACTACTACACCAATGACTATCTGAACTGAGGCTGACGTCTATGGCTCCGCGCCGGATCATTCTTGACTGCGACCCCGGCGTGGACGACGCCCTGGCCATGCTGCTCGCCTTCGCCGCCCCTGAGGCGGTGAAGGTCGAGGCGATCACCACCGTCATCGGCAATGTCATGCTGCCGCAGACGACGGCGAATGCGCTGCGCATCCTCGACCTCGCCGGGCGCACGGAGATCCCGGTCCATGCCGGCTGTCCGCGCCCGATCATGGCGCCGATCGAGCGCAAGAAATCGGTGCATGGCGGGGACGGGCTGGGGGATATCGGCCTGCCCGCGCCCACCGGCCGCGCCGAGGCCGAACACGCCGTGGACGCCATCATCCGGCTCGTCCGGGAGAACCCGGGCGAGATCACTCTCTGCCCGATCGGGCCGATGACCAATGTCGCCATGGCGCTGATCAAGGCGCCGGACATCGCACCGCTGATCCCCGAAATCGTCTTCATGGGTGGCGCTGCCTTCCGGCCGGGCAATTCCACGCCCGCCGCCGAATTCAATTTCATGATCGACCCGCATGCCGCCCAGGTGATGCTGACGGCGGGCGTGACGCTGACCATGTTCGGCCTGGACGTGACCGCCCAGGCGCTGATCACGCCGGACTGGATGGCGGATGTCGAGGCCGCGGGCGGGCCCATCACCCGGGCAGCGATTGCCATGCTGCGCGCCTATGGCCATGGCGACCCCTGCCTGCACGACCCTTGTGTTATCGCCCATTTCATCGACCCCAGCCTGTTCCAGGGAGTCGATGCCTGGGTCGAGGTCGAGACCACGTCGCCGCTCGCGCGCGGGCAGAGTATCGCGGCCGTCGCCGAGCGCCACCGTGCTGGCCGCGCGCCCAATGCCCATGTGATCACCGGTCTCGACACGGCCCGTCTCTTCGCCCTGCTCCGGGAAAAGCTGCTCAGCCTGGATTGATTGGCCGGAGCCTTTTCCGCGCTTGCGATAGGGGCCATGGCACGCCAATCTTCCCCCATGGATGGTGTCGTTAGCCTCTCCAGCGTTCGGGAAGACCGGTTCTGGGCGGTCGTCGCCTCGGTCGGGCGCACGCGCCGCATCGCCGAGATCTTCGCGAACCGCGATGCCGCCCTTGCCGATCGCGCCTGGCGGGAGGCGCAGGTGCGGGCCTACGCGGGCTTCCTGCGCTCCAGCCGCCAGCCGCCCCCAAACTATTCGGTGGTGCAGATGAAGCGGTCGGAGCTGCCGAAAGCCTGGCGGCCGTTGCCCGCGCTCGGCTTCCTGCGCGGGCAATTCGTATGATCTAGGCTTTGCGGAGGCGCTGGCCTCAGCCCTCGCCCTCGGGCGGCTCTTCGCCCTCGACCAGCAGCTGTTCGATCGCCGCCACGCGTGCGGCCCGGCGTTGAGAGGCCGGGCGCGGCGGCCGCTTGCGCTTTTTGGTGGGAGCGCCGGACGACTCGGCCGGAACCGGCACGGGCGCCTGCGGCATTGCGTGGTATTCAGGCTCGGTCGCAGGCGGCAGGGGGCCGCCGGTCAGAAGATCGATCTCCTCCCGCACCTCCTCAACCGGCGCCGGCGGTATTTGCTCGGCAGGGGCGGGCAGCGGCTCGGCGGTCGCGACTTCAGCGATGCCTGCGGGCGTCTCGGTAACGGTCTCGGCCCCGTCAACGAGATCGAACGCCGCCTGCGCTTCGGCGCGCTCGGAACCGGCGCGGCGCGGACGGGCGGAACGCGGGGATTTAGCGGGCGCCGCGCGGCGGGCGCGGCGCGGCGCGGCCTCAAGCTCAGCCGGCTGCGGCGCCGCGGCCGGGGCATTTCCCGAAACGAGTTCAGCCAGCAGCGACTCGACGCGGACGGCGAGACGCGCGGCCTCGACAGCCGACACCTTGTTGTGGGCCAGATAGGCCGCAAGGATACGGCTGGCCGCGGCGGTGACATGAGACGGATGGTATTGGATGGGACTGTCGGAAAGGGGCGGCACGTTCCTGGCTCCGGTCTGGCGGACGATCGCCATCTTTGTGCAACCGCTAAAACCGCAAAACCAGCCCCCATAAGGTTTGATCCGCCAAAGCGTTAACGCGGGTCAGACGGGGTCGCTCAGGCAGGGCCCAGAAAGGCTTCGAACCGCGCGACCTCCGCATCGAAGGCGCGGGTGAAGTCCTGGCCGCGCGGTTCCGGCCCCGCGAAACCACGCTCCACATCGAGCCGGCCGCTCGCGCGGCTCAGATTGACCCAGCCGATCATCCGGTCGCGCCACAGCATGGGCATCGCGTAATAGCCGAAGCGACGGAGCGGCGGCGGTGTATAAGCCTCGAAGCGATAGTCCCAGGCCCAGAGATGGGCGAGCCGCCGCCGGTCCCACACCACGGGGTCGAAGGGGGCCAGGAAGCGCAGACCGCGCGGCGGCGCCGCCACCGTGGCAGAACCGGCGGGCCAGAGATACCGCTCACCATCGACATCGTCCCATGCGACCTCGCCCGCGGCAATCATCCGGTCAAGCACCGGTGCCCAGGGCCCGAGCCCGGGCGCGCCCCGGCGCAGCAGGTTGAACACCTGCCCGAGGGAAACGCGCGAGATCGGCGCCAGCAGACCCAGCACCAAAAGAAGAAGACGACGGGCGCGTTCCGCCACCGCAACCGCCTCATTGACCGGCCCGGCGGGGGCATAAATACGAATGCCATCCTGCCGACGCGACACACGAAGGTGCCCATGGAAGTGCAGCACCTGCAGATGCTGCGTCGTTTCCTTGGAAAAGCCGCCCCAGGCATTGACGGCACGCCCCCGACCGAAGGCCTCCTCAAGTTCGCGCGGATGGATCTCGCCCCGATCGCGGACGACGGCCAGGATTTCGGCCGCCAGCCCGGTCGGCGCATGCGGCCGGTCCGGCTGCGCGGGATCGGGGCGGGGATGCAGGAGCCGCGCTGTCTCCTGCGGCATGAAACCATAAGCGTAAAGGAAATCCTCCTCGAGGCCGAGCCGCGGGAAACGCCGCTCGAGCTGCCCGGCGCGATAGCCCGGCACACGCTGTCGGAGGATGAGATCCTGGGCCCGCGCCGGGGCACGGATGGGATCGGCCTGCACAAAGCCGAGCGTCGCCAGCACCGCCGTCAGCGAGCCCTGGGTCGTGAGCGAGGTTGCGGCCGCGCGCAGACGCAGATCGCTCAGTGTCAGAGCGGAGGGGGTCAGCATCGCAACCCGGCTGGCCGCACCAGCCCCTCAGGCGGCATCGGCATCGATTGTCGCGAGGTCTATGGGCTGGATCGAAAACCAGACCGGTTCGGAACTCCGGGCTCCTTCGCGCAGGATGGGTTTGATGGCGGATAGCAGATCGTCGAGCGAGCGAAACGGCATCATGCTCTCATCCCCATCGGCCGAGCGGGTGACCAGACCCA
>NZ_DATJJK010000149.1:0-52177 GCF_035492295.1 Acidisoma sp. | reverse complement strand
CTCGCGGCCTTCCTCGACCATGTCGCCCTGGTCATGGAGAATGAGGAAAGCAGCGAGACCGATCGCGTCAGCCTGATGACGCTGCATGGCGCCAAGGGGCTGGAATTCGACACGGTCTTCCTGCCCGGCTGGGAGGAGGGGTTGTTCCCCAGCCAAAGGTCCATGGACGAAAGCGGCCTCAAGGGGCTCGAGGAGGAGCGCCGCCTTGCCTATGTCGGCATCACGCGCGCCCGGCTTCGTGCCATCATCAGCCACGCCGCCAATCGCCGCATCTACGCCAATTGGCAGTCAAGCGTGCCGAGCCGCTTCATCGAGGAACTGCCGTCCGAACACGTCGCCCAGAGCGGGACCGCGGGGCAGGAACGGCAGCAGCGGATGAACGCGCCGCCGATCTTCACCGGCGCCTTCCCCCTTGCCGCAAGCCGTCCGAGGCAGGCCCCCGGCGCCTGGGAACAGACCTCCCGCCCGCCGCGAAAAGAGACGATTCCGGTGGGCAGCCGCGTCTTTCATCAGAAATTCGGCTACGGCACCGTCCTTGCCGTGGACGACAACCGCCTTGACATCGCCTTCGAGAAGAGCGGCGAGAAACGCGTGCTCGATACGTTCGTGGAACCTGCCTGATGGCCCGCCGTGCAACCCCGCTCGAAACCGTCTCGCTGCTCGTGCCGGAGGAGGCGCTGCCCTTCTACGAGCAGGCGCTGCTGTCCGTCTGTCCGACCGTCGGTTTCTTCCGGGACGAGGATGAGGGGCCCTGGCGGCTCGAAGCCGTGAAGCCGATCGGCGACCGCGATGATGAGCTTGCAACGGCCCTGATGCTGGCCGGCGCATTGTCCGGCGTGGAGGTTATGGTCGAGCATGTGCCCACGGAAGCCGAAGGCTGGCTTGCCCGCAATCTCGAGCAATTCCCCGAGCAGTTGATCGGTCGACACTTCGCCGTGCGCGGCACGCATGAAACGGCGCCGCTCGTCCAGGGCCGCCACACGCTGACCGTCGATGCCGGCCTCGCCTTCGGCAGCGGCGAACATGGCTCAACCCGCGGCTGTCTGCGGGCGCTGGAGTTCATGGCGCACCGCCGGCCACAGCGGATCCTCGATCTCGGCACCGGTTCCGGCATCCTCGCGATGGCGGCGGCCAAGCTTCTGAAGCGGCCCGTCATCGCGACCGATATCGACCCCTGGTCGGTGCGCGTCACCCAGCAGAATGCGGCGCTGAACGGGGTTACCCGGATGATCAGGGTGTCGCTCGCGGATGGCTGGAAAGGCACAGCCACCCGTGCCGGTGCGCCCTATGATCTCGTCTTCGCCAATATCCTGGCCCGTCCGCTCTGTTCGATGGCCTATCCCCTCTCCCAGCATCTCGCACCCGGCGGCCGCGCGATCCTGGCCGGGCTTTTGGCGACGCAGGAGCGCATGGTGCTCGCCGCCCACCGCCGGCAGGGCCTGGTTCTCGAACGCCGCTTCCCCGAGGGACAGTGGAGCGCGCTGTTGCTCCGCAAGCCATGAGCGCCCTCGCGCATCACAACCGCTACGATTATGCGCCGATCACGGCGCGGCCGGATTACGATTGGCCGGGCGGCCAGCGCCTCGCCATCTATCTCGGCATCAATCTCGAGCATTTCGCTTTTGGCGAGGGACTGGGCGCCGAGCTCGCCCCCGGCGGCCCGCCTCCGGACGTACTCAACTACGCCTGGCGGGACTACGGCAACCGCGTCGGCATCTGGCGCATGCTGCAGCTTTTCGATGGGCTGTCCCTGCCAACAACCGTGCTGCTCAACAGCAGCCTCTATGATTACTGCCCGGAGGTGGTGGCCGCGTTCCGCACCCGCGGCGACGAGATCGCGGGCCATGGCCGCACCAATTCCGAACGGCAAAGCCTTCTGCCCGAGGCCGAGGAAACGGCGCTGATCGCCGAAGCGACGGCGGCGATCCGCCGGAATGAAGGGGTCGCACCGATGGGCTGGCTCAGCCCCTGGATCGCGGAAAGCGCCGTCACGCCCGATCTGCTGGCGGAGGCCGGCTACCAGTACACGCTCAACTGGTGCCATGACGATCAGCCGACCTGGCTGCGCACGCGGAGCGGAAAGCCGCTCCTCTCCGTGCCCTATCCGCAGGAAGTGAACGACATTCCGGCGATCGCCGTGCGCCGCATGGGCGCTGCGGAATTCGCTGACATGATCGTGGACAATTTCAACGAGATGCTGGAGCAATCGGTGGAGCAGCCCCTCGTCATGGGCATCGCACTCCATCCCTATATCCTGGGCCAGCCCTATCGCCTGCGGCACCTGCGCCGGGCGCTCGCCCATGTGGCACACCCGCGTGACCGGGTCTGGCTGTGCCGCGCCGGGGACATCGCGGATCATGCGGCCCGGGTTCTGCCCGCCCCGCCCCAATGAAAAGGGCAGGTCCGGATCAGACCTGCCCTTTCAGACGCATGAGCGCTTCGGCATTACCGGGCGTCGCGAGCGGCCATCGAAAAGATGGAGCGGATTTCGCTGCGGTTCAGGCCGATGTCGGCGAGTTCGCGGTCGCTGAGGCGGTCGAGCTCATTGATCACGGCGCTGCGGCGGCCGAGATCACGGACCCACTGGCCCATGCGCAGAACGGGCGCGCTGAAGCGGTTGAGACGACCCGCGGAGCCACGCGCTGCCGAGGCGGTGGAGGAAGTGTTGATGAAGGCGTTCATCGGAATATGTCCTTAATACGACGGCCACTTTTCTTTCTCGGGCCGTTCGCTGAATCGGCATATAGCAATGCCGCAGCGCAAAATGTTGCGGCAAGAAGATCAGGCTGACATGCAAGCCGAGCATGATCACGCCAAGGTTATGAAGCAGACACATATCTTTCACGAAAGCTACGCCATGCTGACTTTTTCCGGCCGTCTTGCCGCACTGCGCACCGTCTTCCCGGAGGTTGGAATAGACGGTTTCCTGGTGCCCCGGTCGGATGAGCATCTCGGCGAATACGTGCCGGCGGGTGCCGAGCGCCTGGCCTGGCTGACCGGCTTCACCGGGAGTGCCGGGCTCGCCATCGCACTTGCGGAACGGGCAGCGATTTTCGTGGACGGGCGCTATGTTCTGCAGGTGCGGCAGGAGGTGGACGGCACGCTCTGGGATTATCGCCACGTGACGGACGAGCCGCCGGCCGACTGGCTGAAGGAAGCGGTACCCGCGGGTGCTCGCATTGGCTATGATCCGCTTCTCATCGCCGAGGAGACGCTCGACCGGCTGATCCGCGCGGTGCCTGCCCTCACCTTCGTGCCGCTCCCCGAGAACCCCATCGACCGCATCTGGCAGGATCAGCCGCCGCCGCCCAAGGCCGCGGTCTCCATTTATCCGGCGGCCTTCGCCGGACGGTCGGCCGAGGAAAAGCGAGCCGAGATCGCCGGCATCCTGAAGGCAGCCGGCGAGGATGCCGCCGTCATCACCGATCCCCCGGCGATTAATTGGCTGCTCAACATTCGCGGCGCCGACGTGCCCTTCGCGCCGCTCGCCCTCGGCTTCCTCATCCTCCGCGCGGACGCCACGGCGACCCTCTTCATGGCGCCGGAGAAGATTTCCGACGAGGTGCGCCTGCATCTCGGCAACACGGTGAGCCTCGAACCGCGCGCGGCACTCGGTACGGCACTCGATGCATTGAAGGGTCTGCGCGTACGCGTCGATTCCCAGGCCTCGCCCGTCTGGTTCGCACAGCGTCTGCGCGCGGCCGGCGCCGAGGTCATTGCCGGGCCAGACCCGATCGCGCTGCCGAAAGCCTGCAAGAACCCGGTGGAGCAGGACGGTGCCCGCCGCGCCCATGGGCGGGACGCCATCGCCCTCTGCCGCTATCTGCACTGGCTGTCGGAGAACGGCAAAACCGGGACGCAGACGGAAATCTCTGCCGCCGCCGCGCTCCTCGCCTTCCGGGCCGAGGCGCCGGAATTCCGCGAGGAAAGCTTCCCGGCCATTTCCGGCGCGGGTGAGAACGGCGCCATCATCCATTATCGCGTCTCGCCCGAAAGCAACCGCCGGCTCGCGCCGAACGAGGTCTATCTCGTCGATTCCGGCGCTCAGTACGAAGATGGGACGACGGACGTCACCCGGACCATCTGGACCGGGCCGGATAGGCCGCCGGCCGCTCTGAAGGATCGCTTCACCCGCGTTCTGAAAGGCCATATCGGCATCGCGACCCTGCGCTTCCCGCAAGGGGTCGCGGGGGCCCATCTCGATGCCTTCGCCCGCGCGCCACTCTGGCAGGCCGGGCTCGATTACGACCACGGCACGGGCCATGGCGTCGGCGCCTATCTTTCGGTGCATGAGGGTCCGGTGAGCCTGTCTCGCGCGGCCCGGCCCATCCCCCTCAAATCGGGCATGATCCTCTCCAATGAACCGGGCTACTACCTGCCGGGCGCTTACGGTATTCGCCTTGAGAATCTGCTCATCGTGCAGCCCGCCGCGGCCCAAGCCGACGGCGTGAAGCCTTTCCTGGAGTTCGAGACCATTACCTGGGCCCCCTTCGACCGCGCGCTCATCGAGACGGCGCTGCTCACCCCTGCCGAACGCCAATGGCTGGACGGCTATCATGCGGAGGTGTGGCGCCGCGTCGGCCCGCAGCTCACCGGCGCTGTCGCCACCTGGCTCGCCTCTGCCTGCGCGCCGCTGTAGCCAGCCTTGCCTACCATTCTGCAGGTTCTCCCCGCACTCGACAGCGGCGGCGTCGAGCGGGGAACGGTCGAGATGGTCGAGGCGATCGCGCGGCAGGGCTGGACCCCGCTGGTCGCGAGCCAGGGCGGGAGGCTCGTGCCCGCTGTCGAACGCGCGGGCGGGCGGCACATCGCCCTGCCGCTGAAAACCAAGACCCCATGGGGCATCTGGCGCAATGCCACCACCCTTGCCCGGTTGATGCGGGAAGAGCGCGTGGATCTCGTCCATGCCCGTTCCCGCGCGCCTGCCTGGTCAGTGCTGAAAGCCTGCCAGGCCACCGGCATTCCCTTTGTCACTACCTACCACGGCGCCTATTCGGAGGGATCGCGCAGCAAGCGCCTGTACAACAGCGTCATGACCCGCGGTGCCCGCGTCATCGCGGCAAGCGGCTTCATCGCCGATCTCGTCCGTCGCCAGCATGGCGTGACGGAGGAAAAGCTCCGCCTCATTCCGCGCGGCATCGACCCCGCGGTTTTTGACCCCCATGCGGCACTCGGCCTGCGCGTCGGACGGCTCGCCCAGGCCTGGGGCCTGCCGGAAGGGGCGCAGGTCGTGCTGCTGCCCGCCCGCGTGTCACGCTGGAAGGGGCAGAGCGTGCTGATCGAGGCGCTGAGCCTGCTCAAGCGGCCCAATCTCTTCGCGGTCTTCGTGGGCTCCGACCAGGGGCGCCACACCTATGTGCGCGAGCTGCTCGATCAGGCGGCCGCGCAGGGTGTCACTCGCCAGATCAAGTTCGTGGGTCATTGCGCGGACATGCCGGCGGCACTTCTTCTCGCGGATGTCGTCGTCAGCGCCTCGACCGAACCGGAGGCCTTCGGCCGTGCCGTAATCGAGGCCCAGGCCATGGAACGGGTCGTGATCGCGGCGGGCCACGGCGGCGCCGCCGAGACGATCACCGATCAGGAGACAGGGCTTCTCGTCCCCCCCGGCGATGTGCAGGCGCTCGCCGGAATGATCGCCGCGGTGCTCGATGCACCGGCAGAGGCCCGGCAGGAGATGGGCGAGCAGGCTCGCGCCTCCGTTCTCGCCCATTACACGATCGCCGCCATGCAGGCCGCGACCATCGCCGTGTATGAGGAGGTGCTGGCGAGCCGATCATAACCGGCTCGCCGCGCCCGTGTTCCGGGATGAGGACCGGAGCGAAATCAGGCCTCGCCTGAATCATCCCGGAAATAGGGCTCGACCGGTCCGTTCACCTTCATGGTGAGCGGATTGCCATGACGATCGACCGACTTGCCGACCGAGAGCCGCACCCAACCCTCGCTCACGCAATATTCCTCGACATTGGTTTTCTCGGCGCCCTTGAAGCGAATGCCTACGCCGCGCTCCAGCGCGGCTTCGTCGAACCAGGGGCTTTTGGGATTGACGGAGAGGCGGTCAGGAGGAGTGTCGGTCATGGATGGGGCCTTTGATGACGAAGCACGATGACTGAATGGCGCCGGAGGGTCAGAGGCCGCGATCAGCCAGGAACGCCTTGAACGCCTCGGCGTAGTCGGGATGCCAGCGGGACAACGGCGGACGGTTTTCGACAATGTCCATCGCCGCCCACAGCATCCGGGCATTGTCGAGGTCACGCGTCACGTCATTGTCCGGGCACATGATATAGAAGTCGCCCGCTTCCATCCGCTCAACCATGAAGGAGACGACCTGCTCCGGGCTCCAGGCGCCGGGCGGCTTGGTATCCACGCGGGCGCGCGTGAGGCCGGTGAAGGTAAAGCCCGGAACCAGCAGATGTGCCTGCACCTGACAGTCGCGCTGGCTGCGCAGCTCATGCGCCAACGCTTCCGTCACCACCTTCACGCCGGCCTTGGAGACGTTGTAGGCGGTATTGCCGGGCGGGCAGGTGATGCCCTGTTTGGACCCCGTGTTGACAATGACCGAGGGCGCATCCTGCGCGATCATGGCCGGTGCGAAGGCCTGGCAGCCGTGGATGACACCCCAGAGATTAACCCCAAGGATCGCGTCCCAGACGGCCGGATCGCCGAAGAGCCCGCCGGCGCCTTCACGCCCCGCATTGTTCATGAGGAAATGCACCGCGCCGAAGGCCCTGAAAGCCTCGTCGCGCAAGCGCTCCACAGCCTCGCGGCGGGATACATCCGTGGGCAGCGCCATCACCCGTGCCTGGCCCGCGGAACTTAACCGGGCTCGCGCCGCCTCCAGCGCCTCGGCATTGGCATCGGCGAGGCAGAGGTGCATGCCCTGGGCCGCGCAATAGTCGGCGGCGGCAAGACCGATGCCGCTCGCGGCGCCGGTGATGACGGCAACACGCCCGGGCTGGAAGACGGGATGCGTGGACGCAGACTTCTCGGTCATGGCGCTCACCTTTTCTCTCTATGTTCCTGAAGCTTCTAGTCTAACGCGGGTGGTTGGAGCATCAAAACCGGCTGCTTGGGCGCCCCAAACGGAAAAGGGGCGTCCGGCTCATGACCGGGCGCCCCTTGTTCTTCAACCGCCCCGGAGGGTGGATGCTTATTCGGCCGAGGCGGTCTCGCCCAGGATCTCGACCCGGCCACCGGCCGCCTCGATCGCCGCCACCGCCGTCGCGGAAGCGCCGGAAACCGAGATCGTGATCGCTCGGGTCACCGCACCGCGGCCGAGCAGACGCACGCCCGACATCTTGGCGAGGTTGACGACACCGGCTTCCACGAGATTTGCCTCGGTAATGGTCTGAGCAGCGTCGAGCACACCCGCGCCAACCGCGTGGTCGAGCAGGTCGAGGTTCAACGGCGCATAGACCTTGCGGGTCGGGTTCTTAAAGCCGCGCTTGGGCAGACGACGATAGATCGGGAGCTGACCGCCCTCGAAGCCGTTGAGGGACACGCCCTCACGCGCCTTCTGGCCCTTCACGCCCTTGCCCGACGTCTTGCCCTTGCCGGAGCCGATGCCGCGGCCGAGCCGCTTCGACTTGGGACGCGCGCCGGGATTATCGCGCAGTTCATTGAGCTTCATGGTTCAATCCTTAAGGTCTGACCGGGGTCAGGCCTTTTCCACAACCTTCACCAGATGGGCGACCTTGTTGATCATCCCGCGCACCGAGGGAGTGTCCTCCAGCTCGCGCACACGACCGATCTTGTTCAGGCCGAGCCCGATCAACGTCGCCTGCTGGCCGGGCTTCTGCCCGTTGCCAGAGGTGATCTGCTTGACAGTGATCGTACGATCAGACGGCATCTGCCACCTCCGCGGTCTCGCGCTTGCCCAGGATGTCCGACACCTTCTTGCCACGGCGGGCGGCGACGGAGCGCGGGCTTGCGCAATGCTGCAAGGCGTCGAAGGTCGCCTTGATCATGTTGTGCGGGTTGCGGCTACCCATGGACTTGGCGACGACGTCACCGATGCCCAGGGTCTCCAGCACCGCGCGCATCGGACCGCCGGCGATGATGCCGGTGCCCGCCGGGGCCGCGCGCAGAATGACCTGCCCGGCGCCGAAATGGCCCAGCGCGTCATGATGCAGCGTGCGGCCTTCCTTCATCGGCACGCGGATCAGGTTACGCTTCGCCCGTTCCGTGGCCTTGCGGATCGCCTCGGGGACTTCACGCGCCTTGCCGGCGCCGAAACCCACGCGACCCTTCTGATCACCGACCACAACCAGGGCGGCGAAGGCGAAACGACGGCCACCCTTCACCACCTTGGCAACGCGGTTGATGGTCACCAGCTTGTCGATGAACTCGTCACTATGCTCGCGCTCGCGCTCACGCCCGCCGCGGCCGCCTTCTCTCGGTTCCCGTGCCATTGCTTCGTTCCCCTTAGAAGGCCAGACCGCCCTCACGGGCGGCTTCGGCCAGAGCTTTCACGCGACCGTGGTAGAGATAGGACCCACGATCGAAGACCACTTCCTTCACGCCAGCGGCAAGAGCGCGCTCGGCCAGAAGCTTGCCCACGGCCGTCGCGGCATCCTTGTCCGCGCCGGTCTTGAGATCGCGGCGCAGATCGGCCTCGATCGAGGACGCGGTTGCGAGCGTGCGGCCCGCCACATCGTCGATCACCTGCGCATAGATATGCTTGCTGGAACGAAACACCGACAGCCGTACCCGGCCACCGGACTTCTGGCGCAGCTGGAAGCGAAGCCGCTCCCGGCGACGCACCCGGAGATCCTGGTTCGCGCTCATTACTTCTTCTTACCTTCTTTACGGCGGATGGTCTCGTCGGTGTAACGAACCCCCTTACCCTTATAGGGTTCCGGCGGACGCTTCGACCTGATCTCGGCAGCCACCTGGCCGACGAGCCGCTTGTCCACGCCTTCGACCTTGATCGACGTCGGCTTCTCGCAGGTGATCTTGATCCCTTCCGGGATCGGGTAGATCACGTCATGCGAATAGCCGAGGTTGATGACCAGGTTCGGACCCTGAACCGCTGCACGATAACCGGTGCCGGTGACTTCCATGGACTTCGAGAAGCCGGCGGAAACGCCCTTCACCATATTGGCGACGAGCGCCCGCGTCGTGCCCCACATCATGCGGGACGGCGCGGCCTTCGACTTCGGCTCGACGGTCACCCGACCGTCAGCAACCGTCGTGTCCACCAGTTCGGTCGAGAGCGGCAGCGTCAGTGTGCCGAGCTTACCCTTGGCGGTCAGGATATTGTTGGCGATGGCCACATCAACCCCGGCGGGGATGGTGACCGGATACTTACCTACGCGCGACATTTCCCAGCCCCCCTTAGAAGACCCGGCAGAGGACTTCGCCGCCGACATTGGCAGCGCGGGCCTCTTGGTCACTCATCACGCCACGCGGCGTGGAGAGAATGGAAACGCCGAGGCCGCTATAGACCCGGGGCAATTCCTTGATCTTCGAATAGACGCGGCGGCCGGGGCGGGAGACGCGGGTGATCTCCTTGATGACCGGCTGGCCCTCATTGTACTTCAGCTCGATGCGCAGCTGGGAAATACCCGGCCGCAGTTCCTCGCTCGAGAAGCCACGGATATAGCCCTCACGCTTCAGAACATCGAGAACGTTCGCACGCAGGCGCGAATTCGGCGCGATGCAGACGGTATGGTTGGCTCGCTGCGCATTACGAATGCGTGTGAGCATATCCCCCAAGGGATCGGACATGGACATCGGTGATCCCTTTCCTTACCAGCTAGCCTTGACCATGCCGGGAATCTGCCCGGAGCTGGCGAGGTCGCGGAGCGCAATACGGCTCAGGCGGAATTTGCGATAGTTGGCGCGCGAGCGGCCCGTGAGCTCACAGCGCAGGCGCACGCGGGTCGCAGACCCGTTGCGCGGCAGCTGCGCGAGCTTCACGGACGCTTCGAACCGGTCTTCAACCGGCAGCTCGCGGTCCTTAACGATCGCCTTCAGAGCCGCACGCTTCGCCTTGTCGCGCGCAGACATCTGCATGCGCTTGGCGTTGCGGTTGACCTGGGAAGTTTTGGCCATCCTGTTTTACCCTCCGGAACCTATCGGCCCACCGCAGGAGCGGTGGCCGTGGTTTTCCAAATCTCGTCGAATTAAGCTCAGTTCGCGAACGGCAGCTCAAAGGCCTTGAGTAGGGCCTTGGCTTCCGCATCCGTCTTTGCCGTGGTCACGAACACGATGTCCATACCCCGAACCGCGTCCACCTTGTCGTAGACGATTTCCGGGAAGATGATCTGTTCCTTGACGCCCATGGCGAAATTGCCGCGGCCGTCAAAACCCTTGCCGGTGATGCCGCGGAAATCGCGGACGCGCGGCAGGGCGATCGTGACCAGGCGGTCGAGGAACTCGTACATCCGGGCAGAGCGCAGCGTGACCTTGCAGCCGATCGGCAGACCCTTGCGGATCTTGAAACCGGCGATGGCCTTCTTCGCCACCGTCTTGACCGGCTTCTGACCGGCGATCAGCGTCATTTCAGCAACCGCCGCGTCCAGCTTCTTCTGGTCGGCCGCCGCTTCGCCCACGCCCATGTTCAGGACGATCTTCTCGAGGCGCGGCAGCTGCATCGGGTTCGTATACTTGAACTCCTCCTGCAGCTTGGCGCGCACCACCTCGTTGTAATGCGCATGCAGCCGCGCCATAGCCTTAACGTCGCTCACCCTTTAGCCTCCTCAGCTTTCGATGAGAGCGCCGGTCTTCTTGGCGACGCGAACCTTGCGGCCGTCCTCCAGAATCCGGAACCCCACCCGGGTCGGTTGATCGCTCTTCGGATCGATCAGCATAAGATTGGACAGGTTGATCGCGCGCTCACGCCGAACGAGGCCACCCTGCTCACCCATACGGGTCGGCTTCTGGTGCTTCACGGCGACAGCAACACCCTCAACGACGGCGCGGTTCAGCTTCGGCAGAACCTGCGTCACCTCGCCCCGCTTGCCGCGATCGGCGCCAGTGATGACGACGACGCGATCACCCTTACGAATACGCGCGGCCATGATCAGATCACCTCCGGCGCGAGGCTGATGATCTTCATGAACTTGCGGGCGCGCAGCTCGCGCACGACGGGCCCGAAGATACGCGTGCCGATGGGCTCGTTCTGCTTGTTGATCAGAACGGCCGCATTGCGGTCGAAACGAATGGCGCTGCCATCGGCACGGCGCACGGGGTAGGAGGTGCGCACGATCACAGCCTGGTGCACGTCGCCCTTCTTCACCTTGCCGCGCGGAATGGCATCCTTCACCGCGACGACGATGACGTCGCCCACGGATGCGGTCTTGCGCTTCGAGCCGCCGATCACCTTGATGCACTGCACGCGGCGGGCACCGGAATTGTCGGCAACGTCGAGGTTGGTCTCAGGATGAATCATCGCTCTCTCCTCAGGCCTGAGCGGGAGCGGCAGACGCCGCTTCCGTCACGTCGACCTCGGGGAACAGGGTCTGACCATTCCGCTCGATCACGATCCAAGCCTTGCGCTTGCTGATCGGAGGGCATTCCTCGATCCGCACCAGGTCGCCGGGCTTGCAGATATTTTCCTCGTCATGCGCCGGATAGCGCTTCGACCGACGAATGAACTTCTTGTAAAGCGGGTGCATGACGCGACGCTCGACCAAGACCGTCACGGTCTTGTCCATCTTATCGCTTACCACCCGCCCTGACAGGACGCGTCTAGACATCGCCCTAATCTCCTCAGGCTTTAGCGGAAGCGCGTGTGCGCTCCGCGATGATGGTTTTGACTCGGGCGATTTCGCGCCGCACAGCCCGCACGCGGCCGACACTTTCGGTCTGCCCCGTAGCACGCTGGAACCGTAGGTTGAACTGCTCACGACGCAGGTCAACCAACTGCGCCTCCAGCTCGTCCGGAGTCTTCGTCCGGATGTCAGTCGCCTTGTTCGCCATGATCACGCCTCCCCGATACGGGTGACGAACTTGGTCTTGATCGGCAGCTTCGCCGCACCGAGCGTCAGCGCCTGCTGCGCGATGTCGGTGGGAACGCCGTCGATCTCGAACATGATGCGGCCAGGCTTGACCCGAGCCACCCAAAACTCGGGGCTACCCTTACCGGAGCCCATGCGCACTTCGGCGGGCTTCGCCGAAACGGGGACATCCGGAAAAATCCTGATCCACACGCGGCCGGCGCGCTTCATGTGACGCGTGATCGCCCGGCGAGCGGATTCGATCTGGCGCGCGGTAATGCGCTCGGGCTCCATGGCCTTGAGGCCAAAGGCACCGAACGTCAGCTGCGTGTTACCCTTGGCGAGGCCGTGGATACGGCCCTTGTGCGCCTTGCGGTATTTCGTGCGCTTGGGAGAAAGCATTGTCCGTGTCCAATCCTTACCGCTGCGGCGCCTGTTCGGCGGCCTTGCGGTCCTGCGCCATCGGATCGTGCGTCAGGATCTCACCCTTGAAGATCCAGACCTTCACGCCGCAGGTCCCATAAGTCGTCTTCGCCGTAGCAACACCGTAATCAATATCCGCGCGCAGCGTATGCAGCGGCACGCGACCTTCGCGGTACCATTCCATCCGCGCGATTTCGGCACCACCCAAACGGCCGCCGCAATTGATGCGGATACCCTGGGCCCCGAGGCGCATGGCGGACTGAACCGCACGCTTCATGGCGCGGCGGAAAGCCACGCGGCGCTCCAGCTGCTGCGCGATATTCTCGGCAACCAGCGTCGCGTCGATCTCAGGCTTGCGAATCTCCATGATGTTCAGGGAGACCTCGGCCTTCGCCATGTTGGTGAGATCCTTGCGCAGAACCTCGATATCCTGACCCTTCTTGCCGATCACCACGCCCGGGCGGGCGGCATAAATAGTGACGCGCGGCTTCTTCGCAGGACGCTCGATCACCACGCGGGAGACGCCCGCGCCGGAGAGCTTCTTGCGCAGATGCGTGCGCAGCTTCAGGTCGTCATGCAGCAGCTTCGCGTAGTCCTTCCCGGCGAACCAGCGGCTCTCCCAGGTACGGTTGATCCCGAGGCGAAGGCCGATCGGATTGACTTTATGACCCATATTACACGGCCTCCTGCTCGGAGGGCGCTGCTTCTTGCGCCCGCTCGGCAACGACGATCTTCAGGTGGCTGAACCACTTCTCGACGCGGGCGGCGCGGCCGCGGCCACGTGCATGGAACCGGCGCATCACGATCGAACGACCAACCTCAGCCTTGGTCACGACCAGGCGGTCGACGTCCAGCTGATGGTTGTTCTCGGCATTCGCAATCGCGCTCTGCAGCGCCTTGCGCACGTCGTTCGCGATGCGGCGCTTGCTGAAGGTCAGCTGCGCAACCGCGACGGATGCCGGCTTGTTCCGGATCAGCCCAGCGACGAGGTTCAGCTTGCGGGGGCTCACGCGCAGGTTACTGACCAGCGCCTGGGCTTCGGTCTCCGCGAGGGACCGGGGATGTTTCGGCTTGCTCATCGATCAGCCCCGCTTTGCCTTCTTGTCGGCCGAATGGCCCGTGAAGGTACGCGTCGGCGAGAATTCGCCGAACTTGTGCCCGACCATGTTCTCGTTGACCTGGACGGGCAGAAACTTGTGCCCGTTGTAGACTCCAAAGGTCAGGCCGATGAACTGCGGCAGGATCGTCGACCGACGGGACCAGATCTTGATGATTTCGTTGCGGCCCGAGGCGCGTGCGGCCTCGGCCTTGTTCAGGAGGTACCCGTCTACAAACGGGCCTTTCCAAACGGAGCGTGACATGGACTCAGCCCTTGCTCTTGTTGCGCCGGCGGATGATCAACTTGTCCGTCCGCTTGTTAACGCGAGTCTTATAGCCCTTGGTCGGCTTGCCCCACGGCGTCACCGGATGACGGCCACCCGAGGTGCGGCCTTCGCCACCGCCATGCGGGTGATCGACCGGGTTCATGACGACGCCGCGGTTATGCGGGCGGCGCCCCAGCCACCGCGAGCGGCCGGCCTTGCCGATATGGATGTTCGAGTTGTCCGGGTTGGACACTGCACCGATCGTCGCCATGCATTCGGCGCGCACGATACGCAGCTCACCCGACATCAGCTTGACCTGGGCGTAGCCCGCGTCCTTGCCCACGAGCTGGGCGAAGGTGCCGGCGGAACGCGCGACCTTGCCGCCTGCACCCGGCTTCATCTCGATATTGTGGATGATGGTGCCCACGGGGATCGCGGACATCGGCATCGCATTGCCCGGCTTGATGTCGGCGCGCTGGCCGGCCACCACCGAGTCACCCACCGCGAGACGCTGCGGCGCGACGATGTACGCAAGTTCACCGTCCTGATACTTGAGCAGGGCGATGAACGCGGTACGGTTCGGGTCATACTCGATCCGCTCGACCGTCGCCGGCACATCGAACTTGCGGCGCTTGAAATCGACGACGCGGTAGCTCTGCTTGTGTCCGCCGCCCCGGAAACGCACCGTGGTGTGGCCATGATTGTTGCGGCCGCCAGAGGAGGTCTTACCGACCGTCAAACCCTTGACCGGCTTGCCCTTCCACAGACCCTCGCGAGACACCAGAACGGTGCCGCGAAGGCTTGGGGTGACGGGATTAAATTGCTTCAGCGCCATGATCTATCCCCAAGAGCCTCAGGTGAGACTCGTCGTGAAGTCGATCGACTGGCCTTCGGCCAGCTGCACGATCGCCTTCTTGACATCCGCACGCTGGCCAGGCCGGCCGCGGAACCGCTTCATCTTGCCCTTCGTGACCATCGTGTTCACGCCGAGCACGGTGACGCCGAACAGGCTCTCCACCGCCGTCTTGATCTCGGGCTTGGTCGCACCGATGGCAACGCGGAACGAGACCTGGTTGCGCTCGCTCTGGACCGTCGCCTTTTCGGTGATGACCGGGCTGCGGATGACCTCGTAGATCGCCTCGCGGGACATCTTCTCGGCGCGCTTGCGCGCGTTGAAACCGGGGGTGCTCATGCTGCGCTCTCCGTCACGGTGGCGCCCTTGTCGGCGAGGCGCGCCGTCAGACCTTCCACACCGGCCGAGGTCACGACCAGAATGTCATGGCGCAGAATGTCGAGGACATTGGCGCCGATCGTCGGCAGCACGTCCACGCCGATCAGATTGCGGCTGGCGCGCAGGAAGCCCGCGTCCACATCCGCATCGATGAACAGCGCCGAGGTCCAGCCCAGTGCCCGCAGTTTGGTCGCGAGTTCCTTGGTCTTCTCCACACCAGCGGCGCGATCGATGACGATCAGCTTGCCGTCGGCCTGCTTCTGAGACAGGGCGGAGATGAGGCCGAGGCGGCGCACCTTCTTGGGCAGGTCGTAGCCATGGTCGCGCACCACCGGACCATGGACGACGCCACCGGTGCGGTACTGCGGCGAACGCAGGCTGCCCTGGCGGGCATTACCCGTGCCCTTCTGACGATAGGGCTTCTTGGTCGTGCCGGACACTTCCGCCATGCCCTTGACCTTGTGCGTGCCGGCGCGGCGACGGGCCTGCTGCCAATGCACGACACGGGCCATGATGTCGGCGCGCGGCGCGGTGCCGAAAATCTCGTCCGCTAGCTCAACCGAGCCGGCAGAGCCGTTATCGAGGGTTTTAATATCGATCTGCATGTCGCAATCCTCAGCCCACCAGCGCGGCGGGATAGGCAGCGTCTGCAGGGCGGGCGCGCTTGATCGCGTCACGCACCATGACATAGCCACCGACGGCACCCGGAACAGCGCCCTTCACCATGATAAGGCCCCGCTCGACATCCACGCCCGCGACCTCGAGATTGAGGGTCGTGATGCGCTCACCACCGAGATGGCCCGCCATCTTCTTGTTCTTGAAGGTCTTGCCGGGATCCTGGCGGTTACCCGTCGAACCCAGGCTGCGATGGCTGACGGACACGCCGTGGCTGGCCTCGAGACCCGCGAAGTTCCAGCGCTTCATGCCACCGGCGAAGCCCTTGCCCTTCGATGTACCAGCGACGTCGATCTTCTGGCCGACCGAGAAATGGGCAGCGGAGATCACCGCGCCCGGCTCGAGCAGCGCGTCATCCGCCACGCGGAATTCGACGATCTTCTTCGCGGGTTCCACCTTGGTCTTGGCGAAATGGCCACGATTCGGCTGGCTGACGTTCTTCACCTTGGCGAGACCCCAGCCGAGCTGGACAGCGGTATAGCCATCCAACTCTTGCGTACGGGTGGACACCACCCGCACCTGGTCGAGGTGCAGAACAGTGACGGGAACGTGGCTCCCGTCATCTTTGAAAAGCCGAGACATGCCCAGCTTTTTGGCGATCACTCCGGTGCGCATAGAGGCGGTCTTTCCAGGCTCAGATCTTGATCTCGACATCGACACCCGACGCGAGGTCGAGCTTCATCAGAGCGTCCACCGTCTGCGGTGTCGGCTCGACGATGTCGAGAAGGCGACGATGGGTCCGAATTTCGAACTGCTCGCGGCTCTTCTTATCAACATGGGGGGAGCGGTTCACCGTGAACCGCTCAATGTGCGTCGGCAGCGGGATCGGGCCGCGAACCCGGGCACCTGTACGCTTCGCCGTGTTCACGATCTCCTTTGTGCTCGAGTCGAGCACGCGGTGATCATACGCCTTCAGGCGAATGCGGATGTTTTGATTGTCCATCGTCAGGCTTCCAGTTTCGCGGCTTCAATCTCTTCCTAGCGCGGTCTTACGCGGTCACACTCGCAACCACGCCGGCGCCGACGGTGCGGCCACCTTCGCGGATCGCGAAGCGCAGACCGTCATCCATGGCGATCGGCGCAATCAGCTCGACATCCATCGACACGTTGTCGCCGGGCATCACCATTTCCGTGCCCTCGGGCAGGGAGACGACGCCGGTCACGTCGGTCGTGCGGAAGTAGAACTGGGGACGATAGTTGGTGAAGAACGGCGTGTGACGGCCACCCTCTTCCTTCGTCAGAATATAGGCTTCGGCCTTGAACTTGGTGTGCGGCGTGATCGAGCCGGGAGCCGCCAGAACCTGGCCGCGCTCGACGTCTTCACGCTTCGTGCCACGCAGCAGCGCGCCGATGTTGTCGCCGGCCTCGCCCTGATCGAGCAGCTTGCGGAACATTTCGACGCCCGTGCAGATGGTCTTCACGGTATTCTTGATGCCGACGATTTCGACTTCGTCGCCAACCTTCAGGATGCCGCGCTCGATACGGCCGGTGACGACGGTGCCACGGCCAGAGATCGAGAACACGTCTTCGATCGGCATCAGGAAGGGCAGGTTACGCGGACGCTCAGGCTGCGGGATGTAGCTGTCGACCGTCTCCATCAGCGCCAGGATCGCCTGCTCGCCGATTTCCGGGGTCTTGTCTTCCAGAGCGGCCAGGGCGGAACCCTTGGTGATCGGAATGTCGTCGCCGGGGAACTGGTAGGAGGACAGAAGCTCGCGCACTTCCATCTCCACGAGCTCGAGCAGCTCCGGATCGTCGACCATGTCGACCTTGTTCATGAACACGACCAGCGCCGGCACGCCGACCTGACGGGCGAGCAGGATGTGCTCGCGGGTCTGCGGCATCGGGCCGTCGGCGGAGGACACGACCAGGATCGCGCCGTCCATCTGCGCGGCACCCGTGATCATGTTCTTCACGTAGTCGGCATGGCCCGGGCAGTCGACATGGGCGTAGTGGCGCTTGGCGGTCTCGTATTCCACGTGCGCGGTGGAAATCGTGATGCCGCGGGCGCGCTCTTCCGGCGCCTTGTCGATCTGGTCATAGGCCGTGAAGGTCGCGCCACCAGCCTTTGCCAGCACTTTCGTGATGGCGGCGGTCAGCGAGGTCTTCCCATGGTCAACGTGACCAATGGTGCCGATGTTGCAGTGAGGCTTGTTACGCTCAAATTTGGCCTTAGCCATCGTCTTCTCTCCGTGAGCCGACTTGCTACCGACGTGTCAGGCTGAACTAATGTTACCAGCGATAATGGCTGAAAGCCTTGTTGGCTTCGGCCATACGGTGAGTATCTTCACGCTTCTTCACGGCGGCGCCGCGATTGTTCACGGCGTCCAACAGCTCGTTGGAAAGCCGATCCTCAAGGGTGTGCTCGCCGCGCTTGCGCGCCGAGTCGATGATCCACCGAATCGCCAAAGCCTGGCGACGCTCGGTGCGCACTTCGACGGGCACCTGATAGGTGGCACCACCAACGCGACGCGAGCGCACCTCAACGGTGGGCTTCACATTGTCCAGCGCCTCGTGGAACATGCGCACCGGATCGGCGCCATTGCCGCCACGACGCTTCAACGTGTCCAGGGCACCGTAGACGATGCTTTCCGCGGTGGACTTTTTGCCGTCATACATCAGCACGTTCATGAAACGTGTGATGACGACGTCGCCGAACTTCGCGTCCGGGAGAATATCGCGCTTAACTGCGCGGTGACGACGACTCATGACCTTGCCCTCTTACTTCGGACGCTTCGCGCCATACAGCGAACGGCGCTGACGGCGTTTGGCGATGCCCTGGGTGTCGAGCACGCCACGCAGGATGTGATAGCGGACGCCGGGAAGATCCTTCACGCGGCCACCACGGATCAGGACCACGCTGTGCTCCTGCAGGTTGTGGCCCTCACCAGGAATGTAGCTCACAACTTCGTAGCCGTTGGTGAGGCGCACCTTGGCGACCTTACGAAGCGCCGAGTTCGGCTTCTTCGGCGTGGTCGTATAGACGCGCGTGCAGACGCCACGCTTCTGCGGACAGCCCTGCAGAGCCGGCACCTTATTGCGCGCCTTGTTGGGTTCGCGCCCCTTAGCAATCAACTGGTTGATCGTCGGCATAGACCTCGTTTCCGATCTTCACATCCCGCCAAGGCCAACCTGCATCCGCACAAAAGGCCGCAATACAAGGAGACTTCCTTGCACGCGGTCTGCGTCCTTGCCGCGGTCTGAGCCTGGGGACAAAGTCCCTGGCGGCTCCGCAGCAGCGGATAATGCGAAAGCAGGCCTGAGCCCAAACGTTCTGTCTGGGGTCCGGCCGAGGGCGCGATACCTACGGGCCGAGGTGCTTGGAGTCAAGCGCGCAGCACCCGATCCGGACCGTTCAAGCCCCCGTACTTCGTGGAGGTGATATGCATCCGCGGCGAAGCGTCCGCTGCGGCCTCACGAAACCACGCATGGCGGGTCCGGTTAGAGTGTCTCGCCAAGGGCTTAGCTTATCGGCCATAAAGAAGGGAGACTTCCCTTCAGGATGGAGCGTAAGCGCATGGCCCTGCCGCCGACGGAAGCCGGGCAGCCCCCAGAGGTTGCAGCCACGGCCGCCGCAACGCCCGAGCAGCCGGCGGCCAATATGATGGCGCATATCGCCATGCGTGGAAATGTGCTCGGCCACGCGGGGGACTGGCTTGGGGAGCCCGGCAGCAACCGGGCGATCGAGGCGCTGCTCCTCGCGCCCGCGGCGGAGGGGCCGCCGCATCAAAGCCCGGCCCCGGAGTACCAGCTTCTATATAAAGAGGGTCTGCGCACGCCCTGGACGCCGGCAGGTCAGGTTTGCGGCAGCATGGGGCTGGGCCTGCCCTGCATAGGGGCGCGCTTCCGGCTGAGCGCCGAGACGGCGGCCTTCTTCGACTGCCGCTACGACGTCTCCTTCACCGATGGCACCCTGAAAGAGAACCTCGCCGATACCGAGATGGCAGAGGCCCCCGCCGGAGCGGCGGTGGCTGCCCTTCGCCTTCATGTCACCCCGCGCCCGGGCACACCGCTTATCGTGCTCAACGACATCGACCTGCGGCAGCCGCCCGCCTGGGACAGTTCGGACCGACCGGACGATCCCACAATCCGCCTGCGCCTGCTTTCCCCCGCCTTCCCGACGCGCCCGCCCACCATCCGGCACAGCGAGCGGATACCGCCGGGCCCAGCTGGCGCGATGAACGTGTCCTTCGCCCGTCGCGTCTTTCCCGGCCGGACGGTGACGCTGCGGATGATCGAAGACGCGATCGTGGTCAACGAAGGTATCGTCTTCGACCGCGATCTCAACCTCGTCGCCGGGACCGATCGGCTCTTCTCGGCCGCCGAAATCGCGGAGCACCGGGCTGCGGCAGAGGCAGGGCGCGAGCGCGGGCTCCGCCGCATCGCCGGCATCAGCGTGCTCTGCAAGTCGAAGGCGCCACAGAATTTCGGGCACTTCCTGGTCGAGATGTTCCCCAAAGCCTGGGTCGGCAGCCGACTGCTCAGCCAGCGCAATCCGTCCTTCATCGTGGCGGAGAGCGACGTCCTGCCCGTGGTCCGCGACGCGCTCGCCGGAATCGGCATCAATCCGTTCGCGGTCTCGGCGACCGACAACGCGCCGGTGCGCTGCGATACACTCGCGGTCATCGACGGCCTCACCCATCATGGCGTCTACCAGTCGCCGCTCTGCGCCCGGGCGCTCGCCGCGCTCGCAGCCCCCGTGGCGCCAGCCGGGCAGCGCAAGCTCTTCATCACCCGCCACGCGGCGACCCGCCCGCTGCATCATCAGGAGACGCTGGCAGCCGCCCTCGAGGCGAAGGGCTTCACCATCGCTGACCCCGCGCGCCTCTCGCTGCGCGAGCAGATCGCCCTCTTCAAGGGCGCCAATGTCATCGTCGGGCCGCTCGGCGCAGCTCTCACCAACATCGCCTTCTGCCGCCCCGGCAGCCGCGTCGTGGCACTGACGGCGCAAAGCTTCCCGGACACCTTCTTCTGGTTCCTCGCGCAGCATGCCGGGCTGTATTACGAGGAGATTCGCGGGCAGGACGTGTCTGGCACGCCGGATGCGCCACAATCCTGGAACGCCGGCTTTACGCTGGACGATGCGGATATCGCCTATCTCGCCTCGCTCTGACGGGCAGCGCAGGGTTCTCGGCAGCCGTACCGCATCCGGACGGGGGCCGCGACGCTCGCGGGCAAAGGCGTGACGGCGCTCCAACATGATCGGCAAGTCAGATCGCTCGCCGGGCGCGCCGGCGCAATTCATTGCCGAATCATTCCATAAATGGATGATGTTTTGATTTTACAACTTCAAGTAAAACTCTCTCTGATTTGGCCTCTACAAGACACCATTCCGTGAAATCTTCGGCATGCTGGTTATAACATTCATAACCACAGTGCCTGCGATGTGACAACTCTGCAACATACGTGACGCTATCTACATCCTTCGTGTTGCAGTTGTGTCGCTGCAGCGTTAATCGAATGTCAGCTTCGATGAGCGTTCACGCCCAGTCTCTGATCATCAGGTCGGGCCAACGACGAAAGCTGAATAGGAGATGATATGCGTAAATTGCTGTTAGGCTGCGCGGCAACGCTCACCGGCATGATCGGTTATGCGGGGCTCAACGCAGCTCACGCGCAGAGCGCGTCCAACACCCTGGCACCCGGTCAGATCACGGTCCGCCTCAACGGCCGCGTCAACTGGTATGCTGGCATTGAGTCGTCATCGCTCGACAACAACACCACGACCGGCGACAAGACCTCGACCGATAACTTCCTCGGCTATATGCGCCTCTATCCGGGTTTCGACGGCGTCGCCGCGAACGGCCTGCATTACGGTGCCGCTGCAGAAATCCGCATGAACAGCGGGCAGTCGGCCAGCAGCGAAACGCTCTATGTCTTCCAGGCCTACGGCTACCTCGGGCTGCCCGAAATCGGCCAGGTCAGCTTCGGCCAGCAGAACGGCCCCTCCGTCCTCTTCGAGACCGGCTTCTTCGAAGGCTTCAACGACGGTGGTTGGAACGGCGACATCGAAGGCATGGTCCCTTCCGCCGCCAACCCGGTCTATCCTTTCCCGGACAGCGGCAGCGCGTATGACCAGGCGACCAACAAGATCGTCTATCTCTCGCCCTCGCTCTCCGGCTTCCAGTTCGCCCTCGGCTTCACGCCGAATCAGACGGCGATGAACTACGCCCCGGCCACGACCTCCACCTCGACCCCGATCGTGGGCGGCATGCCGCGCAACATGCTCGACATCGGCGCGCAGTATACCAAGTCCTTCGGCCCCATGGGCGTGCAGCTCGGTGTCGACTACACGACCGCAGGCCAGGTCAACTACACCGGCGGCAACACCGGCTTCGTGACCAACTACAAGAACATGAACATCTTCACCGGCGGCGCCACAGTGACCTATGGCGGCCTGACCATCGGTGGCAACTCGGTCGTCGGCGCCTTCAACATGGCTGACGGCTTCACCTTCCAGCTCGAGCCGGATGGCGGCACCACCGCGGTCGGCTGGCTGGCCGGCGCGCAGTACACCATGGGGCCGATGGTCGTCGGTGCGAGCTTCTACCGCTTCACCCAGACCGGTGACCTGCCGGGCGGCATCGACGCCGGTTCCGGCGCCTCCATCACCTCCGACGGCCTCTCCACCGGCCAGCAGCAGAACAACGGTGTCGCCATCGGCGCCACCTATACCCTGGTGCCGGGCGTGAACCTCTTCGCCGACTACCTCTATGGCACGCGCCAGCAGGGCGGCTATGACTTCCAGACCGGCAATGCCGGCACGGACCACAACAATGTGCAGGCGCAGCTGTTCGGCGTCGGCACGCAGATCCAGTGGTAATCTGAACGGAAGAGGATCTCTCTCTTCCTTTCGAGACGGATCGGGACAGGGCCGGATGCGCAAGCATCCGGCCCTGTCTGCTTTGTGGCGCCTGCTTTCTGGCGCCGAGCGGATTGCCCTGCCCGGCTCGCCCCTCTAGCCTGCCGGAAAGAAGAGAGGCGACCGGCCCACCCGGGCCGCGCCCCCAGTCCGAGAGCCGCCTGATGCATGAGCAAGACATTCTGAGCGACATGTTCGCGGCAGCCCTCCGCGCCGCCGATGCCGAAGCAGCTCTCCTCCCCCATCTCCCGAAGCCGCCGCCTGGCCGCACCATCGTGCTCGGTGCCGGCAAGGCGGCGGCGGCCATGGCCCGCGCCGTCGAGCGGCATTGGCCCGAGGACCGGCCGCTTTCCGGCCTCGTCATCACCCGCTACGGCCACGGCGTCGGTGCCCTGAAACGAATCGCAGTGGTCGAGGCCAGCCATCCCGTGCCGGACGCGGCCGGGGAGGCCGCCGCAGCCCGCATCCTCGCTCTCGCCCAAGGACTGTCCGAGGACGATCTCGTCCTCTGCCTCATTTCGGGCGGCGGCTCTGCGCTTCTCGCTTTGCCCGCCCCCGGCCTGTCTCTCGCCGACAAACAGGGCGTCAATCGCGCGCTGCTCAAAAGCGGCGCCGCGATCGACGAGATGAACGCTGTGCGCAAGCACCTCTCCGCCATCAAGGGCGGCAGGCTTGCCGCCGCCGCGGCTCCCGCCCGCGTTGTGACGCTGACCATATCCGACGTGCCGGGGGACGATCCCTCCGTCATCGCCTCGGGCCCGACCGTGCCCGACCCTTCCACCCTCGCCGATGCCCGTGGCGTTCTCGCCCATTACCGAATCGCCGTGCCGCCCGCCGTTACGGCCCGGCTCGCCGATCCGGCGGCCGAGACGCCGAAGCCCGGAGATGCCGTCTTCCGTCGCGCCGAAACGCATGTCGTGGCGGGCCCCCAGGCCGCCTTGGAAGCGGCGGCGGCGGTGGCGCGGGCCGCCGGGATCACGCCCCTTATCCTCGGCAATGCGATCGAGGGCGAGGCGGTGGAGGTGGCTCGCGTCATGGCGGGCATCGCGCGGCAATGCGCGGCCTACGGCCAGCCTGTCCGGCCGCCCTGTGTGCTCCTGTCCGGTGGCGAGACGACGGTCACCGTCCGCGGCAAGGGTCGCGGCGGGCGCAACGCCGAATTTCTTCTCGGCCTCGCGGTGGCCCTGGGCGGCGCACCCGGCATCCATGCCATCGCCTGCGACACGGATGGGATCGACGGCACGGAGGACAATGCCGGCGCCGTCATCGGCCCCGATACGCTCGCCCGCGCGGCAGCCCTCGGCATCGACCCGAAGGAGGCGCTGCGCGACAATGACGGCTACAGCGTCTTCCAGTCTTTGGGCGATCTCATCGTCACCGGACCGACGCTCACCAATGTCAACGACTTCCGCGCCATCCTGATCTTGGAAGACGCAGGGGCGTAAGCCGAGAGAAGGACAGGAACCATGCCCGAGACCCTCATCCCCGGCCGTTTCGCGGGCCAGACCGCCATTGTCACTGGCGGCGCGGCCGGCATCGGACTCGCCGTCGCTGCCCGGATCACCGCGGAAGGCGGGCGCGTCTCGCTGTGGGATCGCGATTCGGCGCGCCTTGAGGAGGCGCGGCGGGACATCGGCGCGGCGGATATCCAGGCGCTCGATATTTCGGATGCCGCCTCCGTGGCGCGGGCGGCCGAAGCCTCGGCGGCGGCACTCGGCGGCACGGATGTCCTTGTCTGCAGCGCCGGCATTACCGGACCCAATACGCCGCTCGCCGATTATCCGGTGGCGGATTGGCAACAGGTGATCAACGTCAACCTCAACGGGCTTTTCTACTGCAACAAATTCGTGGTGCCCCAGATGCTCGCCGGTGGTTACGGCCGTATCGTCAATATCGCCTCGGTGGCGGGCAAGGAGGGCAACCCCAACGCCTCCGCCTACAGCACTTCCAAAGCGGGGGTCATCGGGCTGACCAAGTCGCTCGGCAAGGAACTCGCGAAGACCGAGATCCGGGTCAACTGCGTCACCCCGGCCGCCGTTCGCACCGCGATCTTCGCGCAGATGACCCAGGCCCATATCGACTTCATGCTGTCGAAAATCCCGATCGGCCGCTTCGGCGAGATCGAGGAAGTGACCTCCCTGGTCTGCTGGCTCGCCAGCCGGGAGGCCTCCTTCAGCACCGGCGCGGTCTTCGATATTTCAGGCGGCCGCGCAACCTACTGATCGAACCGGCCTATTCGGCCGGCACAGGGGTCGACGCAGGGGCGGCCAGCGCGCCATGCGAGAGCACCAGGCGGCGGTCGTGCATGGCCGCCACCGTCTCGCGATGGGCGATGGAGACGAGTGTGGTTTCCGGCAGACGCTCGCGCAGCAGTCGGTAGAGCGCGGCCTCGCCCTCGGGGTCTAGGCTCGCCGTCGCCTCGTCCAGGAACAGCCAATCGGGCTTGAGGAGCAGCGCGCGGGCAACGGCAAGCCGCTGCTGCTCGCCGCCCGAGAGGGTCTGCTGCCAGTTCCGCCGCTCCTCCAGCTGCGGCAGCAGATGGGCGAGGCCGCAATCGGTGAGAGCGGCTGCCAGCGCCGCATCGGGCACCGTCACAGGATCGAGCGGATAGGTCGCCACCCGGCGCAGCGTGCCGAGCGGCATATAGGCCCGCTGCGGCAGGAAAAGGCAGCGCCCCGCCGGCAGGGTGATGCTGCCGTCGGCATAGGGCCAGATGCCCGCGAAGGCCCGGAAGAGGGTGGATTTGCCCGAGCCCGAGGCGCCGGTGATGACGATGGACTGGCCGGGATGCAGGCGCAGATTGGCCGTCTCCATCAGCACCTGCCCGTCGGGCAGGGAGAGGCGCACGCCGTCCATCACCAGATCCGTGCCTTCCTGCTTCATGGCGGCGCCATCGGCCATGTGCAGCCGGGCTTCCTCGATCGAGCGGCGGAAGGTGCCGAGACGTTCGACCGTCGCACTCCAGGAGGCGAGGGTCGAATAGTTCGAGACGAACCAGGAGAGGGAAGACTGCACCTGGCCGAAGGCGTCGCTGATCCGTGTCAGCACGCCGAGTGCGATGGCGCCCGAGAAATAGCGCGGCGCCGCGACGACGAAGGGAAAGACATTCGCGATCTGGCCGTAGCCGGTGGTCAGCATGTTAAGCGCCTTGGTCCGGCGCATGATCGCCCACCAGTTCTCGACCACGAAGCGGAAGCGGCCGGTCAGCTCCCCGCGCTCCTCCTGCTCACCGGCGTAAAGGGCGACACCCTCCGTATTCTCACGCAGGCGCATCAGGGCAAAACGGAAATCCGCTTCCACCCGCTGCTGATTGAAGGTGAGGCGCACCAGCGGCCGGCCGATGAGATGGGTGAGCCAGGTGCCGACCACGGCGTAGATCAGCGCGACCCAGACCATGTAGCCCGGGATCGTCACGCCGAGGAGGGTGATGGAGCCGGACAATGCCCAGAGAATGCCGAGGAAGCTGAACAGCGTGACGACGTTCGACATCAGGTCGAGCGTCAGGCTGAGCGTGCCCGTGACAAAGTTCGCGATATCCTCGCTGATACGCTGATCGGGGTTGTCGGTGCCCTCGCCGCCAGGCTTGGAAGTCAGGCTCATGCGGTAATAGGTGCGGTCGCCGATCCAATCATCGAGATAGCGGCCGGTCAGCCAGCGGCGCCAGCGGATCTGCAGCCCCTGGCTGAGGAAGGTCGCGTAGACGGCGACGAGGATATAGACCACGGCGATGCTGCAGAAGCCGGGCAGGAAGCCGTGCGGCGTCTTCTTGTAAAGGAAGATCAGCTGGATGAAGGAATGCCAGTCCTTGCCCTGGATCGCGTCGAAAAAGGCGCCGTTCCAGAAGTTCAGCACCACCGTCATGCCAACCAGCGAGAGGTTCAGCAGCACGGTCGCGATGAGCAGGGTCAGCGCGATCCAGCGCTCCTCGGATCGGAAGTAGGGGATGGAGAGAAGCCAGGCATCCTTGAGAACCGGCCCCACGCGGCGCATCGCTCGGCGCATGTTCGGATCCTATCGGCTGTCGGGATCGGTCTGGTCGGTCTCAGGCTGCTCAGCCTCCGCGGGCGCATCCTTCAGTCGAAGGCGGATGACCCCCTTGATCGCCGAAGGCTCGATCGGCTTGCCGTGGCGCAGAATCTCGATCTGCCCCTTCTCGGCGAGCCGGCGGGCGGCGGCGCGGATATGGTTGAGAAGCGGCCGCCAGTTCTCGGCCAGTTGCTGGGCGACATCCGTGGGCGTGAAGGATTTTCCGGGGCCATGCTGCGCCGCCAGATGGAGGATCGCCGCCTCGTAGGTCGCTCCCGCCTCGGCAGGCTTCGCGGCCGGTTTCGCGTCGGTATTGGGATCGGTCATGAAATTGCGCGGAAGCCCCCAGTGAAATCGGGAGCGACCTAACCACGACACTTCGGCGCCGTCACGGTCTGCGACATGTCTTTTCAGTTAGAGTAGAGGGAGCCCGGCACGACTCCTTCGGCTGCGCCAGGCCCTCTCCCGGTTCCGGCGATCAGCTGCTGGTCGCCCAACCATGCTGGTGAACCAAGCCGTCATCGTAGAAGTCGTTCATCGGGTGATCCGCTAGCCCTTCTTTTCGCCCGTCATGGAACTGCGCCGTCTCGGTGCTGCCGGCCATGGCGCTGGTGGAGGATCGGCCCCCCGAAGCCGCCATTGCAACGGCATCGAACCAGCTGGTGCCGACCTCCCGCTGGTGGCGGGTCGCCGTATAACCCTCCGCCTCGGAGGCGAATTCCGCCTGCTGCAGCTCCGAATAGGCTGCCATCCCGCGCGCCGCATAGCCGCGCGCCAGCGTGAACATGGAATGGTTCAGGCTGTGGAAGCCCGCAAGCGTCACGAACTGAAAGCGGTAGCCCATGCCGCCCAGCGCCTGCTGGAAATAGGCGATCTTCTCCGGCGGCAGCTTCTTCGCCCAATTGAAGCTCGGTGAGCAGTTATAGGCGAGGAGCTTGCCCGGGAAGCGGGCATGGATCGCACGGGCGAAGCGTTCGGCCTCCTCGAGATCGGGCTCGCTCGTCTCCCACCACAGAAGATCGGCATAGGGCGCATAGGCAAGGCTGCGGGCGATGGCATAATCCACGCCGCGACCTGGCGCTACGCGGAAGAAGCCCTCTGCCGTCCGCTGTCCCGAGAGGAAGGGCCGGTCGCGCTCGTCCACGTCCGCCGTCAGCAACTGGGCGGAATGGGCGTCCGTTCGGCAGATCAGCACCGTCGGGACACCCTCGATATCGGCCGCGAGCCGGGCCGCGTTCAGGGTGCGGATATGCTGGCTGATCGGCACCAGCACCTTGCCGCCGAGATGGCCGCACTTCTTCTCGGACGCCAGCTGATCCTCGAAATGCACACCCGCAGCTCCGGCCTCAATCATCGCGCGCATGAGCTCGAAGGCGTTCAGCGGGCCGCCGAAACCGGCCTCGGCATCGGCGATGATCGGCGCCATCCAGTGGATGGAGCAGTCGCCCTCCTGCGTCGCGATCTGGTCCGCCCGGCGCAGCGCGTTATTGATGCGGCGGATCACGATCGGCACCGAATTGGCGGGATAGAGCGACTGGTCAGGATACATCTCGCCTGCCTGGTTGGCGTCCGCCGCCACCTGCCAGCCGGAGAGGTAGATCGCCTGGAGCCCGGCGCGGACCTGTTGAACCGCCTGGTTGCCCGTCAGCGCGCCGAGCGCCGGCACATAGGCTTCCGTATGCAGCAGATGCCACAGGCGCTGGGCGCCGCGCTCGGCCAGGGTATGGCGGATGCGGAAGGAGCCGCTGAGGCGGGCGACCTCCTCCGGTCCGTAGTCCCGCCGGATTCCGGCGAAACGGTCATCCGGCTCCCCCGCCCCGATGTTAAGTCCTTCGGGCGCATGGGGGATAATTTGTTTCTTGATCATTGTGTCCTCCCAAAACTTGGCGTGGTGAATTATTAACTGTGCCACGCGGGAATGGGCGGGAATTCAGGCCGGCGAATCGGTAAGGCCGTTGGCAGACCGACCGACCGGGCGAGAATTTTGTAAAGGTTGTAAAATATGGCGCGCGCGCCGATCGGCCGGACCCTCCGCCGCCTGCGCATGGAACGCAGCCTCTCGCAGCAGGCACTGGCGGGGCAGCTCGGCATTTCGGCCAGCTACCTCAACCTGATCGAACACGACCAGCGCAAGATCACGGCGAGCCTCCTCCTCAGGCTCGCCGAACTGCTCGCCGTTGATCTCGCCGCCCTCTCCGGCCGCGAGGAGCGACAGCTCGAACTGGGCCTGCGCGAAGTCTTCGCTGATGCCCTGCTGGGCGCCGAGCCGGTACCGGAAGCGGAGATCGCGGCGCTTGCCGCGCTGCCCAACGCGGCGCGGGCCGTCCTCGCGCTCTATCGCGCTTGGCGCGTCTCTTCGGAGGATGCGAGCGGCATTGCCCTGCCCTCGGGCCGGCGCGTTCTGCTGCCGAACGAGGAAGCGCGGGACGCCTTCCACGAACGCGGCAACCATTTCCCGGAGATCGAGGCGGCGGCCGAACGGGTGGGCTCACTGCTCGCCGCCGCGCCGGCCGAGATGAACCATGCAGTCGCCGAAAGTCTCCGCCGCCGGCATGGTGTCTCGGTGCAGGTGGCAGCACTTCCCGAGGCGCTTCGCCGCTACGATCCCGTCACCCGCAGCCTCACCCTCTCCGAGCAACTGCCGCGCGAGAGCCGGGGCTTCAACATGGCCTTCCAGCTGATGTTGCTCGAGGCGCGGGAGGTGGTGGAGGAGACGATCGCGACCATCGGCCCCTCCTCTCCGGAGGCCGCCTCGCTCATCCGTATCGGCCTTCTCAATTACGCGGCGGGCGCCCTGATCATGCCCTATGGCCCCTTCCTCGAAGCGGCCCGTTGCCTGCGCCACGATGTAGAGATGCTGGCCGCGCGTTTCAGCGTCTCCTTCGAGCAGGCCTGTCACCGCCTCTCCACCTTGCAGCGGCCGGGGTTGCGCGGAGTGCCCTTCTTCTTCCTGCGGGTCGATCCGGCGGGAAATGTGTCCAAGCGCTTCTCGGCCGCGGGCTTCCCCTTCGCGCGCTATGGCGGCTCCTGCCCGCGCTGGGTCGTGCATTCCGCCATGGCCACACCCGGCCTCATTCGCGTCCAGGTGGCGGAACTTCCGGATGGCGGCCGCTTTCTCTGCTTCGCCCGGACCGTCTCGCGGATGGCTGCTTCCTGGGCCGAGCCGCGCCCCATCCATGTCGTCGCCATGGGCTGTGATCTCGCCCATGCCGAGGCTCTCGTCTATGCCGACGGGCTAGAGTTGGAGCGGTCGGCGGTCGGCATCGGTCTCTCCTGCCGGCTCTGCGATCGGCCCAATTGCCGCAGCCGCGCTTTTCCGCCCCTCGACCATCGCCTCGCGCTCGATCCCCTCACCCGCGGGGAAAGCCCTTATCATTTTGAAATCACCAAGAATCCTGCGGGGCCTCCCGCTACGTTCACGAGGCGGTAAGGCATTACTCCTAGTTTGAGGGAGGCTTTGTGCGCAGCATCTAGGACGATCCGTCTGCATTCCTCCCCTCCTTCCTCCAGCCAGGGCTCTCCTGCAGGTCCCGCGGACCGCCGCCTTCAGGGCGAGACGCGGCGCGGCCTGACACGGGATATGCTCGTGCTGGATTACCAGCCCCGCCACTGCATGCGCAGCGGCCGCACGCTCGCGGTCGAGGCCTTGCCGCGCTGGCCGCACCGGTTGACCGCCGCCATGGGCGCCAGTTCCAGCGGCACCCCGGAGCGTCATTCCGGGCGCCTCGTCGGCGGATGGCTACTGCAGACCGCCTGCACCGAAGCCAGGCTCTGGAACCGCCCCGACCTCCGACTCTCCGTCAAACTCATCGGGCCGCAACTCACCAGCGAGGAGTTGTGCATCCAGGTCTCCGCGGCACTTGAGGAGAGCGGCCTGCCGCCTGAATGCCTGGAACTCGCCATTCCAGAATCCGTCGCCTTCAGTCTGGACGAGGATGCCGCCATCGCGTTCGCGAGCTTGCGGGACATTGGCGTCAATCTGCTGCTCGACGAGTTCGGTCATGTCTTCGCCAGCCTGCTTGCCCTGCGGGACATGCCGCTGACCGCGATGAAGGTGGATCGCCTCATGCTGCGCAGTCTCCCCTCGGACCAGGAGACGCTCGCCGTCGTCCGCGCCGCGGTCGAAACCTCGCATGCCATGGGCCTCAGCGTCTGCGCGGACGGGGTGGATACCGATGCCCATCGCCTCGCCCTTCAAGGCCTCACGATCGACGAGGGCCAGGGTGGCGTTTTCAGCCCGCCACTCTCCGCCGCGGAGATTCGCCTCTACCTGCAGCGCTGACCGCGCGCTGTCGCAATGGCGAATGGCGCGCGCCCGGGGTGGCGGCCCCAGGCGGGGACTAAACGCTGGCGGCGCGCTGGCGCCGCCGGCGGAAGGAGCGGCCGAAGCGCCGCAGGCCGGACATCTGCTGCTCAAGATAGTTGCCCGTATGCATGGCCTCGTCGGCCGACGGATCGCCCGTGCGAATGTATTCACGGCCGAAATCCGCGGTGCCGAACATCATGTCCCACCAGGGCAGCGTCGCGCCGTAATTGCAGCTCTTCTGGCCGGCCGCCTTCACGCTGTGATGGGCACGGTGGAAGCGCGGCGAGATGAGCAGCCGCTCGCCCAGCCAGCCGAAATAGACCTTCGTATTCGCGTGGCTGAAACTCTCCAGCACCCGCACGGTCAGCACCAGCATGGGGAACTGGATCGGCGGCACGCCGATCGCGATGGCAACGACACCGAACCAGATCGCCGACAGGAAATCATCCAGAAGATGGTTCCGGTCATCCGACCAGAAGGTCATCTGGCGCTGGGCGTGATGCAGGGAATGCAGCGTGTACCACCAGTAGAAGCGGTGGGAGAGGCGGTGCCGCCAGTATTCCGCGAAATCCAGGATGATCAGATAGGTGATCAGCGTCAGGATCGGATGGCCGAGCAGGAAAGGCAACGCACGCTCGATCGTCGGCGGCACGATGCCATGATCGGTCAGGAAGCCGTTGATCCAGGTCTGCACTTCATAGAAGAGCACGAAGCTGACGAGCGGCAACACACCCACGCGGTTGAGCAGCGTGTAGAAGATGTCCGTCCCGACGCTCTCAACCTTCTGCCATTTCTCGAGCGGCCAGAAGCGCTCCACCGGCATCGAGAGGCCGAGGGTGATGAAGACCTGGGCCACGCCGTAAAGCGCGACCAGCGCCCAGCCGTAGGAGATGTCCTCCCAGGCGGAGAGGCCGGTATGCCAAAGCAGCGGCAGCAGCAGGTGGCCCTGCAGCCAACCGGCCATGGCATCGAAGGGATCGTAAAGAAAATCGCTCCAGGTCATGCTCAGTCGGCGCTCGCGAGGCTGGTCTGCCAAATCTTCGGGTCATGCGTGTTGAGCCAGATGCCATGCGGCGAGCGGCCCACGCGAATCGTCGTATAGGTAAAGGTCTTGGGGTCGATCAGCGCGATTTTATGGTCCCAGCGCAGCGTCGCCCAAATCGTTCCATCGGGAGCGAAGTCCATGTCGTCCGGCCCACCCTGCATCGCGTAGGTATTGATCACCTGCAGCGTCTTGGCGTCGAGCACAGTAATATGGCCGCTCTCGCGATCGGTCACGTAGATGATCTTATGGTCCGGCGGCACAAACATGACATGCGCGCCCGGGTCGGTCCTGATCGTGCCGATCACGTCGCCCGTCTTGGGATCGACCTCGGCGACATGGCCCTCGCCCATGATGCCGACCAGGATCATGCCATTGTGCCAGAGCACGCCCGCCGGCGTATTGCCGACCGCCTTCTGCCACTCGACCTGGCCCGTCCCGGTATTGATCGCGATGAGCTGGCCCGAGACCTGGAGGCTCACATAGACGTGCCGCGAATCCGGAGAATAGTTGATGTGGCTCGGCATCGTATCCGCCTTGATGCGATGCAGAAGCTTGAAGCTCTGGGCGTCATAGATGTCGATCTGATTGCGGGCGAGGCCGGCGATCGTCAGGAAGCGGCCGTCCGGGCTGAAGACCAGCTGGTACGGATCGCTCATCGTGATGTGCTTGACCATCTTCCCCGTGCGCGGGTCGAGGAAGAAAAGCGCATTGCCCGTTGTATCGCCCACCAGCAGGTAGCGGCCGTCCGGCGTCAGCGCCATGTGGTGCGGCTCGCGGAAGACCGGCACGGTCCGGATGATCTTGTGCGTGTCGACGTTGATCTCGTCGATCGAGGCGCTCAGCGAATTGATCACGAAGGCAATTTTCAGGTGCTCCGCCCGCGCCGGCTGGGCGGCAAGGCCCAGGGCCACGCCAGTCATGGCGAGACCGGACAAGAAGCTGCGCCAAGCAGGCATCGGGAGACTCTCCGTCATCGAGAAACTACATGAAAAAGCCGCACTAGGCCGCTGAAAGTCAAATGAACTCTCAGACGAAAATGCTTCACGTTGAACGGGCTGCGGCCCTGCCGCAATGACCATATTGCGGCGCAAAAATCCTGACGAAGGCTCGAATGGCAGCCCTGCGCCGAGGACCTAGCGGGGGTTTCGGCCCAGCAGACGGACCGTAACCACCGCGCAGCAGATAAGGGCAAAAAGCAGATCCATGGTGGCGAAAGACAGCGGCAGGCCGGGGATGAGGAAATTCGGCGCGTCGCAGGGCTTGGCCGGCCGCGCCGGCAGGCTGTTCATCAGCGCCGTCAGATTGCCGGTGACGAGATTGGAGGCGCTGCATTCCGGCAGCGGGCTCGGCCACCAGTGCCGCTCCACGCCGACATGAACCACAGCGATGCCGATATCTGCGAAAAGGGCGAGCGCCCCAAGCCACAGCAGAGCACGACGCGCCGGCGCCGGCAGGAGCAGTGCCAGAACACCTAGCAGGATGATGATGCGGTAGGGCCAGCGCTCCCAGAGACACAACGCGCAAGGCGCCATGCCGAGATAATTCTGCGCCCCAAAGGCGACGGCAAGCGCCGCGAGCCCAACGAGAAGCAGGAAGATGGCCGTGCGCCGGTCAGGAGAATCGCTCATCCGATCCTTATCATCTGCGGCGCCCGAACTGCCAACCGCCCCGGCAGGACGGCGGGTCTCCAACAATCCGCTTGGTTTTCCGCGCGGTTCGGGTGATACGCTGCCAAGATTCATGCTGGACCTCTTCCTTATCGTAGCCCCGGAGCGATGACGGCCCTTTTTCTCCTCGTCGCGGCGGCGCTGCGTCATCCGATCTTGCAGGTGCTCTCGATCATCGGTGCCACCTTCATCCTCGAGGATGCTGCGACCGTGGTGACCGCGATTCAGGTCCAGGCAGGCACCGTCTCCATCGAAATCGGCCTGGGCTCGCTCTATGCCGGCATCGTGCTGGGAGATCTCGGGCTCTACGGCCTCGGCCGGCTCGCCGCCGTCATTCCTTGGATGGAGCGTTTCATCCCGGCGCGCCGGCGTGATATTGGGCGAGACTGGTTGAACAGCCGTCTCGCCAGGGTCATCTTCATAAGCCGCTTCTTGCCTGGACTTCGGCTGCCGACCTATACGACATGCGGTTTTCTTAAGACGTCGTTCCTTGTCTTCACGCTGGCGGCGATCGTCGCGACCCTGATTTGGACCAGCCTGCTCTTCACCGTCTCGATGAAGCTCGGGCACTATATCCTGGCCTATCTCGGCGCCTGGCATTGGGCAGGGATCGCCGTTCTGTGCATCGTGCTGCTGGTGGCCAGCCGACTGGTCGCCCGGCAGTTGAGAGGGAAAGAGACGACGTGAGCGACATTCAGGCGGCTTCGGCGGCTTCAGCAGCTCTTTCCCGCCTGCGGCGCTTCCAGAAGCAACCCCCGGAACGGCTCACGTCTTTCTTCGAATTCTGGCCCGGGTGGATCGCCTATACCCCGATCGTCCTGCAATGGATCGGGCTCGGCATCCGCTACGGCAACCCGATCCTGGCGACGGCCGCCAACCCGACCATCGAAGCCGGCGGTCTCTGTGGCGAATCGAAGCAGTCGATCCTCGACCAGATGGGCCCGGCCGGCCGGGACTGGGTGGCGCCTTATACGGTCGCGACCACCGGCGCCTATCTGGAATCGGATGATCTCGGCGTCGCCGAGGCTGCGATGACCGAGGCCGGCCTTTCCTTCCCCGTTGTCGTGAAGCCCGATATTGGCTGCAACGGCACCGGCGTCTGTCTCGTCGACAACCGCGCCGATCTGGCCCGTTATCTCGCCGCCTTCCCGCGCCTCACCCGCTTCATGCTGCAGGCGCTGATTCCCTACGAGGCCGAGGCTGGCATCTTCTATATCCGCCGCCCGGGCGAGCCAGTCGGCACCATCACCTCCGTCACCCTCAAATCCTCTCCTGTGGTGGTGGGCGACGGGCGCTCCAACCTGCGCGAACTGGTCATGGCCGATCCGCGCTGCGCCCAGGTACCGCATCTCTATCTGCCGCGTCTCGCCTCCCGCCTGCATGAGGTTCCCGAAGCGGGCGAGCGGGTGAAGCTCGTCTTCGTCGGCAATCACTGCAAAGGGTCCACCTTCAAGAACGGCGCCAAACTGGTGACCCGGGAACTGACCGAGCGGATCGAAGCCATCGCCCGCTCGATCCCGAACTTCCATTTCGGCCGCTTCGACATCCGCTACGAAAGCGCAGCCGGGCTGATGGCGGGGGAAGGCTTCCGCATCATCGAGATCAACGGCGTCGGCTCGGAAGCGACCCACATTTGGGACCCGCAGACGAAGCTGCGCGAAGCCTATGCCGCACAGTTTTTCCATTATCGCTCGGCCTTCGAGATTGCCGCGGCCAACCGGACGCTCGGGCACAGGCCCACCGGCTTCTTCACCCTCCTGCGCATGTGGCGGCAACAGAAGCGCCTGATGGCCTCCTACCCCGCCAACGACTGACCTTGGCCACTCCGAAGATCCGGCGGATCCGGGCAGACCGGCTGCTGGTCGATCGCGGCCTCGTTGAAAGCATCGCCCGCGCCCAGGCCCTGATCATGGCCGGCCAAGCCTTTCACGACACGCGGCGCATCGCCAAGGCGGGCGACCTCCTGCCCGAGGACGCATCCCTGTCGCTGAAGGGCCAAGACCACCCGTGGGTTTCCCGCGGAGGGCTCAAGCTGTCCCATGGCCTCGCCCATTTCGGCTATCCGGTCGCAGGCCGCACATGCATCGACGTCGGCGCCTCCACCGGCGGCTTCACGGATGTGCTGCTTAGTCAGGGCGCGGCGCGGGTCTATGCGGTGGATGTCGGTCATGGCCAACTCGCCTGGAAGCTCCGCAGTGATGACCGGGTCGTCGTGCTGGAGAAGACCAATGCGCGGCTGATCACGACGGCCCAGATTCCCGAACCTCTGGGCGCCCTGGTCTGCGATGCAAGCTTCATCGGGCTTCGCGCCGTGCTTCCGGCGGCCCTGGCGCTTCTTGCACCCGGAGCCTGGGCCATCGCGCTCATCAAGCCGCAGTTCGAGGCGGCGCATGCCGAGATCGGGCCGCGCGGCGTCGTGACGGACCCGGCGGTGCGTGCCCATTACTGCGGCGAAATCGAAGCCTGGTGGAAAACCTTGGCAGGCTGGACGGTGGACGGCATCGTCGAAAGCCCGATCACCGGCCCCGAGGGCAACCATGAATTTCTGATTGGGGCGCGCTACGCGCCTTGAGGGATGGTGGTCAGCCCTGGCCGGATCGCAGGTCGGCCGCACCCGAGCAACCGATTTCCTCGCCAGCACCGACGCCAGAGATGTCGTCCAGCAGCGACCAGACCCGGTGCGGCTCCATCGGAGCGGTCGGATCGTTCAGGATCCGGTCCAACTCTTCGAGTTTCCAGCCGATCGATCGCTTCATGAGTCCCATCTCGCCTCTCCCGCCCAGCCAATGCGATGCTACCGCACTGCAACATAAGTGGAAGTAAGAATCCTCGTCATTTCTTCCAGATTTGGCGAATCAACGTTTTCGTGCGCAGTCAGGGTCGCATCGGTTCAAAGGGAATCTGATAGGCGACTCACCTGAATCGTCACTCGGGCCCTACCAAGACATCAGAGCGAAGACTGGATGGCCGGGGCGAGGGCCGAAATCTTGGCCGCCGGATGGGCCTGATTGCGGAAGCGAAGCTCTCCTTCGGCGGCGGCGTCCGGGCCGCTGAGGCCGAACATTTCCATCCGGCTGTAGCAGGTGACCGCCACGACATGCGCCGCCGCGTCCGAGGTCATGTATTGCCGCGCGGCCCCCTCGAGTTCGAGACTGTCCATGAGCATGCGCCATTCAGGTCGGTCCATGTCCTCGATGAACAGGGCGAGAATGGCCGGGCGCGTGCCGGAGACGCGCGCCGGGGCCAGCCCGTCCAGCGCGCCGCGCACCGTCTCAGCGACCGCATTGCGCTTTCCGGCTCGTGCCGCCATGGCCCAGACGCCGTCGGCGCAGGCGGAGAGCGAGAGATGCGCCTCCGGCCCGAATTCCTGGCGAAGCCGGGTCATCAGCCCGTCAATCGCGGCATTGTTGCCCCCCAGCACCAGCGGCTCGATGCGGAACACCGCAGCCTCGTCCTGGTCCAGACGCGCACCGCTGTCGAGCATGGCAAGAACGCGCGCCTGCAGCGCGTCCAGCTGCGCCGCATCCTGGTCCCGCAGACCGCGGGCGAAAGTTATCTTGAGCAGGTAACGGCCGGGCCGCGCCTCGATCCAAGGCTTCATTTGCGCCTCGATCCGGTCACAGAAGGAGGCCCAGGCGAGGCGATGGATGTCGCGCCCGGCTTCCGCCGATACGGTGTGGCAGATGCACTCGACCTCGGCATCTTCCCGCCGCAACACGAGATCGTAGGGGGCCGCTTCCTCCAGCCCGGCGTGGAAGACGTCGAACCCACGCTCCCGGTGCAGCGCGGCCGTACGGAACAGGTGCAAGAGATCCACGAGCCGCCCTTCGCCCGACAGCGCGGCGGCGAGATGCGCCCGCAATCGTTCAAGCCCCACTGGGCTAAGTGTCCCGGTCGTGCCCACCAGCTCGGCCAGGATCGCCCCGAGCCTCTGCTCGGCAACCGTGGGCGTCGCGCGCTCAGCAGCACGGGTCCCGTCCGGTGCGCGGCCGCGCATGCGCTCGATCGCGAGTTCCAGCGCATGGCGTTGCTTGAAGACCGCGCCGCACCGGTTCGACGCGGCGGCCCGGCCGATGATTTCGGCGATGCGGGCCGACCAGACCTCCTCGCCGACGAACAGGACGAACTGCTCGATCACCGGCAGTGCCGTGACGGGGAAGTCCTGGGCGGCGCGCTTCAGGGTCTCGGAGGAAAGGGTTTGGGTCATACTGCACCGATACGCGATGCCGCCCCGCGTCTCAATCAACCCCTGCAACACAGAGTTGTGAGAGGAATGCTTTACTTTGTGCGGTCGCCGTTCTGCGCGCGGTCGCGCAGCAGATGGTCGGCCAGCACGCAGGCCATCATGGCCTCGCCCACCGGCACCGCGCGGATGCCGACGCAGGGGTCATGTCGGCCCCGGGTGGAGACCTCGACCTCCTCGCCGGCCTCGTTGACAGAGCGGCGCGGGGTCAGGATGGAACTCGTAGGTTTAACCGCGAACCGCGCGACCACCGGCTGGCCAGAGGAGATGCCGCCCAGAATACCCCCCGCGTGGTTCGACAGAAAATCAATCTGGCCATCGGCGCCCATGCGCATTTCGTCGGCATTCTCTTCGCCGGTCAGCGTGGCGGCAGCGAAGCCTTCGCCGATCTCCACGCCCTTCACGGCATTGATGCTCATGAAGGCGCTCGCGAGATCGGCATCGAGCTTGCCGTATATCGGCGCGCCGAGCCCTGCCGGCACGCCTTCGGCGATGATTTCGCAGACTGCGCCGATGGAGGAGCCCGCGCGGCGGATCGCGAGCAGCGTCTCTTCCCAGGCCTCCGCCGCCACCGGATCGGGGCAGAAGAAGGCATTGGCGTTGACCGCTTCCCAGTCCCAGCGGGTCGGATCAATGCGATGGGCGCCCATCTGGACCATGGCGCCGCGGATCACCACGCCCTCGCCCAGCACACGGCGCGCCACGGCGCCGGCGGCGACGCGCATCGCGGTCTCCCGCGCGGACGATCGCCCGCCGCCGCGATAATCACGGATGCCGTATTTCAGCTGGTACGTGACGTCGGCATGGCCCGGCCGAAAGCTCCGGGCGATATTGCTGTAGTCCTTCGACCGCTGGTCGACATTCTCGACCATCAGACCGATCGGCGTGCCCGTCGTCATCCCCTCAAAAACGCCCGAGAGGATTCGGACCTGGTCCGGCTCCTGCCGCTGGGTTGTGAAGCTCGACTGGCCGGGCCGGCGGCGATCCAGATAGGGCTGGATATCGGCCTCCGTCAGCGGAATGCCCGGCGGGCAGCCATCGACGACACAGCCGATCGCCGGCCCATGGCTCTCACCCCAGGTGGTGACGCGGAAGAGATGTCCGAAGCTGTTATGGGACACGGCTGGATGACCCGCCCTGCGGTTTCAGCTTGTAATCGCCGCGATGTCGGGGGCCGCGGGATTTTTCATGCCGACAATGTGGTATCCGCAATCGACGTGATGGACCTCGCCGGTAACGCCGCGGCCGAGATCGGAGAGCAGATAGAGGCCGGAGCCGCCCACCTCTTCCGTCGTCACGTTGCGGCCCAGCGGCGCATTCAACTCGTTCCACTTCAGGATATAGCGGAAATCGCCGATGCCGGAGGCGGCCAGCGTCTTGATCGGGCCGGCACTGATGCCGTTGACGCGGATGTTGCGCTCGCCAAGATCGGCCGCGATGTAGCGGACGGAGGCTTCCAGCGCCGCCTTGGCGACGCCCATCACGTTGTAGTGCGGCATCACCCGCTCGGCGCCGAGATAGGTGAGCGTCAGCATCGAACCGCCATCCGGCATCATTGCGGCCGCGCGCTGGCAGACCGCGACGAAGCTGTAACAGGAAATGTCCATCGCCTGCAGGAAGGCGGCGCGCGGCGTGTCGACATAGCGGCCGCGGAGATAGGCCTTGTCAGCCCAGCCAATGGCATGGACCAGGAAGTCGATCTTGCCCCAGCGTTTCTCCACCTCGGCGAAGGCGGCATCGATACTCGCCTCGTCGGCCACGTCGCAGGGCAGCACGATGTCGGCGCCAATGCTCTCGGCCAGCGGGCGAACCCGTTTCTCCAGCGCCTCACCCTGATAGGTGAAAGCGACCTCGGCCCCCTGGGCCGCGCAGGCGGCAGCAATGCCCCAAGCGATCGACCGGTCATTGGCAACGCCCATGACCACACCGCGCTTTCCAGCCATGAGCGTGCCCTTGGCGGGCGGGATGGCCGTGGCATCCTGAGACATGCGGGACCTCTTCTGAACGACGACTGCGGCAACTGCGACGAATGGCCTCGTACCCGGCGGCAGTTTACCGGGCACGTCTGTAACAGCGGGTGGTGGCACAGGAGGGAACGAGCGACAAGGGGTGGCGGTGCGCGACGCCGTGGCGCCATCCCGAAGCTGGCTTGGCCGGATGCGAAGGTCGGCCCAGAATACCCTCGTCAGATCAAGGATTGCTCTGCCATGACCCTCGCTCCTTCCTCCCCCTCGTCGCTATCCACGACCGATCCCTTCCAGCTCTTCACGGAATGGTTCGCCGATGCGCGCCGCACCGAGCCCGCAGACCCGAATGCGATGACGCTCGCGACCGTCGGTGCGGACGGCATGCCCGATGCCCGTATCGTGCTGCTCAAGGGCCAGGACGCCCAGGGCTTCGTCTTCTATACGAATTATGAAAGCCAAAAGGGGGCCGAACTTGCCGCCAATCCGCGGGCCTGCCTCAATTTCCATTGGAAAACCCTGCAACGGCAGGTGCGGCTGTTGGGCCGGGTGGAAAAGGTGACGCCGGCGGAGGCCGACGTCTATTTCGCTTCCCGCCCGCGCCTCTCGAAGCTGGGGGCTTGGGCCTCCGACCAGTCACGGCCGCTCGCCGACCGCTCGGTGCTGGAAAGCCGGCTCGCCGAAGCCGAAACCCGCTTCCCGACGGAAGAGGTTCCGCGCCCACCGCACTGGTCCGGCTACCGGGTCGTGCCGCTGCGTTTCGAGTTCTGGCGCGAAATGCCCTACCGCCTGCATGATCGGCTGATCTTCACCCGCGACGGCGAGGATGCGCCTTGGGAAACGAGCCGCCTCTTTCCCTGAGGCCAGCTATGCTACAATAAAACCCCGCACGGAAACGGACTGACGCTCATGCCCATCCGCAAGGTAATTCTGCTTCTTAACGAGACCGCGGCCGGACGCGCCGCGCTCGATACGGCACTCGACACCGCCACGACCTGGCAGGCGCATCTCACGGTGCTGCATGTCCGCGTCGATGCGCGGGACGTGGCGCCGCTTGCCGGCGAAGGCCTGTCGGGCGCCATGATCGAGGACATGATGGTGGCAACCGAGAAGGAAAGCGCCGTCCGCGCCCATGATGTGCGCGTGCTCTTCGAACAGGCGATGAATATCCGCGGCATCACCATCGGTGAGCCGCGGCCGCATGCCGGCGTCCCGACCGCCAATTTCGTATCCGTCGCCGGGCGGGAGGAAGAGATCATCGCCCAACAGGCACGACTGGCCGATCTCACTGTCATTCCCCATCCCGAGGCCGGGCAGGATGTCTCCTCCTCGGACGCGCTGCATGCGGTGCTGTTCGATTCCGGCCGGCCGGTAATGATCGCGCCCGCCGCGGTGCCGAAAAGCCTCGGCCGCCGCATTTGCATCGGCTGGAACGGCACGGCTGAATCCTCGGCCGCCGTCCAGGCCGCGCTGCCCTGGATGCAGAAGGCGGAGGCCGTCCGCATCCTGACATCGGACGATTACCAGCGCCGCGGCCCCGGCGCGCCCGACCTCGCCGCCTATCTCTCGCTACACGGAGTCGAGGCGGAAATCGCGACCTTCCGCCCGGTCGACAAATCGGTGGGCGCCGGCCTGCTCGCCGCCGCGCGGGAATTTCACTCCGATCTGCTTTCCATGGGCGCCTATTCCCATTCCCGCCTGCGCCAGCTCATCCTGGGCGGCGTAACCCGGCACATCCTCGAAAATGCCGACCTGCCGGTGATCATGAGCCGCTAGGCGCTGAGCCGATAGACCGTGACCCGCCGCTCGATCCTGTCCTCGAGTTCGAGGGTCGTCGGCACATCCATGCTCCCGATCGGCTCCATCCCGGCGCGCGGCAGATAAGCGCGGCCGGGATCGGCAACCCAGACCTCCGCGCCCTCCGCCACCATGCGGCGCAGCCAGGGCAGGATATGCCCGGTCATCGGCGCCTCGTAGCACACGTCGCCGCAGAGAATGAGATCCCAGCGGCAGTCCTGCCCCACCACGTCCCGTGTCTCGGCGGCAACGGAGACGCCGTTTTCGGCCGCGTTCAGCAGGGTCGCGACGATGGCGAGCGGGTCGATCTCCGCCGCCTCCACCGAAGCGGCGCCCGACTTGGCGCAGGCGATGGCGGCCAGCCCACAGCCGGCGGCGAAATCCAGCACGCGGCGGCCGGCGACCAGCGCCGGCCGGTCCAGCACCATACGCGCCAGGACCTGGCTGCCCGGCCAGGCGAAAGCCCAAAAAGGCGGTTCTATCCCGGTCTGCGCCAGCCAAGCTTCGGTCGCCTGCCAGATGGGAGTGATTTCGGTCGCGAGCCAGAGCGGAATCTCCGGCACCAAGGCCGCCGTGGCGCGGGCGGTATGGCTGCGCAGAAAGGCGGCCGGATCCTCCATGGTCAGATCCGTCCGAGCAGGAAGGCGAGCCCGACGGCCAGCCCCACCCATTTGTTGTGCTTGAACAGCGCGAGGCAGAGCGGTCCGTCATCGACATCCAACCGCCAGACCTGCCGCGCCAGCATGCAGGCTGGCAGGATGAGTACGATCAGGTAGAGCGCACCGAATCCGGCCGCGAGGCCGGCCGCCACGAGCAGCAGGATGCTGAGGCCATAGCAGACGGCAAGGAAGGGCACAGAGGTTGCGGCGAAAAGTCGCGCCGTCGACCCGATCCCGACCAGCGCATCATCCTCGCGGTCCTGATGCGCATAGATCGTGTCGTAGCCGAGAATCCAGAAGAAGACGGCGGCATAGAGCAGCAGGGCGGCGAGGTCGAACTGCCCGGTCGCTGCCACGTAGCCGAGCGGCGCGCCAAAACCGAAGGTAATGCCGAGCATGGCCTGCGGCCACCAAGTCACCCGCTTTGCCGCCGGATAAAGGGCGACGAGGATGAGCGAGGCCGCCCCCAACAGTTGCGCCGCGCGGTTGAGGCTCAGCAGCACGGCGAGACCCACGCAGAGGAGAAGCGCCAGAAAGGCTGCCGCCTGCCGCATGGACAGGGCGCCGGAGGCCAGCGGCCGCCCCGCCGTGCGCGCCACCAAGCGGTCGATCTTGCGATCCCACATATCGTTCACCACGCAGCCGGCGCTGCGCATCACGAGCGACCCGATGGCGAACAGGATGATCAGCCGAACCGTCTCACCCCTCGGCGCGCGGGCCAGGAGAATGCTCCAGAGGCCAGGGAGAAACAGCAGCCAGGCCCCGATCGGCCGGTCCAGCCGCGCCAGGATGGCATAGGGCGCGAGCGATGCGGGGAGCTTGCCGATCCAGCCGTCCCGGTCGATATCTGTGTGCGCCACCATGACCACTCCATCCTCCCAGGCCGATCACGGGTCAATCCGCCTTCACGTCAGCGCCCCGCTCGGCGCCGGCGCCTCTGTCCTATTGGAGGAGAGGCAGGCGCGCTACCTCGGCACCGTCATGCGCCGCAGCGCGGGCGATCGTTTGCGGCTTTTCAACGGGCAGGACGGGGAGTGGCGCGCCGTCATCCGCGACATGGGCAAACGCGGGGTCCGGCTGGAGGCGGAGACACAGATCCGCCCGCAGATAGCGGAACCCGACCTCTGGCTGCTCCTCTCCATCATTAAGCGCGATGCGCTGGAATGGGCGGTGGAGAAGGCGACCGAGCTTGGCGTTGCGGAAATTCATCCCGTCGTCACGGCGCGCAGCCAGCCGGCTCGGCCAAATCCGGAGCGGCTCGCCGCCATTGCCGTGGAAGCAGCCGAGCAGTGCGAGCGGCTTTCCATCCCGCGGATTCATGCAGCCCAGCCCCTCGAAAACCTGTTGCGCGGGTGGCCGGAAGGCCGGCCCCTCGTCGCCGCGATCGAGCGCGACGGCGCGGCGACGGCCCCGCCGCCGCTCGTTTCGGGCGCGCTGCTGGTGGGGCCGGAAGGCGGCTTTGACCCCCGGGAGCTTGACGTCCTACGCCGGCTTCCCTTTCTTGTAGCGGCGTCACTCGGCGCCCGCATTCTGCGGGCAGAGACCGCCGCTATCGTGGGTCTCGCCCTCTTGCAGCGCCCATCCGAATTCTTGAACAACGATGCTTGAGCAGAACAGCCGATGTCCAACCCCGGCGAGGGTGATCTCACCCCGATCGACTCCACGGCCCAGCTTGCCGCCTATCTCGCGGAAGGCTGCAAAGCGCCGTCGCGATTCCGCATCGGGACCGAGCATGAAAAATTCGGCTTCCAGCAGCGGAGCCTGACCCCGCCGCCCTATGAGCCCCAGGGCATCCGCGCGATGCTGGAAGGGATCGCGAAAGGTGGCTGGGCGCCGATCCTCGACCACGGCAACCCGATCGGGTTGACCCAAGCGGGCTCCTCCGTCTCGCTCGAACCAGCGGGCCAGCTCGAGCTTTCCGGCGCCCCGCGAGAAACATTGCACGAGACGCAGGCCGAACTCGCGGCCCATCTGGCGGAGGTGCGGGCGGTGGCCGAGCCGCTCGGCCTCGGCTTCGCGCCGCTCGGTTTCCATCCCCTCGCGACCCAGGCGGATATGCCCTGGATGCCCAAGGGCCGCTACGGCATCATGCGCCGCTACATGCCGAAAGTGGGCACCCGTGGCCTCGACATGATGACCCGGACCTGCACCGTGCAGGTCAATCTCGACTTCGGCTCGGAGGCGGACATGGTGCGCAAGCTCCGCGTCAGCTTGGCGCTGCAGTCCTTCGCCACCGCCCTTTTTGCCAATTCTCCCTTCTACGAGGGCCGGCCCAACGGCGTGCTCTCCAACCGGGCAATGGTCTGGACCGATACGGACAATGCCCGCGCCGGCATTCCGGCGGTGGTCTTCGAAGACGGATTCGGCTTTGAGCGCTTCGCGGAGTTCGCCCTCGATGTGCCGATGTATTTCGTCTATCGCGATGGGCATTATATCGACACGGCTGGCGCCTCGTTCCGGGATTTCATGGCGGGAAAGCTCAGGGGACTGGAAGGCCAACGCCCCACGATGGGCGATTTCGCGGATCATCTGACCACGATCTTCACCGATGTCCGGCTCAAGCGATTCCTCGAGATGCGTGGGGCGGATGCCGGCAACCCGGCAATGATGGTCGCCTTTTCCGCCTTCTGGACCGGGCTTCTTTATGACGATGCCGCGCTCGCCGCCGCGGAATCCATGGTGCGCGAGTTGACAGCCGGCAACTTGATGGAGGTCCGCGCGGCTGTGCCCACCCAGGGACTCGCCGCTCCCTGGCGGCATGGATGCTTGCGGGATCTCGTGAAGCCGCTCGTCGCCATCGCATCCGAGGGCCTCGCCGCCCGGCGTCGCTTCAATGAGGCGGGTGAGGACGAGCGGATCTATCTCGCCCCGCTTCAGGCGATCGCCGAGGGCGCACCGACCCAGGCGGAACATTGGCTCGCCCGTTACGAAGGCGCCTGGGGACGGGATGTCCGACCGATCTTTAGGGAGGCCGCGATCTGACCGACGGCGTCGACATCTTCGACCGCGCAGCCGTCCGCCGCTATCGCGACCGTGCGGCATCGACGGTGCAGAGCGTCGCCCCCATCCTGGAGGATGCGGCGGACCGGCTACTCGACCGGGTATCCGACACCACGCGGTATTTTCAGGCGGCCCTCGACATCGGCGGGCGCGGTGTTGTGGCACCTCGGCTGCGTGAGATGGGCATCTCGACCGTCGCGATGGATCTGTCCCTCCCGATGGCAGCGCGCAGCGGCGCGCCCTATGTGGTGGGGGACGAGGAGACGCTGCCCTTCGGCGAGGGCAGCTTCGATCTCGTCGTCGCCAATCTCGCGCTGCACTGGGTAAACGACCTGCCAGGCGCACTGATTCAGATTCGCCGCGCGATGAAACCGGACGGTCTGTTCCTGGCTTCTCTCCCGCTCCTCGGTTCGCTGGGCGATTTCCGCCACGCCCTGACCGAGGCCGAGGCCGAACTGCGCGGCGGCGCCAGCCCCCGCATCTCGCCCTTTCCGGAATTGCGCGACCTTGCCGGCCTCCTGCAGCGGGCGGGTTTCGCCTCCCCGGTCGCGGATCAGGAGGAGGTCTCCCTCCTTTACGGCAATCCGCTGACCTTGCTGCGGGATCTTCAGGCAGCCGGAGAGCGCAACGCGATCCGCGAGCGAAGCCGGGCCATCCCGCCGCGGGGTCTCTTCCCCGCCGCGCTGATGCGGCTGCCTCTGGATGCCGAAGGCCGGATGAAGGTAACGCTCCGCCTCGGCATCATGACGGGATGGTCTTCCGGCAATACCCAGGCCGAGGTTTGATGCCTCAATCGCGCGGGCCGCGAATATTCAGCATCCCGCCCGGTCCTTTTTGATCGACATCAATCCGCTTGCCCTGTCGCGCTGGTATTTTGCGGCCTGTTAATCGAACCCGCGGTCCGACGGTCGCCACGGCTGCATCGGTCATGTCGATCCGGATCCCGAGACATGGAGGTTTTGAGCCATGGCTTTCTCCGATCTTCTGCCCTTCAACCGCCCCCGCACACCCGCCGAGACGGGCGGCCCCGCCGATCCCTTCATCGCCCTGCACCGGGATATGAACCGGCTCTTCGATGAATTCACCCGCGGCTTCGGCCTGCCCATGGCCCCACGCTCGGCCTTCGCCACCACCTGGCCGCAGGTGGAGGTGAGCGAGACCGAGACCGAGGTGAAGGTCGTCGCCGAGGTGCCGGGGCTGGAAGAGAAGGACCTCGAGCTCTCGCTGCAGGACGGTGTTCTCACTCTCAAGGGAGAGAAGAAATCCGAAACCAAGGGGCCGGTTTACAGCGAACGCTGGCAGGGCCAGTTCCTGCGCTCCCTTCAGCTCGGCCGGGACATCGATCCGGACAAAGTCGCGGCCGCCTTCAAGAACGGCGTGCTGACGGTGACGGTCGGCAAGCGCGCGGATGCGAAGAACGGCCTGAAGCACATCGCGATCAGCAAGGAATAGGCGTTCCCTGACCCAGGGTTCGCTAGGGCAGGATGGCGCGTGCGCGCATGGCCATCCCGCTCGACCGATAAAGTTAAACTCTAGGGGGCGTCGGACGGCGGGGCCGGCGGCAGGCCCGCCATGTCGCGCCAGGCGGCCTCGTCCAGCACGGTGATGCCAAGCTCCGCAGCCTTGCGGGCCTTCGAGCCCGCATCGGCCCCGGCGACCACGTAATCGGTCTTCTTGGACACGCTGTCCGTCACCCGCATGCCCAGAGATTCGGCGCGGGCCTTGGCTTCCGGCCGGGTCATGCTCTCCATGCCGCCGGTGAAGACGATCGTCTTGCCGGCAAGCGGGCTATCAGCCCGGGCGCTCTCCGCATCCTCGATGGTCAGCACGCCGGCGAGAGCATCCAGAACGCCGATGTTGCGATCCTCCGCGAAAAATTCCACCAGCTCCTCGGCGACCGCCGGGCCGATGCCGAGAATGCTGCCGAGTGCCAGGCGTGCGTCCGAACCCACGATGCGCGCAGCCAGCATCTCCTCCCGCCAATGCGCGTAGCTGCCGTAATGCCGGGCGAGGAGTTTCGCATTGGTCTCGCCGATGCGGCGGATGCCGAGCGCATAGATGAAGCGGGCGAGCGGTATGGTCCGCCGCGCCTCGATGGAGCGGGAGAGGTTGGCGGCGGACAGATCGCCCCAGCCCTCGCGCTGGGCGATCTCAGCCTCGTGCTCCGGCAGGCGAAAGATATCGACGGGCGTCGCGATCAGTCCGTCGGCATGGAACTCGGCGACCGTCTTGTCGCCCAGTCCCTCGATGTCGAAGGCACCGCGCGAGACGAAATGGATCAGCCGCTCCACCTGCTGGGCCTGGCAGATGAGGCCACCGGTGCAGCGCCGCACGACCTCGCCCGGGGGGCGCAGCGCGAGCGAACCGCAGACCGGGCAATGCTCCGGCGGTACCCAGGGTACGGTACCCTCGGGCCGCTTCTCCGGCACGATGCCGAGGATCTGCGGGATCACGTCCCCTGCCCGCTGCAACATCACGGTATCGCCCACCCGCACGTCCTTGCGGGCGATCTCGTCCTCGTTATGCAGCGTCGCCCGGGTCACGAGCACGCCGCCGACATTCACCGGCTCAAGCTCGGCCACTGGCGTCAGCGCCCCCGTCCGGCCGACCTGGATGCGAATTTCGCGCAAGGTGGTGACCGCTTGTTCGGCTGGGAATTTCCAGGCGATCGCCCAGCGCGGCGCGCGGCCGACGAAGCCGAGGCGGGTCTCCAGCCGGAGGTCGTCGATCTTGTAGACGACGCCGTCGATGTCGTAGCCGAGGCCGGCGCGCTGCAGGCCCATCTCGGTCTGGAACGCCTCGGCCTCGGACTCATCGGCCAGCAGCCGGGACAGCGGATTGACGGTGAACCCCCAGGCTTTCAGCCGCTGGAGGTAGCCCCAATGGGTTTCCGCCACCGGTTCGGAGCTTTCGCCCTGGGCGTAGGCGAACAACGACAGCGGGCGGCTGGCAGTGATGGAGGGGTCGATCTGGCGCAGGCTGCCGGCGGCGGCGTTGCGGGGATTGGCGAAGATCTTGCCACCGGCCTCGGCCTGGGCGGCGTTCAGTGCCAGGAAGTCGGCCTTGGTCATGAACACCTCGCCGCGGATCTCGATCAGCGCGGGTGCCTTGCCGTGCAGCTTTTCGGGGATCGACTGGACGGTGCGCAGGTTGGCGGTGACGTCCTCGCCTTCAGTGCCGTCGCCGCGGGTGGCGCCGCGGATGAAGCGGCCGTGCTCGTAGGTGAGGCTGATCGACAAGCCGTCGATCTTTGGTTCGGCGACGAAGGCCAGAGTGCCGGTGAGGCCGAGGAAGCGGCGGATGCGGGCGCAGAACTCCAAAAATTCCTCGGCACCGAAGGCGTTGTCGAGGGACAGCATCGGCACGCGGTGGCGGATTTTCGCGAATCCGCTCTCCGGCGCGCCGCCGACCCTTGTGGAGGGTGAATCCAGGCGGATCAGCTCCGGGAAGCGGGCCTCGAGCGCGGCGTTGCGCCGGCGCAGCGCGTCGTAGTCGGCGTCGGAGATCTCGGGCGCGTCGCTGGTGTGGTAGGCGGCATCTTGATGCGCGATTTCGGCGGCAAGGCGCGCCAGTTCCTCGGCGGCTTCCTCGGGCGTGAGGTCTTCGACTGGGCGGGGATCAGCGGTCATGAGGGGATGGAGGTTAGCATCCCCTGCGGCGGGCGTGCCACTGGGTGGAGTGGACGCCGAATTGGGTGGACAGCCGGTCGTCCGCTTTCAAGGACGCATCCGGAAGGTCAACCATTCGGCTTTGGTGCCAAGGGACGGCAGGCCGCGAGCCGGGGCCCAAGAGCTATACGGCGGATGGTGACTTCATACCCTCAACGAGGAAAGTCAGCAGCGGCTGAACCAGAGACCTCTCGGCCGTATCATCGCCTAGCACGACGATCTCGGTCATTGGCAGAGGAGGCCAGTGGTCCGGAGGCTCAAGGATTTGCATACCGTCTTGGATAAAGGACCGCCCCAATGCCGTTATGCCGAGCCCGCCTGCAACGGCGGCCTGAACGCCCATGAGACTGGTGACGGTGCAGGCGGTCGCCCAGTCCTGCCGCGCCGCATCGAGCGTCGTAAACATGAGCTCCCGATAGGTGCATGGCGGCTTCAAGAGCACGAGTGGCAGTGGTCGATCCAATTCCAACCGAAAATCCAGAGCGGCAAACCACACCATCGGTTCGCGCCATATGACGCGACCTCGATCCCGCAGCTGCCTCGTGGCGATCACGAGATCAAGGTCGCCGTTGTCAAATTCTGCCAACAGCTCGTGCGTCAGACTTGTGTTTACCTCCAGTTGAACTTCCGGGTACAGTCTGAGAAACCGCGCCAGGAGCCGCGACAATTGCAAGGGGACGAAGTCCTCGCATATTCCCACGCGCAGTCGTCCGGAAGCTCGCGGTATCTGTAGCGAGCGAATGACATCGTCGTTGAGGTCCAGGAGCCGACGAGCCCCGATCAGCAGTTGCCCGCCAGGACCGGTAAGGCACAGCGACCGGCTGGTCCGTTCGAACACCGGATGGCCGATGAGCTCTTCCAGTCGCCGGATTTTCTGACTGACGGCAGACTGCGAGCGCCCGACGATGTCCGCCGCGGCAGTAAAACTCCCCGCGTCGGCGACGGCCACGAATGTGCGCAACAGATCCAGGTCGAGGTCAGGCATGGCCAATTCATAAGAATTTCCACTGGAACCATCCAAACTATGCGTTTGCGTGAACGCTGGCGAGCACTCATGTCGTCGGTGCCACCGCGGAATGCCGCGCTGGCGGTGGTTGTTGAATTCTGACGTGTTCCACAAAAGGGGCGGGATGGGTCCGGTAATGCCCATATGCCGCGACCAGGAGGCATCATGCGCGCACAGGTCCTGACGGCGTTCGGTGGCCCAGAGAATTTTCAGCTCATGGATATTCCGAAGCCCGTAATCAGGCCCGGAACCGTTCTCGTCAAAGTGGCGGCCACCTCGGTCAACCAGGTGGATACGAAAATCCGCACTGGACTGCCGATAGCGCCGGACAGCCCGATGGTCCTGGGCGCGGATGTTGCCGGGACTGTCCAGGAAGTCGGCCCGGGCGTGCTTGATTTCTCGCCTGGTGACGAAGTCTATGGGTGCGCTGGCGGTGTGAAGGGACACGGCGGAGCATTGGCCGAATATCTTCTCGCGGACGCGAGACTGCTTGCGCCGAAGCCTACGACTCTCACCATGCACGAGGCGGCAGCATTGCCGCTCGTTTCGATTACGGCTTGGGACGGGCTGGAGAGGACCAATGTTACGGCATCGGATCATATCCTGATCCACGGCGGCATTGGCGGCGTCGGACACATCGCCGTGCAGCTCGCCAAGGTTCTGGGTGCGCGCGTCGCCACCACGGTTGGGTCGGCGGACGCCGCGGATTTGGCGCGCAATCTTGGTGCGGATGAGACCGTCCTTTACCTTAGTGAAACGGTCGACCATTACGTCGATCGGCTCTCTGAGGGTCGCGGCTTCGATGTCGTCTTCGACACTGTAGGCGGCAGCAACCTGGGGGCGTCGTTCGCGGCGGCAGGCGACAATGGTCGCGTCATCACCACCAATTCACGGACCACCCAGGACCTGGGGCTGCTTCACGCCAAGGCACTTTCCTTCGGTGTGGTCTTCATGCTGCTGCCCATGTTGCATGGGCGTGGTCGCGATCGGCATGGGCGCATCCTGCGCAGCCTGGCACGGCTCGTTGACGCAGGCCGAGTGCGGCCGCTCATCGACGCGAATCACTTCACCCTTGCCACCGCACCGGATGCCCATCGACGCATCGAATCGGGCAAAGCCACCGGCAAGATCGTCATCGACATCGCAGAGGAAGCCTGACCTTGGCCTGGCTGTCGCGAGACGACGCCACAGAGGCAGCAACATCGGCTCGCGGGCAAGTCGATGTGTCCGCCTCTGCATAACTCCGCGCGAGCCACAGCACTCGATGGCACCCCTCGCAAGGCCAGGGTCTCGATCGGCGCACCTTCACGCTCGAAGTCATACCAAATCCCTCAATCTGCCTCGCAGGAGATGCACGAATGTTGAAATTGCCGCTGATTCAGAATCGGAAGCAGCTGACCTATGCAGCGGCCGCCATAGCGGTCGAAGCGGCGGTGGTGAAATCCCGCGAGATCGCCGCCCCGGAATGTATCGCCGTCGTGGATGCCGGCGGCAATCTGCTGGCCTTCGCCAGGGTGGACGGGGCGGCAGTTCTCGCGCGGGACCCGGCAATCGCCAAGGCCGCCACCAGCGCTTCGCTCAGTGCGCCGACCGGTGGGCTTCCCTTCGAATTCGGTGCAAATCTGGGTCTGGCGAGCCATGGCGGCATTGCCAATCTCGGGGGTGGATTACCGATCGTCTTCGCAGGCGACACGCTGGGAGCGATCGGCGTGGGATCGGGTACGACCGAACAGGACGTTGCGGTTGCCGAGGCGGGCCGTGACGCCGTCCTGGCAGCGCTCGCCGCCGCGTGATGCACGTGGGCGGGTCACCGACCGTCCGGCGCAGGACGGCAGTCATCGCCGCATTCGGTATGGTGGCCGGGGCGGTACCGGTTGCTGCGACAGAGGGCAAAGGAGAGGCCAGCATGGGCCAGAACGCATTACATGACGCGATGCAACTCGCGAGCGACCGCCCGATCGGGCATATCGAACCGGTATTCCAATTCCACGATGCAATGCCGACTGGCGTCACCGTCGCGGCCGATGGGCGCGTCTTCATCAACTTTCCCCGTTGGGGCGATGCGGTGCCGTTCACCGTCGGCGAGATCCGTGACGGCAAGGTCATTGCGTATCCGAATGTCGCCATCAATACATTTGATTCCGCGAAGCCCGGTGCGACGCTTGCGAGCGTGCAGAGCGTGGTCGTCGACGCCGCCAATCGGCTTTGGATACTCGATACGGCAGCGCCCGGGTTCTCGGCTCCCGTCGCCGGCGGCGCAAAGCTGGTTGCCGTTGACCTGGCGACCGACGAGGTCGTGAGA